>CALXWX010000007.1 GCA_944392565.1 uncultured Alphaproteobacteria bacterium | reverse complement strand
GCTTCGTTTCACTCGCAATGACAAAGATGTAGCTCTTTCTTGACCACTCTGACCACCCCGCCGCTGCGCGGCACCCCTCCATAGAGGGGAACTGGGTGTGGTGCTTTTTGTCATCGCGAGGGAACGCAGTGACCGTGGCGATCCAGTGGATGCGATATGTCCGCGCATACGCGCGGGGCATAAATTACTGGATTGCTTCGTTTCACTCGCAATGACAAAGATGTAGCTCTTTCTTGACCACTCTGACCACCCCGCCGCTGCGCGGCACCCCGCCAACGGAAGGGAACTGGGTATGGTGCTTTATTTTTTTATTTGCGCATTTCAGCATTTTGTCATTCTGGGGTGCATGGGCATAACAAAAAACCGCCCGGATGGGCGGTGATTTTTTATCAATAAAAAAATTATTTTTTCCAAAATGCGAATCCGCTGCGGCGTTCTGATTTTTCCGCCCGTTGTTTGCGGTCTTCGATTGCGCGGCGGCGTTCGGCGCGGCGTTCCTGGAATCGGCGCGCAGATTCTTCGTCACGATGGATTAATTTCAATGTGGTAACGGACAATTTATCATTGCGGACTTCTTCATCAAATTCAACGATATCATTTTCATTCAAGAATCTGATACCTGCCGCCTTTAATGCACTGGAATGAACAAATACATCATCTGTATTGCCGTTTTCGTTCGGGGTGTCGGGTGTTATAAAACCAAAACACTTTTTACCATTGTACCATTTTACTTTACCTTGACGCATAATGTGCCTTCCTTTCTTATGCTTGTTATGGTTCCCAAATACTGTGAACCTGTAATAATTGTTGCCGATAAAATTATGGAAAGCAAGAAAAATTACCCCCGCGATTTTTGTTTGATTTCCTATACATAATCACGGGGATTTTAAGACTATTTTTTATAATACCGTTGGACTTCGTTCATGACAAAGTTAAACAACTTGCCCGCCATGGTATCTGACGGGATATCCCAATTGCGCTGAACATATGGCATTGCGGATACTAATATAAATTCTGCCATAAAGTGAAATATTTCTGTTTGTTGTGCCTGGGTCAATTCGGCCGGGGAATCGGTTATACGAAATACTTCGTTTTCAATCGCATCATCCAGTTTAGAATAGATTATTTCCAACACTTTTGGTGGATAATATAATTTACAGCGTTTTGGGAATCCATCAAACATGGATCCGCCGTTGCCCTGGTTATATAAAATATTCCAGCCAACACGATCAAACAAGTCTTCCAGACATTGGCATATCATCAAATTATATTCTTTGACACCACATTCCATAAAGTTCGCCAATTTTTGTTCAATGACAACCTTTTTTTCACGGCTGGTTTTATTTTTTTTGTTTTCGGCGCGGCGCGATATTTCATAATGCGCATGTGTTTGGCGTTCGAATTCGAAAAATGTACGAACCTGGCATATTATTTCCATGGGAACAACACGACCATCTTTGCCGATATCGATTATTAATTTTGCATCCCGATAATTACGCGGATTTTTCATGTCATAGAAATTATCGCGTACAGATAAAATTCTGTCGGGCATCATTGCACGAACGCGTTCGATAAATGTCCGTGTCTGGGGGACTAAATCAAACAAGCATTTTACACGCCAAACATCTTGCAGGCGCATACGCGGTTTGGGAACCTTGTCCAATTCACGAACCAATTCTGCGGCAATATTTTCATGTCCAGACCCGATTATAGACAATGCTGTTTCTGATGGTGTTGAAATATATTTTTCGTTTAATCGCGCACGGATTTTTTCAGATACCGCACGCGCAGATGCTTCGCGGTCATGTGATGCAATTACACGATATACCGTTTGTACAACATCATCAACATATGAACTGTAATATTTTCCGGTAATTTTATCCAGTGCGCGTGTAATGCTTTTTTGCGCGCCGACAATAACCGTAACAATTGACGATACCGCCAGGTCAATTTTATGCCCCGCCCCACTGGTAAAAAACTGATTACGCATTGGATCCGCATCCAATCTGTGATGAACAATATATGGCGATAACGGATTTATATCAGATATTTTTATCGGCGCGTCAATTGCATTATCTGTATTATAATCATATCGCATAACAGGTGCCTTGGGCGCACCAAAGCATTTGCCCAGGAAATAAAATACTTCACGAAACCATGTTAAACTGTCTGAATATAATTCAGATAAATATTTTGCCGCCGCATCATTTATACGCCCCGTGGCGCGGGCGTTTTCAATCGCCGCCAGGTTTTTTCTGTCATTATCTGCGGTTAAATCGGCGGCATAATTTACCGAATAAGAACTGATTGCCATGGCACCCCCCCATATTATTTCATTATCGGAAATAATATAACATCACGCAGTGTTGGCGCATCGGCAATAATAGAAAAGAATCTGTCAATGCCCAACCCCAGTCCGGAAATCGGCGGCATGCCATGTTCCATCGCGCGCAAGAAATCTTCATCCAGATTAAACGCTTCGTCATCGCCAGCCGCTTTGTTGCGTGCCTGTTCTTCGAACGCAGCGCGCTGAACAATTGGGTCCACCAATTCAGAATACGCCTTGATCAATTCAGCCCCGCACACAATCAATTGGAATATATCAATGCGGCGATTGTCCGAATCATTACGACGCGCCAATGGTATCAAATATGCTGGGTAATTATACACAACAGTTGGTTGAATAATTTGTTCACGAATCTTGTGCTTGAACACATAATCAACAATTGCCGGCACAGACTTTAATGGTTCCAGTTCGTCTGAATCAAACATTTTTTTGTCGATTAATTGTTTCTTTAACGCATCTGTATCTGTGAATTCCAATATATCCACCCCCAGCAATTCGTTCATGCGGGCGGTGTAATCGATTTCGTTGTACTTTGAAAAGTCCAGTTTTGTACCCTGGTATTCAATCTGTAATGTACCGCGCAAATCCATTATTAATTTTTGAATCATTTCCCACGAGAATTTTATATTATCACGATAATTCCAATATGCCGCATACCATTCCAGCATGGTAAATTCTTGCAAATGCATTGCATCCATACCCTCGTTACGGAAATTTTTGCCCAGTTCATACACCCGGTCAAACCCGGCGGCAATTGTTTGCTTTAAATATAATTCTGGTGCAATGCGCAGGTAAAAGTCCGCATCCAGTGCATTATGATGTGTGATAAATGGCCGCGCCGCCGCACCACTGGCGACAACCTGCATGATTGGGGTTTCAACCTCTATAAAACCATTTGCGTTTAAGTATTCACGGATTAGTCGCAACATTTTAAACCGCATTTTCATCGTGCGGCGTGTATCTTCATTAGAAATGATATCTAAATAACGCTGGCGATATCTGGTTTCCATATCGGTCAGCCCGTGGAATTTTTCCGGCAATGGGCGCAGTGCCTTGGACAATATTTCATATTTTGCAACACGCACCGTCAGTTCACCCGCGGTTGTGTGGTACAATTCGCCATCAATCCCGATAAAGTCCCCCAGGTCAACATTCGCCTTCATAAATTTGTATTGTTCTTCGCCCAGTTCTTCGCGGGACATAGAAAACTGTATTTCACCATCAATATCATAAATACGACCAAACATTAACTTGCCCAGCCAACGCAACGCCGTCACACGCCCCGCCAGGCGCACATGCGCGCCATCCGCCAAATCGCGTGCCGCCACGATTGTATGCGTGCGGTCATATTTATCTTTCCAAACAACACCATCGCGCGCACGAATGTTTTCAGCCTTTTGCAGGCGCGCCTGTAATTCATTGGTTGAAATTTTTGTTGTGTTGTTTGTGTTTTCTGACATTTAGTTTTCCTTTTTGACGAAAAAAATTAAAAAACGGACGCCCTGATAGTGCGTCCGCCAAATTCTGATGGTCGCACCGTATCAATTAAAAATTTTCAAAATAAATTTCATTGCTAATGTGACCCTGTTTAAAACCAAATAATAATGTGTACAAAGTTCTTTGCTACACAAAATTCTGGTGCGAGCAAAGGGGCTCGAACCCTCGACCTCAACCTTGGCAAGGTTGCGCTCTAGCCAACTGAGCTACGCTCGCACTGCGTGGTGTATTTTGACATATCTTTTTTTATATTGCAAGTAAATTTTTTATCGCGTTTTATTTGGTGCAAAATATCGCAATGAATCCAATGTATATTGTTTCTGTGCCAATTCCAGTTGCTTGGTTTGTATTTCCAATTCGCGCGCCTTTAATTCATTTGATTTATATAACTGCGCCCAGATATAAAATGTACCAGCCCCAATCATACATGCCGCCATTGCAATAAAGAAATACCGCCACCCTGTCAAGTGAACCTTGACAGGGTTGTCGGAATTATTACTGCCGGAAATTTTTCTTTCTTCGGTCATTTAATTAAAACCAATTCCATGGTTGGAACGCCTGTAAAAATCCGTATGCAGTACGCCGGTCTGCAAATGTATGACCACAGCGCGGGCATACCACAAACGGTGCAATAACAGATTTGGTCTTTTTGAATATTGCACGCCAAATCAAGAATCCCAGAACCCATACGGCGATTACCAATCCCCATGCAACATAGTTAAAGTATTGGTCAACAGTATCTGTGATAACGGTTATAACCTGGACATCAGATTGTGATAAATCATCATAAATCTGGGTTGCAACCGGCCATGATGATGGGCGCCATGGGTATACATGTTCAATGCCATAATTGGTTAACAATGTTGTCCCCAAACCACCGGTACTTTTATCCAATTGGGATTTAATAACACCATCAATCATGTCATCAATTTGAACCTGTAACAGACCAGTCAATTGATTTTCAATTTCATCCAATTTTTCGTTTACCATTGCGGCGGTATCATCAACCTTTGCAATTGTTTCATTGGCTTTATCAATACCCTGGTTCACTTGGTCGACACCCTTGTTCACTTCGTCCAGTGCATTTGTAACCCCACTGGTGTCAATGCCAAAACGCCCAACCAATCCAGCCAGTTTTCCAACCTTTTCTGTGGTTTCACTGACCTTGTCTGATGCGTCTTGGGCGTCGGCGGTGGCATCTTTTGCCTTGGCGGTGGTATCGGTTACGACATCAACGGCGTCGCCAACCATACGAACCTTGTCCACGGCGAATGCAACCGGTTCTTCCAGATTAATTGCGTCCTTTATCCCATCCAGTAATTTTTCATACTGTTCAACAATATTGCGTTGCAGATCAAAGAACATTGATACAACGATTGATTTCTTTATCGGTTGCGAATAAGTATTTTTTACCCACAACGGCACTGCAACCACCAGCGCAATCCAGATTATGGATATAACGGCAAAAATAATTTTTACACGCGTTACAAACGACTTTTTCTTTTTGACGGTTTTTGCGCCGCCCATGTCGATTACTTCGACTTCTTTTTTCTTTTTTGGCATTACCAGACTCCTTTACCTGTTTATATGTTCAGTTTAAAATATTTTTTTGGCGCATTTCAATACTTTTTAGCGAACAGTTTGATGGAATTTTAAAATTTCATCCGCCATCATTTCTTTTATTTTTTGCGGTCCAATATTTTTTTGCTGGTTTTTCATAACTTGCAAAACAGTTTTATAATAAATATCCGCAGAACGCGAATTATCAAATGTTGCGATTTCTGTTGTTGGTAATAAATTATACTGGTTCCCGTTGGATTTCAGGCATGCCAAAGTATATACGAATGTCAGTTTTCCGACGCTTTTTACCGCGGTCGCCAGATATAGTTTATCAGTCATATTCAGCACCAGTTTTGGTACGCCGTTTATGTATTTATCTTGTGCTTTATTATTCATTGTTTTTCACCTGTATATTTTTCAATAAAATCTGCCTTGAATTGTGCAAAGCATCCCTGCTCTATTGATTTGCGAATGTCGCGCATTAAATCCTGGTAAAACCATAAATTATGCTGGGTCAATAACATCGCCCCCAGAATTTCGTTGCACTTTACCAGATGATGAATGTATGCACGCGTCAATTTACATGCCGGGCATCCGCACTGGTCATCCAATGGCGCGACATCATCACGAAAACGCGCGTTGCGCATATTCATTGTGCCGTGTCTGGTAAATGCCTGGGCGGTGCGACCGGCGCGTGTTGGCATAACGCAATCAAACATATCAATACCGCGTTCAACCGCACCCAATATATCCAGCGGCGTTCCAACCCCCATTAAGTACCGTGGTTTATCTGTCGGCAATAACGGTGTTGTGGTCGCAATCATATCAAACATAACATCTTGGGGTTCGCCCACCGCCAGACCGCCAACCGCATATCCATCAAAACCAATATCTGTTAATTGTTTTGCGGACTTTTTGCGCAGGTCGGCAAAATCTGCACCCTGGACAATGCCAAATATGCCGTAACCGGGTCTGTCAACAAATGCATCACGACTGCGGCGCGCCCAACGCGCAACCATATCAACATTTTTTTCAACCCGTTCGCGCGGCGCCGGCAGATGCAGGCATTCATCCAACGCCATTGTTATATTTGAATCCAGTTGATGTTGAATATGCACAGAATCTTCGGGGCGCAAGAAATGTTTTATGCCGCCATCGATATGCGATGTGAATTCAACACCATCCTCATTCATTTTTACCAGGTTCGACAGCGACATAACCTGGAATCCCCCACTGTCAGTCAGTATCGGTCCGTGCCAACCACTGAACTGGTGCAACCCGCCCATTTTTTCCACTAAATCACCGCCGGGACGCATCATCAGATGATAAGTATTACCCAAAATAACCTGGGTTCCGGTGGCGGCGACCATATCCATAGTTAAAGCCTTGACCGTGGCGGCGGTGCCAACCGCCATAAATGCGGGGGTTTGAAATGTGCCATGCGCTGTTTCCACCGCGCCGCGGCGCGCATTACCATCCGTTGCCAATAATGTAAATTTTAACGACATTGTTTTTCCTTTGAAATAGAAATCGTATTTGTTTTAGATAAATTGCCGCTGTTTGCATGCCACACTGACATTAAATCTACATTATGATTTGCGCCTGTGGTAATTATAGACACTGGACTGTTAAAATACCCACGCGAATATTTTATAACATCATCAACGGTCATTGATTCTGCCATTTTTACCGATGAATAAAAATCATACAATTCGCCAAATTTAAAATATTTATCAACTAATATTTTTGCCCTGTTTTCATTTGATTCCAAAAAATCCGCATCCCCCAGTCTGAGACGATTAATCAAACGCGTTAAAAATTCTGGGGTTATATGATTTTTATTATACACCCTGTCACAGGTTTGCGCGATAATGGATACAACGGTCTGCAAATTTTCTGGGCTAGCTGTTGTTTTAAACCCGCTTACGGTTAAATCATCTGGTCCACATGCATAAGGCTGGACACCATAAACCAGTCCTTTTTCAGTCCGTAAAGCATTAAACAGATTTTCAGTAAGCCAATCTTCAAATCTGAATACACACTTTCGCTGGAACATATTTTCTTTGCTGTTTTTCCATAATTCTGGCAACGCAACAATCACAGATGTATTAGTGTTGTCTGAAAATGTCAAATGACCCGTTCCCGGGGTATATTGCCGCATTTCTGCTTTATTAATAACGGGATTTGACGGAATAAATGCATATTGCATTTGTATTTGTTTTAATAATTTATCTGGGGATTCTATTTTGCCAGATACACAAATAACACAATTTGTTGCAGAAATTCTGCTGGCAATCCATTGTTTTAATTGTTCTGGGGTAAAAGATTTAATATTTTCCGCTGTACCCAATGTACGAAACTCTAAAGATTCACCATTCAATAATTTTTTGATAACAAAGTCGCGCTCTTGTCTGCTTTGCCTGTCTTTGGCGCGACCAAGTTCATCAAGAATAGCGCCACGTTCTTTTTCAATGGCATCCGAATCAAAGACGGAATTTTGTATCATATCACTGAAAACATCCAGTAATACATTTGTATTCTGGTAAATAATACGCCCATGTAAGAACAAGTGTTTAGTAGATGTCCCCGCATTCCAAAAACCTGATTTATTTTCTATAAAATCTTTTATTGAATCAAAATTCTTGAAACGTTTCGTCCCTGCGCACAACATATGTTCGCAAAAGTGTGTAATGCCGTATTCATTTGGATTTTCATCACGACTGCCCGTGTTGAATGCGACAATTACTTTGGTTGTTGCAGATTCCATCGGGTCCAGAATGACGGTTAATCCATTTGACAATTTATGTAATTGTGGTTCAAATTTCATTGTGCATTCTCCTTTTTAAACAACAGACAACAATCCCCGTATGAAAAGAAACGATACTTTTCCGCCACGGCGTGCGCGTATGCGGCCCGCATTTCATCCAGTCCCGCAAACGCCGACACCAACATAAATAATGTTGATTTAGGCAGATGAAAATTCGTCAGCAATATGTCAACTGCACCAAACTTATATCCCGGTGTGATGAAAATATCCGTACTGCGACAAATTGGTGCAACCCGCGCGAATTGTTCATTTACAGGGCGCAAACGGTTGTCCATTGCCGCACTTTCCAGTGTACGCATGGATGTTGTGCCAACCGCAATTACACGCGTGGCGGCGTTTATTATGTCTGCCTGGGCGGGCGTGATACAGCACCATTCACTGTGCATTTTATGTTCATTCAAATTTTCTGTTTTCACCGGCATCCATGTACCCGCGCCAACATGCAATGTTATCTTTACAATTTTCGCACCGCGGCGTTCGATTTCATCCATCAATTCGGGTGTAAAGTGCAATCCCGCCGTTGGTGCCGCCATCGACCCAATGGGATCGGCGTATACAGTTTGATAGCGTTCACGATCTGCGGTTTCAGCATCGCGTTTCATATATGGCGGCAACGGCATTTTGCCAACATTATTTAATACATCGAAAACATTATCACATAAAAATTCCAATTTTAATCCGCTGTCGTCATTTTTATCCAGGACGCGAATCTGGGTACCATCGTCCAATGTCAATATTTCGCCAATTGGGATTTTATTAAATTTCTTGCACAGCCCCCACCATACTTTATCATTTTCCGATGTATGCAATGTTATTTCATGCCCAGACGCATTAAAACGCGCCGGTATCACACGCGAATTATTAAAAACAACAACATCGCCGGGGCGCAGATAATCCACAAAATCACGGATATGTTTATCCATAATATCCGCACCTTTTACAACCAACATGCGGGATGCATCGCGTTGCTGTAATGGATGTGATGCAATTAATTCCGGCGGTAATTCGAAATCAAAATCAGATGTATGCAACATTTTATCTGGTATTTTGTTTTTTTATTACATTAATCATGCTGTCGCGGGCGTGTTCTTGGCGTAATGTAATTAATGATTTATTGTTTATGCGAAATATGCGCTGTTGCGTCGCTTGGAAGTTTGATTTAAATGTATTTTTTAATACCAAACCGGCGTCCAGCCATGTTCCTGTAATCGTATCACCCGGGTTAATAAATTTATAGATTTCTTGACTGATATAATCTTGTTCAAAAACCATAACACGCGTTGTTTTCAATGTATCCATGTCTTGATATATGATTTTATCATCTGCTTTGTCCAATACTAAAAACATATCATCTGTATGGCACCCCGCCAGTAATGGCAATGTCGTACCCAATATAAATGTTTTATATTTTATTTTCATTTTTTAAACTCCAATCCCTGGTCTGTATAGTTTTCGGCAATATTTTCCCATTCTGGTTCCACGCGCACGAACAAGTGCAATCGTGCATTCACCCCCCATTGATCTTGGATATCATGCCGCGCGACAGTACCGATTTTCTTTAATTGCGCCCCACCACGACCAATCACAATCTTTTTATGTGCATCATTTTGCACCACGATTTTTTGATATATATCCAACACGCCATCGTCATCAACATCAACGCGTTCGGTTACAACATTGATGTGATATGGTAATTCCTGGTGAATATATTTATAAATCTTTTCCCGGGTTAATTCAGCCAGGTATAAATTATCTGGGACATCGGACGCATCATGCGCATCAAACAAATACGGTCCCGCCGGCATAACCGCCGCCAACGAATCCAGCATTTGTTTTATCCCGTCATTTTTCAGTGCGGATATCATAAATATTTCACGCGGGGATGCCAATTCATTTATTTGCGCGGTCAACGGCAACAATTCCGGTTTTGATACAGCGTCAACCTTGTTCAATGCAACAAATAAATTTTTATGCCCACGGATTTTTTCAACCAGGTTGCGTACAGTATCGGTGATACCCTTTTGCGCATCAATTACCAATAATATCGCATCTGCATCAGATGTTGCATCAAATGCCGCGCCCACCATTGCACGGTCCAGTCGGCGCGATGGGCGAAATATCCCCGGGGTATCGACAAATATCAATTGCCGATTGCCGACCATTTTAATCGCGCGCAGGTTTGTTCGCGTGGTTTGAACCTTGTGCGATACAATTGAAACCTTGCGCCCCATTATTTGGTTAATCAGTGTGCTTTTACCCGCATTCGTTGGTCCAACGATTGCAATAAATCCAGAATGTGTTTCAGTCATGCCCAAACAATAGCATACAAAAAGTAAAAGTGAATAAAAATATTATGCAATATTACAAAATATGGTAAAACGGGTGGCGCGCCACAGATGGTCAGAAAGGTAAAGAAAAATATAACAAGAACCATTCTGGGCGCGTCATAAAAAACTTACAGCATTGAATCATCGTACACAGAATATACAATATCGCCAATTTGTATGCGCAAATTACCGCGTTCTGTGGTACTCATATTCCCATAAAACAGATTATCGGCATATTGAACAATTAATGATGGCGTGGTGATTTGATTGCTGCGTAAATATACTTGCGCATCACCAATATGCAGCACACGCCCACAATCGCCCGCATCATCCGCACCAGAACCATAACCAATTGTTGTCATCGCGCCGCCACATGCATTTCGCACACCAATCGCCCCATAATTTGTATAATTTTCACCAATCCAATATCCGGCACCAACATTTTCACATTTGTCTGATTGTGCAGATGCGATGTAATAACCACCGTCACACCTTTTCTGGCAACTGTTGACAGATTGTGCGCCACCGTCTGGGGCATCAACATATCCGGTGGGGCATGGTAAACACAGATTTTTATTTGCATACATACCCGCTGGGCAAATTATTCAGCCACCCTCCAACCCATGTTGGAGTATTTTGTTCATTGCGAACACGTTAGATGGGGTTTCGACGCCCCGGCCTGGCATTTGCCACCAGGTTGATAAAATTATATCATTTTTTTCAGGTATCTTTCCATAAAAAAGATTTGTTATTTATATGAAATATAGATAAATAAAAAACGCCCCGAATGGGGCGTTTTTTAAATACTGTCGGCATTTACCCAACGACCGTTTCGTAATAATCCGGGTGCCATGCCTTCGTTTGTACGCAACGCATCAATTACACTGCGCGCCTGGGACGCATCCAGATTCACGATACGAACCTTGTATAAATCGCCATCTAAGACAACGGTGGCGTTGCCGTATTTACGCATACGCGCCGCCAATGCATCGGCACTGTCTTGACCATAGAATGCGGCAACCTGTACACTGTATTCACCACCCGTTGCCGGCGCCACGGTCGTGGTTGTTCCAGGTGCCTGGGTTGTCGTTACAACAGTTGTTGTTTCAACCGTCTGCATTGGTTGCTGTGCCACAGGTTGTGGTTGAACCGTTGTCGCCGGCGTTGTTGCACCGATTGTTGCATTTTTAACCGCGATTGATTCATTTGCCATAACCTGGACCTGGACCTTGGTCTGACCATTCATGCCAATTCTTTGTGCCGCCGCTGGGGATAAATCCATAATACGCGTATTTACAAACGGTCCACGATTATTAACACGAACAATAACCGATTGACCATTATCCAAATTTGTTACACGCGCAATTGTCGGCAACGGTAAAGTTTTACTGGTTGCGACCATTTGATTCATATCAAAAACTTCACCATTGCTGGTTTTTGTGCCATTTAATTCCGCCGGAATAATGCCCGCGATACCAGTTTGATTATATGTTAAATCTTCGACCGGGATGTATTGAACATCTTCGACCTTGTACGCACTGCCAACATAATATTTTGGTGCCGGCGCCAGCAAGTATGTATTATTCAGTGATTGCGCCGATGTATCTGTTGTAACCAGTGTTTCTTCGCCGAAACCATCAGCGCCGTATCCGTTCATGGAACTGGTGTCTGTTGTACTTAAATCAGTACAGCCAGAAACAACCGCCGCCAGAACAGCCAGTGATATTACTTTCTTCATTGTGGGACTCCTTACATTCTTAATACAGATTTTATCATATAAAAAGTCCGCTTTCAACTTTATTTTGACTATATTTTTCGTTCAATTATATATGCAATTGGCAGGTATATAATTCCATATGCACCAATCGCAATGAACAACATCCATATACTGGTTATTGGAATAAACCACAGCCCCGCCCCAAGCGCGATTGCCAACACAAAGAATGCCACAATTGCACGCACTGTACGCAATTCTGTATGAATCAATGCACGACGGCGGCATGCACGCCCCAGCAAGTAATTCTTTAAATAACCGCTGATAACAATACCAACAGGAATTGCCAGATAGCCAACAAAAGGAAATGCCGCAACATATATTACAGCGGCAACCGCCAATGAAATCATGCTGGTTTTTACTGGCGTACGAACATCCTGGGATGCGTATAATGTCTTGCTGTAAATCTGGCTGATCATCATTGCGGGCAAAACCAATACCTGGATCATTATTGCCAATGCAACCGCATGGGTTGATTCTGGCGTCCATGCACCATATTCAAACAGATATTTGATTATTGGTTCCGCCAATACGAATAATCCAACAACACATGGCACAATAAACATCATTGAACGGCGCATTGATGAATTCTGTTGAATATAAACACTGCGCATATTTTTTTCAGCCAATGCATTTGATATAGATGACATTAAAACCGTACCAACCGCCAATCCAATTAATGCAAACGGTAATTGAACCATACGATCAGAATAATACAACCATGAAACGGCACCATTTTCGAAACTGGCGACCAATGTACCAACAATTATTGTTATCTGGTAAAATCCATTACCAATAATACTGATTCCCAACCGCTTGAACATGCTTTTAATTCCGGGCGTCCAACGCGGCACAATTAGCCGCAGACCGAAATGATGTCGCCGGATACGATGCCACAGAATTCCAAACTGGATAATTCCAGACAAAACGACCGTAAATGCCATTATATACAATACTGTGGTTGGTGCAAAAAATGCCGCCAGTAATAACGCACCAATCAGCATTATGTTCAACAGTACCGGCATAAATGCGACCAACATAAACCGCGAAAAAGCATTTAAAATTGCCGACAAAAACGCCGATGCACAGATAAAGATTACATACCAGAACATTATTCTGGATATAATGACAGTCTGTCCCATTTTACCGGGATCATCGGCAAATCCGGGCGCCAGAATCCATACAACCAACGGCATGAATATTTCAAATAATATTGTTATCCCCAACAATATTACCATTAACCAAGAAAAAACATTTTTGGCAAAGTTTTCATCTTTTTTCCGGTCTGTATACATCGGGATAAAGATTGATGACAATGCCCCTTCGCCCAACAGGTCGCGAAACAGGTTCGGTAATTTAAACGCCGCCAAGAATATATCAGACAGACGCCCCGCCCCAAATACATGCGCGATTAATAAATCACGAACAAAACCAAAGACGCGACTGATTCCAGTCATAACGCCAACACCGAAAATATGTTTGCCTAGTTTCATAGTTTCGATTATACTCACCTTTGAACAATAAAATCAAGACAGGAATAAGGACAATGAAAAAACTGGTCATTATATTTGGATTAACGGCAATGTTGGCGGCATGTGCCGGCACAGATAATGAAATAGAGGTTATACAACCACTGAATGAAATATACGAAAATGCATATGCCGAATTTAATGATGAAAATTATGAAGCGGCGGCGCAAGAATTTACCAAGGCTGAAAATCAATATCCATCCAGTCCATGGGCGGCAGATGCGTTGGTAATGGCGGCATATTCATACTATATGGATGGTGATTTCGCTGGTGCAATTTTAGCTGCTGACCGTTTTATGCGTTTTCACCCCGGGCATCCAGGTGTGCCATATGTATTGTATCTGCGCGGAATGTGCTATTATCGCCAGGTCAGTGATGTTCGCCGCGAACCGGGGATGTCGGCATATGCACTGCAACAGTTTCAACAATTGGTTGACCGATTCCCAAATTCAAAATATGCCAAAAATGCAGAAAATAAAATTATTATCCTGAAAAACTATATCGCGGGCAAAGTCATGTATTCTGCGCGCAACGACATGGCGCGTAAAAATTGGCCCAGCGCAATTTCGCGTTTGCAATCAGTTATACAAACCGCCCAGGAAACTGTCATGACGCCAGAGGCATTATACAGATTAACAGAATGTTATACGGCAATTGGATTGCCGGAACAAGCACGCGGATATGCGGAAATGCTGCGCACGAATTTCCCGGATAATGAATGGACAAAAAAGCTGGATAAAGCGCCCGCTGATTTTGATTCTGGGAAAAAAGAATAATTGCCATGAAACGATTATCTGATTCAGATATTGAACGCATGGCAAATGATGAATTTTCGCCAAATCATGACATCGTGCGCCGCGGGGTGCGCGCTGAATTAAAATTGTCTGAATTAATTCCGGCGAAAACGGAATCATTGCCGAAACAT
Source organism: uncultured Alphaproteobacteria bacterium (assembly GCA_944392565.1). GTDB lineage: Bacteria > Pseudomonadota > Alphaproteobacteria > Rs-D84 > Rs-D84 > Enterousia. Next base: position 22,950 of record CALXWX010000007.1, on the reverse strand, counting down.
GCGGTTCTGGATTTGCATCATAAAACCGAAGAACAGGCATGGAATGAAATAATGCGATTGGCAACATCGGGGGTGCGAAACGCAACAATTATTACAGGCGCCAGCGGTATATTAAAAATTAAATTTCAACAATGGGCGCAAGAGAGTTTATTAAGCCCGTATATTATATCTGTATCGCCACTGAACAATGGCAGTTTTGCTGTAAAATTTAAACGAATAAAGAACTAGCCCCGACCGACCATTTTGGTTGGGTCGATATATTGACCATTATATTTTATCCCATAATGCAAATGCGGTCCGGTTGTCCGACCGGAATTGCCGGTTTTCGCAACGCTGCATCCGGCATCAACATGTTCGCCCTGTTTCACCAACGATTGGCTAAGATGACAATAAACAGTTTCATATCCATCAGAATGCGTAATACGCAGACCATTGCCACATGTTGCATCCGTCCAAACGGCGGCAACCGTACCAGATGCCGGGGAAAACACAGTTGTCCCAATTGTTGCGGCAAAATCAATACCACGATGAACAGAACGCCGACCGGTTACCGGATGAATTCGTTCGCCATATGGTGATGTTATACGCGGACGCCCCAGCAATGGTTCACCCAATGGCTTTGACTGTGATACGGGGATTGCATTTTGACGCGGGGTGCATAATTGTTGTGTTGGATGTGTGGGTTGGGTATCCTGGATAATCGGTATATTTGAAATATTATCCACGATTATTGATACAGGATTTTGGGGCTGCTGTCCATTTGGTTGCATAATACCGACAGAATTTGCGTATTGTGCATATAACGACGCCCATTCTGATGGCGTGATTGCCGCATTTGCCGCGTTTGTATTTTGTTCCAGCGTCTGTAATTCCGCAGCGATTGTTATTCCCGGGTACAGACACCCAGATATGCATCGCCCATCAGAATCGTATTCTGATTCCCATGGTTCATATGCCGCAGACTGTAATTGAACATCCTGGATAAAATTTAAATTATTTGCGTTTGTTGGAAATGATTGCGGGGTTAATAAACTGGTGGCGTGTGACATGCCGCACACGCATAAAAATACAAGTCCAACATATATATTCGCAATTTTCATATCGCGAATATTATATCATTTTGGCGATTAATTTAAAAGCCTATCTTTAATTTTGCCATTATTGTATGTGATACATAATCAGACCGCATATCCAATTGATAGTTTAATCCAGCGGCAAAATTGCGTGTATAAAAATTTACCCCAATTGCGCCATTCATTGATGCACGATGCGGCGTTTCAATTGGGATATTGTATAACGCACCATTTATTAATTGAACATGCATTGCGTCTGTACCATGACTGATTAAATCATACCCACCACCAATACGCATATTTGGGCGTATAATAAAATCAGTGCCGATAAAGTCAAAGCCCAAATCCACATATGCAGACGCATTCAATGTATTAAACCACCAATCATCAAATGTTTGTGCCGCGGCATCAACATATTTATCTGCTGACATGTATTGATACCTGACACTGATTTGTGGCGCAACAGATATGCGATTTCGAAACATCCGAAATCCGGCATTTATTTGGGCGGCGTAAAAATCTGTTTCATATGCACTGGGATCCGGAATACCAACAATTGATTTATCAGCATTCCAACTGGTATGACCGGCATTTAACCCAGAATTTATAAAAATGCCTGATTTAGACAAATATTGTGAAAACATTGTTATACTGTTGCCGGTTGCATCAGAATAAACCCGCGTGTCATGCGTATCGGTCATTGATCGCGTGTATTGAACACCAAACAGCCAACCATCTGCAACATAGCCCTTGGCATTTACAGAAAAACCGGTATTTTTTGTTTTAAAGTCCCCATTTTTTCCGGAATCAAAATCCGCAAAATTACCAAATACATGACCGTCAACCACCAATGTGCGGCGCGCAGAAACACAATTTGCTAAATTTTTCTCGCATTGGCTGCGCCGGGCGATTAATGGCGTGTTGATTACAGAAAAAGCACGGTCAATATGATGATTTATTTCATATATTGCCATTGCCGTATTATTAAATCCCAGGACAGATATAGCATCTATATATTTTGCAATATCCACAGACTGGATATCATGCACATATGATGCAATTGCCCCACTGGTACCAACGCTTTCAAAAATGCCCGACCACGCATGTGCCGTATCCAACAAATAATCCGGCATCCCAGAAAAGTCAGATGCAGAAACATCAAACTGTGTCGTTGCCGCATAAACATCCCAGCAAAACAGCAACATGACAAATCGTAAAATATTTTTCATGACTCGCCCCGTTTTTTGTTTATAATATGTGTCAAGAAACGAATTTTTAACAGGAACCATTTACTATGAAGAAAGTCAAAACAGTATATGATCATATTCGCAGCAATAATATTAAAACCATCATCTTGGTTGCATGCTTTCCATTAATATTCATTGCACTGGTGTTTTTATTCACATGGATTGTTGCACCCGCCGACCAGGCAATGCAAACCGCGATTCAGGTTGCAATTCCAACATTCATTGCATGTGCGGTGTGGCTGCTGATTTCATGGGCATTTGGCGATTCAATGATGCTGCATTCGGCACACGCACACGAAATTTTTGATACGGACAAAGAAAATCGCGAAATATTTCGTGCGGTTGAAAATGTTGCAATTGCCGCCGGACTGCCCCGTCCGCGCGTATATATTATCGACGATGATTCTATGAACGCATTTGCAACCGGACGCAGTCCACGCGATGCATCCGTTGCACTGACACGCGGCATTATAAAAAAACTGGACAGACTGGAACTGGAAGGCGTCATCGCACACGAAATGGCGCATATTGGGAATCGTGATATTCGTCTGGACATGATGCTGATAACCGGTGTTGGGGTCACAGTGTTTGCCGCTGATATAATCTTGCGACTGGCAATGGTTGGCGGTGGTAATAATGAAGACAACAAAAATAATACCGGCGCAATATTGCTGATGGTGTGGTTGGCGTTCATAGTATTTAATTGGATTATAACCCCGATTTTGCGTATGGCAATTTCACGAAACCGCGAATATGCCGCCGATGCAACCGGCGCACAAATAACACGCAATCCGGCGGCACTGGCATCGGCACTGCGTAAGATTACAACAGACGCGCGTGTTGAATGTCTGGATAAAGTAAAATCAATGGCGGCGGTATGCATTGCAAATCCCGGCGGTCCACGCGAATTTATCAGTTCACTGATGGCGACGCATCCACCGGTGGAAAAGCGTATTGAACGGCTGGAATCAATGGCACAGGGATAAAAGGAGTTATACAAAATGGCAAATTTACATTTTCATTATGGGACAATGGGCTGTTCAAAATCAGCACAATTAATTATTAATGCATATAATCAAAATAAAAATGGAAATAAAACAGAAATTATAAAGCCAAAAATTGACAACCGTTTCAGTGAAAATATGGTTAATTCCCGCATTGGTATATCGGCACCAGCACGAATAATGGATAATTTATCACAATGGATGCCGGCGCCCGATACAAAAATGGTTTTAATTGACGAAATCCAGTTTTTCAGCCCATCGGACATTGACCACCTGGTACACATTGCCGACATTTCAACAGTTATCATTATGTGCTATGGATTAATGATAGACAGCAATGAATGCATATTTCCAGCATCGCGCCGGTTAATAGAGGTTGGCGCCAAACTGCACCGCATGGAATCAACATGTCAAATTCAGGGATGTATGCATTTGGCGACACATCATCTGCGATATGATTCAGATGGTCATGTTGTTCGCGCGGGTGCACAAATTGCGGTGGGTGACAGCATATATAAATCCGTGTGCCGGAAACATTTTAATATGTTATATCACGACAAGAACAAACAACGATAAAAAAAACAGGCGCCATATCGGCGCCTGTTTTTTATCTGGAACTTTGTTTTTTCCGTTTTGCCATTTCGGACACAATTACTTCATCAGATTGCAATTCGTATTCTTGCCATGGTTGTGCCAATGCATTGGCATATTTTTCATTATTTATTGCCCGCAACATTGCATCGCGAAATTCTGCAAAATTTTGTTCTTGGGCGGCTTTAAATTCAACAAATGCAGAATCAATCGCACTTTTAAATTCACGCAGTTCTGTTTGTGCTTGTTTTTTATATTCTTTCAGTGCCGCGTCCTGGTCTTGGGCGATTGATTTCAGTGGCATTAACGACATTCCCGCCACGCCCAATGTAAATGCAATTTTTTTTGCCTTTGACATTATGTGTCTCCCTTGGTTGCTAAATGATTCAGTTATATTTTATCATATGTATTCTATCTATTCAAATTTTTCGGCTGTGGGGCAATCGTGACGAATTGACTGCGTTGCACCGGTCAATTCTACTTGTTGTCGAACCCCGGTTCGGGTTTAAATCCTGGGGCTGGCACATAAAATAAACCGCCGTTTCCGGCGGTTAAATTCCTGGCGCGCCCAGAAGGATTCGAACCCTCAACCTTCTGATCCGTAGTCAGATGCTCTATCCAATTGAGCCATGGGCGCAACGGTCTTTTATTTTATACACTTTTATACAAATTGCAAGAAAAAATAAAAATTTATTTATCATGGGCGGGCATTTTATCAATCGCATCATATTCAGGGATATCGCAATACAAGTCTAAAAAACTTTGTAATATAATTGCATAATCCAAAAATCTGGTGTGAGTAGATGTTAATATCTTGAATATCGTTTCCATTGACAGCCAGCGGGGCTGGCCATATTTTGAACGACGCTTGCTTTTATTAAATGTTGTCGGATCCAGTCCACCACTTTGCGCCAATCCAGAACAAGATAAATTCTTGGACCGGGCAATATATTCTATGCTGTTCCACATTGCATCGTATTGTTTTTGCATATCCCTCTCCTTTTCATTATGCAAAATGAATATGAATATTTTGATATATTTAACAATGCATTTACAGGGGAAGATTTTCCTGTTTTTACTGGATTATTTTTATTTTAAAATATGTTATCATTAATATAATGGTGGATGTTGGCGGGAAAAATATTTCATTTCTGAAAAATTACCGCGTTTTTGAACGCACAATCATTTTCATTTCGCGTGTTAATCTGTTATGAATAAAATCGGTCGGTTGATGTGGCGCAATGCATACACGAATATCGCCATTATGGTCCGCCACAGAAAAACCACAGACAGCAGAATTTACATCAAAATACACAAACATCGGATTATGTTCCCCAGATATTGCATTTGCATCAAATGCGTACCCATTCCCCGCCGCAATTTTTTGGCACGCACGAACGATTTGTGGCGTTGGTCTGAAAACGGGAACTGTTTCACAATGTGGGGCGCGTGAAATTCGCTTTGTATAACTGTTATTGCCGGGACCAGATTGGGTATATCCATGATGTTCATAAAATCCCTGGGCGCGCAGCAATGAAACCAATTCTATTGATTTTGATACCATTGACGCATATTGTTCCGCGCGTCGCAGCAATCGCGCCCCAACATGTTGCGACATATATTGCGGCATTACATATAATCCCTGAATTGTGGTAATACCCCGGATACAATTTCCCTGGATAAAACCAATCATGGAATCATTATCGTTCGCGCCAAATGCAAAATTATATGTATAATGTCGCCAATCATTTTTTAGACTCAATTTAGCGGCGGCTAAATCAGTATTATCCATTTTATAATTATAAACATGACGCATCGCCGCCGCCTGAATACGCAAAAAATCATCCCAGACGCCGGGGGCAGACTGGTTAAAAATCGGCAAAAAAGTTATATTTGTATTCACACCAAAAAACATAATACCAAAATCGTATTTTGTCAATAATATAAATTCGTTATTTTATAAAATTTATATTTATATCGCCGAAATCGTCGTGCTTTGCGCCCTGCACTATTTCTATATTTTTGGGTTTTGCCCATTTAAACGCCAAATCCACTGGCACCGTTTCATCATTTGTTCCAACATAATGTATCTGTGGGGTGTCTGGTAAATTATTCATATCCATAGAATTAGTCAATGGGCTGTCGCCAAAATAATTTGTCCAATCATTATGGTTTAATACACCAGCAATTGTTATCCATTGGATGACATTTATTTCTGGATGCGTATTGATTATCAATCCCGACACCATTGCCCCACCCGAATATCCAATTAAAATAACCGGTATGGTGCCAATAATTGATTTTATTGCAGATGCCACAGAATCAATTACATGCGGTGAAAATCGCCCATTTGTCCAGTCTGTTTGCCGGCACGATGATGACATTATATACTGGCATGGTCGCGCCATGTATATAACATTTGGCGCAGGGTCTGACGCCACCAAATCACGAACAAATGTTCCACGCGGCGTTGGATCTGATGTTGGCATACCACGACCATTAAATGCATGACCATCGCCTTCTATATAAATATGAATTGGGTCTGTGTTATTAGATATTTTTTGTAATGTGGCAATTTCAAAATCACCCGCAACAATTGGCACATATGTAAAATCATCGGGCGCGCGCCATGCCCCAGCACATCCAGATAATAATAAAACCGCAAAAATCTGTATTATTTTCATTATAATTATACCCTAGCCTAAAAAACCCGGTCCAGTCAAACAAATCGATATAAGAAAAATAATTTGACAAATATCTTGACAAAATACTTGACAAATATTATTTTTAGGGTATAAATAGTATGAAGTTAAAAAAGGTGAGATTCATGTTCAAAGCATTAAAAATGAAAATTGCAGCGCGGCGCATAGAAAAAAAGGCAAACGCCCGTAAAAATATGAAAAACCGCAAAAACAAAAACGCCAAAACATTTTGGGCGCGCACATGGGATATTATATGCACACCATTTCGCGCAATTGGTCGCGTATGCAAAAAAATTTGGGCATGGATTCGCAGTCTGGATTTAATCGGTTTGGTAAACAGTACTTTATTGTGTGCGATAATCGTTCTGTTTTCAATGTTGATTATTGATATTGTAAAATGCAATAAAACACCGGTTGTCATCGTTGCCCAGAACGATATTGAAACAAATGCAAATCCGCAAATTACTGTTTCTGAACAATCTGCACCGCGGTCAGTGCGTACACGCACAGTATCCGCAACACTGCCATTACGCACAGATACAAAAACGCGTGAATTTATTGATGCGCCGGTAAATGTTGCACACGTAAAGCCAGACATGGTTGCAATACAGCAGACTGCGCGTTGTGGCAAGGTTATGTACGGCGATGTTATTATCGACAGTCGTGGCGCGGCAACAATGTTGAAATCTGGTGATATTGTGCGTGGTAATTTATTCTTGCAAAACATGCGCAAATATACTTTGCCGCGCGGCGTTCGTATCGAAGGCAATTTATTCCTGCGCGATATGGGATTATTACAATTTGCCGGTGAATTCACGGTTACAGGAAACATTTATGTAACACCGACATCATCATTCGGTCCAATTCCAGGAACCGCACGCATCGGTGGTCAAGTGATTATATAAAAAAACATTTCCCCTGAATAAAATGACCGCAAAACATGCGGTCGTTTTTTATGGATTTTTTACTTAAAATATGATATAATATTTGCGTCCAAACCAAAGGGATAAAAATGAACACTTTTGAAAGAATTTTAAATGTTTTCGGTAAAAATCTGGGTTATACAATCGTACTGATTGTTGCAGTTATATTTTTTGCATATTTTTCAGACGGACTGATTCCTGGATTGTTGACCGCGGTCAGTGCATTGGTTGCATATATTTGCGGTGCGGGGCTGTATCGTGCATTTAAATCTGAATTCAGCAAGAAAACTGTTTCAGCCACGGTAAAAAAAGCGTCAACAAAAAAGAAAGCATCAAAAAAATAAATCAAATTTATTTATAAAAAAATCCCGCAAACGCGGGATTTTTTTTATTTTGTTTCCGGGATAGTTGGGTTTTCATTTCCCGCACTGGATGCGTCATCTGGTGTTTCACTGACAATCGGCGTTCCCGATGTTGTAGAATCTGACACCTGTTGAATCAATTCATTACGCAAATCACTTTGTTGTGATGCAACATCTGATTTTGCCGATACCAATGCCAACAACGCACACAGTACAAAAAATATTGTTGCCAGCCATGCTGTTGCACGGGTCAAGAAATTACCCGCCGCCGCACCAGTTAATGCACCACCAAACATTGATGCGGCTGATGATCCGGACATACCGCTGCCTTCTGATTTTTGTAATAAAATCAGGCAAATCATTAATACAGCAACAATAATTAATAAAACCAATAATAATGTGAACATTACAAATAATCCTTTTGATATTCGCGGTTAATTCTATATGTCAAAAGCCTAAATTGCAAGGATTTTCAACAATTCTTCGGCGGCAGCGGCACTGGCGGCTTTTTTTGTTGTCCCACTGCCTGTGGCGGTGCGCCCCATCGCAGATACACGAACATTAAATACCGGCTTGTGCGATGCACCTGTTGCCGCCAAATATTCATATACTGGCAATGCGCCAGATGTCGATTTCTGGACAAATTCTTGTAATGCTGTTTTCGGATCCTTTGGTGCGATTATTTCCGCCGCAGCTAAATCACGCCAAATATCAACAATTATATTTTGTGCCGCATTAAATCCGCCATCTATGAATATGGCACCAAATACAGCCTCCATCGCATCAGCATAAATATGCATATTGCGTCCCGCAGTCATATGCCCATGGCGAATTCGCTTGTCCAGCCCCAGTTTTGTCGCAACACGCGCCAATGTTTCTGTGGATACCAACATCGCATGACGGCGCGCCAGTTCGCCTTCGTGTTCGTCTGGAAACATTTCGTACAGCAATGCCGCAACCGACAATCCCAAAACACGGTCGCCAACAAATTCCAACCGTTCATTATTATGCTGGGCATTGGCGCCACTTTGGGTTAATGCCAATTCCAATAATTCTGGATTTTTAAAAGTATAATTTAATTTTTTCAATTTAATCTATCCCCATACCAAATCTGTCCCAGCGCATTTTACTGCCCCAATTCCATACCGCCAACATTGGTGAATAATAGTTGTGCGAATACCATATAAACCATACCGGTCCCAGCACATTGTCACGCGGCACATATCCAATATCTGCGCGGCTGTCGCCACTGTTATCACGATTATCCCCCATAAAGAAATAATGATTTTCAGGTACAGTGAATAACGGCGTGTTATCCAGTGGCGCATCATCTGTCATTTCAACAATGCTGTGTTGAACACCATTTGGCAATGTTTCGGTATATTCAGTTCCTTCGAATACGCCACATGCCCATTGATTCATACGACAAAACCGGTCGTCTTTGTATTCAATGGTGTAATTAAATTCTGCTGGCTTGTTATCAACCCAAATTTTATTACCCTTTATCATCATATTCTTTTCAGGGATGTGAAAACCGGCACTGCGCAATGATTTTGGTATATTTGCAATTATATATGGACGCGGATTGTCACGCGGGACAATTTCCCCATTGATATACAGCCGCCCATCCATCATCTGGATTGTATCGCCCGGTTTTCCAATCAGGCGTTTAACATAATCTTGGGATTCATTAATTGGATTGCGAAAAACAATTACATCACCGACATCGGGTTCACTGCCCCAAAAGCGTCCATCCCACAAATGCCATGAACCAAACGGAAAAGAATACCGCGAATATCCATATGGCCACTTTTCCACAAATATATGGTCACCAACATGCAATGTCGGTATCATTGACCCAGACGGTATATTAAATGGTTCCAATAAAAAGCTGCGAAATGCGATTGCAATTAACGCGCCATAGAATATTGTATTAAACCAATCGCGCGCAACATTAGTTTTTTTCTTAACCGACATTATATTTCATCCTTTCTTGTCGCGGGTATTTTATAACTTGAATTGATGTTGCGCAAGTTTTAATATGCAAACATGATTTCTTTGAATTCAATCATATTTAATGGAATGGATGCCACGCGCATAAATGTCCAGGTGCAATTGTCCGCGGGACTGGCAAAGCCAGAATTTAATATTATTGGTCTGGCGGATCGTGCAGTCAAAGAATCTGCGGAACGAATTCGCAATGTCTTGTCTGCGCTAAACTTATCGTTGCCACCAAAGCGACTGACCGTAAATTTATCGCCGGCGGATGTTGAAAAAAGCGGTTCGCATTTTGACCTGCCGATACTGTGCGGAATATTATGTGCAATTGGTGTGTTGCCAGAAAGCGAATTGGATAAATATATTATTATTGGTGAAGTTGGGCTGAACGGCGCAATATTAAAAACAAATGGTGTTTTACCCGCCAGTGTTTGGGCAAATCAAAATAATCTGGGGATAATTTGTCCCGGCGACCAGGGTGGCGAAGCCAGATGGGGTGGCAATGCAAATATATTGGCGCCGTTTCATGTATTGGAACTGATTAATCATTTCAAGGGTACGCAAATCTTGCCGATGCCGCCACTGCCCCCACAATTGTCGAATACATCATACACAATTGATATGTCAGAGGTACATGGTCAATCCGCCGCCAAACGCGCACTGGAAATCGCGGCGGCGGGCGGGCATGCAATGCTGATGGTGGGACCGCCGGGGTCGGGAAAAACAATGTTGGCATCGCGATTACCAACGATACTGCCAGAAATGACACCGGACGAAATTCTGGAAACATCGATTATTTATTCTATTGCTGGGCAACTGAATGGTCAATCACTGGTAACCACACGCCCGTTTCGCAGTGCGCATCACACATCCAGCGCCGTATCGTTGGCGGGTGGCGGCGCAGATGCACGACCGGGCGAAATATCGTTGGCACATAATGGGGTTTTGTTTCTGGACGAATTGCCAGAATTTAATCGCGCAACATTGGAAATACTGCGCCAACCGATGGAGGCAGGCAAAATCATGATTGCACGCGCACGGCGCACGGCGACATATCCCGCACGATTCCAGTTAATCGCCGCGATGAATCCGTGTCCGTGTGGACATTTGGGGAATGCAGCATTGTCGTGTTCACGCGCGCCCAGATGTGCAGAGGCATATCAAAATAAAATTTCTGGACCGTTGCTGGACAGAATTGATCTGCATGTTGATGTTGACCCGGTTAATCCATGGGAAATGAACAAAGATGATGGCACCACCGCCGAAACCAGTGCGCAAATTCGCGCACGCGTTGTTGCCGCGCGCAATCGGCAACTGGCACGCCAGGGCGTGGCAAATGCGCAACTGGACGGGGCGGCGTTGGATGCAGTTGCACAACTGTCGGATGAATTGACAAAATTCTTGAACAGCGCCGCAGAAAAGATGGGCATGTCGGCACGCGGATATAACCGAATTCGCCGAATTGCACGAACAATCGCGGATTTGCGCGGGGCAGAAAACATTGAAATGTCTGATTTAGCCGAAGCATTATCATATCGTCCAATTAATCGCGGGAAATATGGGGTAAAATAAAAAATCCGCAAATTGCGGATTTTTTAAAATTCAAAACGCAGCCCCAACATTATATTTACATAAAATACATTTTCTGCACTGAACCAATCACGATTACGTGTATTATCAGCATTTGTTAATTTCCACTTTATTTTTGGAACATATGCCGCACGCGCCCCCAGGTCTAAAAACATATATTCTGTTAACCCATATGACAGCCCCAATGCAACAACGCCGGCAACATTTGCAGAATTTGTTTCAGAACGATAAAACTGGACCACGCCATAATCGTCCATTTCACCAAAATTGCCCATATCAATAGATTCAGATAAATCGCCGTACAAATCTGCCAGATTTAATACGGTTTTTGAATCAGCATATCCAATACCAAACCCGATATATGGGATTGCTGTACGCAATGGCTTTTGCAGTCCATCATAAAAATCATAAAATGCCATTACACTGATTATATCAGTCGTAACACTGGATTGCACCGCACCACTGGTTAAATGCAAAACAATGCCAGAAACATCACCGCCGGTTAATTCCAGGTCGCCTTCATATAATGGGGATGAATTATATTCACTTTCGGATATATGATCCCAGCCCAGTTCCAATCGCCATTGCGGTTTGTTCGGAATTGTCCAACCCAAACTGGCACCCGCGGCAAATGAAAACGCCGAAAAATCGGTACGCGGTGGCAATTCCGCCAAATCCGCTATACCGGCATAAGTATATTGTCCGCAATCTTCACCACAATAACCCGCCGACATAATTATTCCGGTTTCTGTATCGATATAATATTCAGATGTTAATGTGCCAACCTCGTTCTTAATTGTGGCGATGGACATTGATGCACCGCCGCGTACAGATACGGTAAATCGACTGCCGTCATCGGTATATGCCCCTTCGCCCACATAATAGCCAGGATATTCCCAATTCGCATGCGCCATCGTCGCCACCAGGCACGATAAAAACGGCAATAATAACAGTTTCCTACATTTCATATCGTATATTATAACACAAAATACCAATCAATAAAAACAGATTTTATACAATACATTTATTCCACAATTTTATGGAAAATTGTTGCGGGGATTGTGCCGCCGGTAATCTTGGATGACATCGGGGTAAAATCATCATTACCCATCCATACACCAATTATCAAATCGCGCCATGCACCAACAAACCATGCATCACGATTATTATTGCTGGTCCCGGTTTTACCGCCCAGAACGCCCGGTGCCGCCGCCCGGTGTCCCGTACCACCAACGGCAACAACATCGGACAACAACTGGGTCATATATTCAACCGTTTGTGGCATTAAAATTTGCATTGGTTCAGACGGATTGCGTTCGTATATTATATTGCCGCGTGGGTCTGTGATTTTTGTAATTGTATACGGACGCACCGATTGCCCATCGTTCCATATAACTGCATAAATCTTGGTTAAATCCAGCAACGATATTTCTGACGCGCCCAGCACGGTCGAATATTCACGCCGCAATTTATTTCCCACCCCCAGGCGCGCCGCCATGTCCAACACGGAATCAATCCCGTATGTTTCGGTCAATTTCAATGGCACAGAATTCACAGACTTGGCAAATGCGGTTGCCAGTGTAATATCACCATAATAGCGGTTGTTATAGTTCTGGGGGGCATAATCGCCAACTGAAAACGGCGAATCATTTACATATGCATCTGGCGTCATACCATTTTCCAGCGCGACCAGGTATACAACGGGTTTAAACGAACTGCCGGGTTGGCGCAATGCCAGCGCACGATTAAATTGACTTTCCTGGTAATCCGTACCACCAACCATCGCGCGCACGGCGCCATCCGTTGTCATTGCAACAACCGCACCCTGGTACGGTTCAACGCGCGCAGGCAAGATATTTGCAATTTTATCTTGTAATTTCATATCCAGTGTTGTGTACACATACATATCAGAATCAAATGTGCCAATTGTTGATTTAACCTCTTCCAGGACAAAGTCTGTCCAATAGCGATATATGTTTGTGTTTTGTGCCGGACTGGCGGGCGCCAATTCGCGCGCCGCGATGCGTGCCTGGTTCAATGTGATATATCCCTGGCGCACCATTTCTTGTAATATAATACGCGCACGGGCAATATTTTTATCGGGGTTTGCCAGTGGGCTGTATGTTGTTGGCGCCTTTAACATTGCGGCGATTTGTGCCGCCTGGGCAATTGACAGATTATTTGCCGATGTTTGAAACATAACGCGTGATGCCGCGTCAATTCCACGCATACCACCAACCAATGACACGCGATTCATATATAAATCCAGTACCTGATTTTTAGTAAATCTATTTTCCAACCAGTATGATAAAATCAGTTCTTGGACCTTGCGCGAAATCTTTTTTTCGCGGGACAAGAATATATTTTTCGCCGTCTGTTGCGTTATTGACGATCCGCCCGCCGCCAGTCGCCCATGTATCAAGTTTGACAACATTGCCCGTGTAATTCCACGAATGTCAATCGGTCCATGTTCAAAGAATCGTTTATCTTCGATTGCGACAATTGCCTGCCATACATGGGGGGGCAATGTTTCCACCGACACGGGCGCGCCCATAATACGATTTGATGCGCGAATTTCATTACCATCTGAATCCATAAAAATAACCGCCGCCGGTCGCGTTTCGTGCAGTATCGCATCCAATGATGGCATTTGTAAAAATATAATTACAACATAAATTGCCACCGCCACAATTGCCAACATAAATAAATCAATACACCATACCAAGACCCGCACCCAACGCGATGGCTGTTTGGGTTGTCTGCGTTGCAAATCAGTGTTCTGTTTTTGTCGCGTCATGTTTGTATTTATACTGTATATATGGAATTATATCACAAATAACTTGCGTTTTTCCACCGTTTAAAAGTATAATTCACATCGCATTAATACAAGGAAGGATTTCATAATGAAACGGTCAATTCTGGGAATATTTTTTATCATCGCTGCTATGCCGGCATTCGGATATGAATATGGCACTGCGCGTGATACATATGTTGGAATGCGTATACACAAAAATGAAAATATTGCATTTGCATCTGAAATATCAGATGGCGACACACATACGGCGCGCGATGATTCTTTTGGTATTGGATTAATTGTTGCCAACAGATTGACAGACCATGTCAAAATAGAATTTGAAACATCATATACCGGGGGTTCGGATACAAAGTATGGTTCTGAATATGATTTTGATATTTGGTCAAATATGTTGAATGTATATGTATATCAACAGTTTGGCGGCGCAGTTGAACCATATGTCGGCATGGGCATTGGTGTTTCAGGGTTATGGGGCGATGTACATGGTGGGGGCCTGTCCGCATCAGACGCAACCGCCGATATGTCTTGGTCGGCAATGGTGGGCGTGAATTTTGCGCTGAATGCACGGATTGATTTAAACCTGGGGCTGAAATATCAAAACTATGGCGATGTTGATATGAAAAATGCAAATGGCGGTCATATATCAACAGAAATTGATGCCACAGAAATTTATATCGGCGGTGCATATAAATTTGGGTTATAAAACTAAATCCCGCCAACGCGGGATTTTTTTAATTAATAAAAATCTGTATCTAAATCCCGGTTAACAATCGATTCCATTGGGCGATGTGTTGTGTCGATAAACATAATCAGATGAAATATACTGGGCTTTTTTCGTCCGGTAATAATCTGGCGATATCCAATTTCATCTGTATCAAATATGCCATACATAATAAAAATCGGTATTCCACATTCACAACGAATTTGCTCTATTTCATGTCCCAATGTTAATCTATCTGACATTTTGCCCCACCCCAATTATATAAAAGAAAAACCACCAGAATAAAATTCAAGTGGTTGGAGGCTACAAGCTATATAGAGTATAGCGTGCTTATTCAATATATTCAGCATCCCTCCAACCCGGGTTGGAGCATTTTGTCCAATGGACACTCTATCGGGGCTTGTAGTCCCCGCAACGGTAATTCACCATTGCGTGTATATTATACAATTAAAACTTATAAAATGCCAATTATTTTTGGGCGTTTGCTTTTATTGCATTTTCAAAATCGGATTCAGACCAAATTGTTATGCCCAGTTCTGTTGCCTTGGTTAATTTTGAACCCGCATCCGCGCCCGCCAGAACAATGTCTGTCTTGGCAGATACACTGCCCTGTACCCGTGCGCCCATGCGTTCCAAAATATCGCGCGCAGCATCACGCGTATAATTTGTCAATGTGCCAGTTAAAACAATTTTTTTGCCCGCCAATGGTCCAGCCGGCGCCGCAGCAATTGGCGCAGGCGATATTATATTTATCTGGGTCAATAAATCTTCTAAAACAGTTTTATTATGTTCATCGGCAAAAAATGACACAATTTCATCCGCCATAACATCACCAATACCATCAATTTGTGTCAGTTTCCATAATGGCGCCGCACGCAACGCATCCAATGTACCAAATGCCCGTGCCAAGATTTTTGCGGTTACTTCGCCAACCTCTGGTATGCCGATGGCGAATAAAAATCTGTGTAATTCGACATTACGCGCATTTTCAATCGATGCGTTTAAATTCGACACAGATTTTTCACCAAAGCCGTCCAGGTGTCGAATATCGTCACCATGGCGCGATATCAGTGTAAATATATCTGCGGCATTTTTTATCCAGCCACGCGATACAAATAATTCCAATTGTTTGGTTCCCAATCCATCAATATCAAATCCCTTGCGTGAAACAAAATGTTCCAGTTCCCCAATTCGCTGGGCGGGACAACCCAATGTATTTACACATCGGCGTGCAACCTGACCCGATTCTTGGACAACATTGCCGCCACATACCGGGCATTTATCAGGAAATACAAATGGTGTGGCATTTGGATTATCTTCGGCAACACCAACAATTTGCGGAATTACATCGCCGGCGCGTTGGACGATAACCTTGTCGCCAATATCAACCCCCAGACGCACTATTTCATCCGCATTATGCAATGTTGCGCGCGATACCAATACGCCGCCAATATTTATCGGTTCCAATTCGGCAACCGGGGTCAGCACGCCCGTGCGTCCAACCTGGACCGTGATATCACGCAATGTGGTTATACCGCGCGCCGCCGGGAATTTATATGCCACTTCCCATCGGGGGCTGTTGGCACGGGCGCCCATGCGTTCTTGGATATCAACATTATTTACCTTTAACACCAACCCATCTATATCAAATGGAATATCGGCGCGTATCATCATTGTATCATCATATACACGCTGGATTTCATCCAATGTATGTGCATGATGCGCCCAACGCCGCGTGGTTTTAAATCCCCATGATTCCAACCGGTCAAAATATTCAGACTGGGTCGCCCATGTCCGTGCAGACAATTCACCATAAGTGTACGCAAATGCCGACAACCGGCGCGACGCTGTTATCGCCGGGTTTAATTGACGCAATGACCCCGCCGCCGCATTGCGCGGATTGGCAAAAACCTTGTCCCCTGTTTGTGCCGCCGCCGCGTTCAGTGCCAAGAAATCTGCACGCGACATGTATACTTCGCCGCGAACCTCTATCACATCGGGAAAGTCACCGTGCAATTGATGCGGAATATCCGGGATTGTTTTCAGATTTTCAGTAATATCTTCGCCGGCAACCCCACTGCCCCGCGTTAATCCCCGCACCAAACGCCCATGTTCATATCGTGCGGCGTACGAAACGCCATCAACCTTTAATTCAATAAAAATGTCGTGATCCGACAATTTATTAAACCAATCTGCAACCTCAGCCGCATTAAACACATCAGAAATCGACAGCATTGGGACACTGTGCGGATATGATTTAAATTTATTTGATACCGCGGCACCAACATGCGATGATGCACCATGTTTTGCCAATTCTGGATACATCGATTCAATTTCCAGTGCGCGCCGCTTTGCCGCATCGTATGTCGCATCGTCAACAATTGGCGCATCATTTTGATGGTATGCGATGTCCCATTCGTTCAGTTTTTTCATCAAATCGGCATGTTCTGCCAGTATCAATAAATCAGGTGTCGTATTCATGCCCCGATTATAAAAAATTCGCATATCTAATACAATGGAAATATATTTATCTGGCGCGATTATATTCTGGGGGAAAATAATTTGCAAATTCTGTCCATGTTGTATTTGTTGCGTTCATTATTTTTACCAGGCTGCCAACAGACATCCAATGCGGCTTGCCATCTGCACCAATGCGCTTGCTTTTATTCAATGCAGTGATGTCCATGCCGCTGATTTGCGCCAGACGCGAACAAGAAATCTTGTGTGTGGCAGCCAATTTATCTATTGCATACCAAAACATTGCATTGGTCAGCATTTTTATTCTCCCTCGCTATACCGTAATAAATTAAGAATATATTCTAATTATGATTGCATTCCGATATAAAATCAATTAATTTTTTCAGGAAAATATTCATATAAAAAATCCCACCGCACTGGTGGGATTTTTATGCGTTATGCAAAGATTATTTGTTTTGTTCATCTAAACCTTTTAACAAAACTTCTTTTAAATCATTTGGAATCATGCCTGTTGTGGAATAACCGCAATCAACATGATGCACTTCACCTGTTACCGCACTGGACAGGTCACTGAACAAATAAATCGCCGCGCCGGATACATCGTCCAGTGTCATATTACGACGCAATGGCGTTTGTTCTGCGTTCAGGCGCAACATGGATTTCATTCCACCAACACCAGATGATGCCAATGTCATAATTGGTCCGGCACTGATTGCATTGATACGGATTTTATCGCGCCCCAGGTCGGATGCCAGATAACGAACACTGCTGTCCAATGCTGATTTCGCAACACCCATAACATTGTAATTCGGCACCGACTTTTCCCCGCCATAGTATGTAAGGGTCACAATGCTGCCGCCGTCTGTCATTAATTTTGATGCACGACGCGTCAGGTCAACCAACGAATACACAGAAACATCCATGGTATTCTTGAAATTCGCGCGTGTTGTATCGGCATAGCGACCAGTCAATTCGTTTTTATCCGAAAACGCGATTGCATGCAACATGCCGTCCAACCTGCCCCATTCTTGTTCAATTTTATTGAACAAATCATCCATTTGTTCATCATTTTGAACATTGCATTCCTGGACAAATTTGGCACCGATTGATTCCGCCAATGGGCGAACGCGTTTTTCCAAATTTGGCATTGCATACGGCATTGCGATTTCAGCCCCTTCGTCATGGGCGCGTTTGGCAATTGCCCACGCCATAGACCAATCATTTGCAACACCGGTAATTAAAATCTTTTTTCCTTTTAATAACATTTAAATCCCCTATTTAATTCCTATTGGACGGGTAAAAATATAGCACCAAAAAAGCAAAACCGCAATAAATAAAAAAACACTTGAAATGGGATAAAAAGTGTTATATTATATGCGGGCTGTTCGGGCATAGTTCAGTCGGTAGAACAACGGACTGTTAATCCGTATGTCACTGGTTCGAGTCCAGTTGCCCGAGCCAAGGATTCCGCGAGGTTGAGTAAAACCCCGCGATTTTTATTTCTGCTGTTTGCTACCTATTTGCTACTGACGGCATATATTGTTATTTCGTAAAACCCTTGAAAATTAAGGAATATTTAGTACTATGCGGAAAAGGAAACAGTATGTTTAATTTAGAAATTTTAGATACATGTACTATTGGACAAGCTTGTGAATGGATAGCATTTGGGTGGGAACCCATGCCCCCACAATATGAAGCATATTGCAATCATATAAGACCAATAGATCCAAATTATCCAACCGCATTTATGGCGCCGCTGTTACCACCACCCCCAACACCATCTTATACATGGGAAGAATATAATAAAGAAATGCATCGCGCATGTGCAAAACTAACTATAGCTTTGTTGCAAAAAGAAGTTATCGCACAGGGAGTTAATAAAGCATATAAACGTGTTTCCGACCAAAAACATGACATTCATTTTGGAGAAAATGATATTTTAGATTGGCGCAGCAATCAAAAAAGATGGGTACTTATTGATACAATACAAGAAAACGAAACTTGTATTACTGTAGATATATCCATAGATTTTAACTTATTGAAAAAAGTATTTCCAAGAGATGCGGAAGAAACTTCATCAACAATATTTAAGTTAGTTTTTGATGAAAGCAATGATTGTGTATATTTATATACAGGAGACATTCAAAAAACATCTGTAAAAAAATTTATCAAAACCGATAACAAAAGCAAACAAGTCATTAAATATATTATGAGTCACCCAAACAAATTGGTAACACGCGACGAAATAAAACAATTTAATATCAAAGGGTTTGATAACAATGATCGAATTGACGTCATAATAAAAAACGCCTTTTCCAATTTAAATATATATAAATTATTTTTTAACAATCTTACATCCTCAAGCGCTAAATTTGTAGAACAAATAACGAATCGAGATATTTATTCTGCTGGCATTCAGACTATATGTTTGAAATAGTTAGCATATATTAGCATATAAAAGCACTCATTATGACGTAATTTGTATACGAATTTATTATCACCACCAATTTTTTTGTGTTTTTTGTATATAAAACTAATCACAACATTGAAAATCCGTGATTTATACAGATTTGTTTTTATTTTTTCCTTATTGTTTGTTTATCACAGTTGAACGCGGTGTTTAACTAATAAAAGCAAACAATAAGGATAAACATATGTTAAACTCAAAGGCTTTATTAACCCAAAAAGAAGCAGCGAAGTACTTAGGAACAACCGTTGGGACATTAAACACCTGGCGACACTATGGGAAAGACAAAATACCATTTGTACGTTGGGGCAATCGTATTCGTTACCGCAAAGAAGATTTAGACGCATGGATCGAAAACAATGTACATAAACCGACCATATAGGGAGATTGCTATGTTTAAAACAAATAAAATCTCTTATTTCAATGTTTATACCATAGCCGAAGTTGGTTGCATAATAAATCGTTCCGAAAGAACCGTACGTGATTTTATCAAAGACGGTTTAAAAACGATTGATGATAAACGTCCTTTTTTAATACGCGGATACGATCTGATTGAATTTCTGAAGGCAAAAAACGTACAAAACAGACACCAAACTAGTTTTGATGAAATGTTTTGCATAAAATGTCGAGAAGTCAGGCATCCAAAAGCACGACAAATTCAAATACATAATAGTAATAATAGACAGTTTATAAGCGTTAGTGCAGTTTGTTCGGTATGTGGTTGCACAATGAATAAGGCGTATAAATTAGAGCAACTTGGTGACCTGAAACGAAATTTCAATATCGTAGAAAAGTTGAGTATATCCGATTCAGGTAACTGTCCCGTAAATTGCCGCTTATCAGATAGTATAAACAGACAAAAAAACGGAAGTTATAAAAAGGAGCAATTATGTATGCAGTTTTCATAAAAACAGCCCAGTCGCTCTCGCCGGATTCTTTCTTTAATTCGAGCTACATTGAAAACATCCAATGCACCGGCTCCATACTGGGTCTGACCTTGCAACGGCAAATCATTCATTTGCACATGTTGCATAGGATTACTGAGGCAATAGAGCCGGCAGTAATACAGGGTGATCCCGTCACCCAAACCGACACCATCACAGATGTGAGTTTATATGTTTTATATAAAAAAGCAAACAAAAAATCCCATGAAGCAAATCTTGACGGACTGGTTCGTGGGATTCTGGAGTTTCAGTATTGATGAATCAATACTGATACAGGCGATAACCAATTGGGTATGCCCATAATTATATTATGGCATATTCATTTGGTTGTCAAATTATCAAAATGTTAACCCAATGGATAAAATATGAATGTTATTTTAAATACCAACAACCAGCGTAAATTTAACCCGAAAAATGAACGTATTATCAAAAAATATCAGGAACATCTGCGAAAAACCGATGGATGTGATGATAAAACACTGTATGCGATACATAAATCAATACGCTCATTCGAGGTTTTAACCGATTTCGCAGATTTAGAACGATTTGATGCCAATATGGCCAAGCAATTTAAGATGGCGATACGTGGCATTAGCGAAATATCAGAAAGTTATATATTTCGGATAACATCCGATATGAAAAAGTTTATAAGATGGCTAGCACACGAAAAAGAAGGCAAACACGTAAAGTATAACGATGCAGATTATCTGAATTTAACCAATAATGAAATAAATGCAGCACATGCGGACGGATATAAGCCCAGTTATGAATACGCACAACTAATAGCCACAGTAAATAATATGCCAAACAAAAGTGTTGTTGACAAACGTAATCGTGCGCTGGTATCAATGCAAGTATTGGGCAGTTTTAGAGCACTGGAACTGGCACACATACGCATAGATACAATAATTTATGATGCACATCACAATGTATATTTTGCCGATATGGATCCACGAAAAATCAATGGAATCAAATTCAGAAAAGCACGACGAACAACATTATTTAACCATGCAGAATTGCTGACCAATATTATTGAATGGCGGGATTATCTGAAAAAAGAATGGGGATTTGTTAGCAGCGACCCGCTATTTCCGTCAATATCGGCAACATTTAATAAAAATATGATGTTTGAACAGGCGATACGACATACATCTATATCGGTTAATACATTACGTGGAATATTCAAAAAGGCATTTATTAACGCTGGGTTAGAACCTTTGCCGGTACACAGTATACGTAAAACGCGGGCACGTTACATTGAAAATATAACTCATGATGACAGGATAGTCGCCCTGCAACAGGATTTTGGGCATTCGCATTTGGGTACCACACGGAAAAACTATGGTAACATCAGCGAAGATCGCCAGCGTGCATTAATGGCAAAGATTGATATCACCCAGGCGGCCGAGGAGGTGTAATCATGGTATATGGCTATATCAGGGTTAGTACCGACAAGCAGGATTGCGAAAACCAGAAATTGGGGATAGACGCAAAAGCACGTGTGCTGGGGATAACCATAGATAAATATGTGGAAGATGCTGGTATATCTGGCGTTAAATCCCCGAATGAACGTGCGTTGGGTGGTGTATTACGCAAATTACAACGCGGGGATATAATAATTTGTAGCGAGATTTCACGATTGGGGCGAAAACTGTTCATGATTATGGGGATTTTGGAACACTGTATGAAGGTCGGCGCCAAGGTTTACACTGTAAAGGACAACTATGAGCTTGGTGATAATATTCAATCTAAAGTATTGGCATTTGCGTTTGCTCTGTCTGCAGAGATTGAACGCGACCTGATCAGCCAGCGCACCAAGGAAGCAATGGCACGCAGGCGCGCTTGTGGTTTATACATAGGCCGAAAGCTAGGCGCCAGAAATCTGCACCACAAATTGGACGGAAAAGAAGATATAATTAAATCAATGCTGTCACAGGGACATTCGCGTCGTCAAATAGCAAAGAAATTAAAAGTTAGTCCCACAACAATCAATACATTCCTTAATAAAACATAAACTGACTTGTTGAACCCCAAT
>CALXWX010000006.1 GCA_944392565.1 uncultured Alphaproteobacteria bacterium | reverse complement strand
GCAAAGATAACTGATAATATTTTACGAAACATCCATCCCCCCGTGATGATAGCAAACCACCGTTTAGATTAGGCAATTTTTATTTTATAAAATTCCCGGTTTTCTGCGTGTTTTGCACCATGGTTATTGCCTAATCTAAACGGTGGTTTGGATTAGGCACATGTTTTATATTGATTTTATTTGTTTGCCCAATATCTTGCAAGAGAAAAATCATATATGGGTATTTTTTGTCACCCCGTGGCGCGGGGTCCCCGCAAAAACGAATGTTTTTGTGGGGTGCTTTTTGACCATGGGATCCAGGTAATATGTATTACATCATATTTGTCATTGCGAGCGTAGCGCGGCAATCCAGTCAATTATGCACGCACGCGAATGCGTGCGACTTTATTATCCACTGGATCGCCACGGTCGCGATGCTCCCTCGCGATGACAAAAAGAAAGGCACGAAAATGACAGAGAAATCCGGGTCGCGGGGTGGCAAGGGCGAACAAAGTAGCGGCATATTCTTGCATTCTCTGACCACCACGCCCCGCCCCCATAGATGGGAAATTGGTGGGGCGTGGGGTAAACATCACAATTCTGCCCAGGTGCAAATAACAGATGCGTGTTCCGTATCACCTGTACGAATTTTGTGGCGACTGGTCAGACCATCAATTGCAACATCAACCTCTATCTGGGGGGTATCTGGACTGATTTCTTTTTTGAAATTCAATTCAATACGCTTTAATTTGTGCTGGTTACGATACAGATATCCGACACTTTCTGTTGCCCACACGGCATAGACGGCATTGTTTATATGCTGGTTCACATCAATATCATCAAAACGGCATTTCATAACATGCGTCTTGGTCGGTTCAAAGTCTGGGAATTTTACGAACGGTTCATCCCACGCGCGTTCAGGAATTATTGACCAATATGGCAAATTTTCATCCAACACCAACGGACGGCGGCGCGCCATATCAATTAAAACCCACTGTGATGTTGCGCGCACCAACAGGCGTCCATCTGCACCACGAACCTGGAAATCACGGGTCGCACGCAATGTATCGTGTGCCGATGGCCATGTGATGAACGATAATTCTTCGCCTTCGCGTGGGTCTTCGATAATATCGACCAGATAGTGCGTCACCACCCATGCCATATTATGTGCCAACAGGTATGTACGCCCACACCCCAAAACTTCGGCATGCGTGTCGGCAACGCCCTGTAATTCATTCATCAATATCAATGGGCGCACATAACCATATCTGTCGCACTGATACGCCTGTAATACGCGCTGTTCAATCAATTTTTCTGTCATTTATTCACCCTGTTTTACCGGATTTTCTGCGACAACAAAATCAACCGTATCGCCCAGAACGATTTCATTCGCACGCGATGCAGACTTTATCACACCATGCAACGATGCCGGTGTCGCAGATGGAACAGTCAATGTCGCCAGTTTCGCACCATTGCCAATCTTGCGTTCTGTGCGTAAACCGCGTACAGTCTTTAATATATCCAATGCGATTTGCATTTCTGATATGTCCGTATCACGCGCCGCATCAACTGATGGATACGCCGTTAAATGCAGTGTTTGACCACCTTCGTATGGTTGATATATTTTTTGCCACAGTTCTTCGGTTTGGAATGGTATAAACGGTGCGTACATGCCGATTATCGCACGCAATACTTCATACAAAGTCCATTGTGCCGATAATTTTGATTCCGCACTGTATTTTTCTGGGGACCAGAATCTGTCTTTGATGAATTCCAAATATTGGTCGCAAAAGATTTCATAAAAGAATGTGTCAATCGCACTGCGTGAATTATAATTATCGTATTTATCCAAATTACGACGAACATCCGCAATTGTTCGATTTAATTCTGCCAGTACCCATCTGTCTTCGATAAAACGATTTTCAATCGCAACAGGCGCGGCGGCGTTCGGTTCAAAATCGTTCAAATTCATCAGAACATATTTCGCCGCATTCCATAACTTGGTCAATAATTTGGAACCGCGTTTAACCTCGTCATCACTGTATCTGATATCTGTACCAATTGGCGCAGTTGCCACCCAATAGCGCAATGCGTCGGCGCCAAATTTTTCAACAACGGTTAACGGGTCTGTGCCATTGCCCTTGGTCTTGGACATTTTTTGTCCTTTGCTGTCGCGGACCAAACCATGAAAGTTTACCGTTCTGAATGGAACATCGCGCATTACATACATGCCCATCATTATCATACGCGCAACCCAAAAGAATATTATGTCTGCGCCGGTGTACAATAAATCTGTGGGATAATATTTTTTCAATTCTGGTGTATCATCAGGCCACCCCAATGTCGAAAACGGCCACAGCGCAGATGAAAACCATGTATCCAGCACATCATTATCGCGGGTTAATTCTTTGCCCCCAGACTGTTTGATTGCATCCGCTTCGGTTTCAGCAACATAAATATTACCATCCGCATCATACCATGCCGGAATCCGATGCCCCCACCACAACTGGCGCGAAATTGGCCATGGACGGATATTATTCATCCATGACATAAATAAATTGTATCTGTGTTCTGGCATAAATTTTATATCGCCATTTTCAACAACGCGCACCGCCGCGGTCGCCAGTTTTTCTGCATCAACAAACCACTGGTCTGTTAAATATGGTTCAACCACAACGCCACCGCGTTCGGAATATGGTGTTGGGATTATTTTATCTTCGATTTTTACCAATAATCCCGCCGCATCAATATCGGCAACAATTGCCGCGCGTGCCGCAAATCGGTCCATACCACGATATTTTTCCGGTACAACCGGATTATCATTTAATTTTGCATCAGGCGTTAATATACAAACCGGTGTCAAATTATGACGCAAGCCCACTTCCCAGTCATCAAAATCGTGTGCCGGGGTGATTTTCACCGCACCAGTTCCCTTGTCTGGGTCGGCGTGGGCATCTGCAATAATTGGTATTTCAATATCAGTCAGTGGTATGATTGCTGTACGCCCAATCAGATGTTTTAACCGTTCATTTTCTGGATGTACCGCAATTGCCTGGTCGCCAAACAGTGTTTCTGGGCGCGTGGTTGCAATTTCAATTACCCCGCCACCAACCAGTGGATAGTTAAAGTAATAAAACTTACCATGTTCTTCACGGGTTTCAACCTCTAAATCCGAAACAGATGTCTGTTGTTTTGGACACCAATTTACCAAACGCTTTGCACGATAGATTAATCCATCGTTATACATTTTTACAAACAGTTTAACAACCGCACGCGACAGACCGTCATCCATTGTAAAGCGTTCGCGATGCCACACCGGGGTCACACCCAATATATGCAATTGATTTATAATTTGACCACCCTTGTCTGCCTTCCACGCCCAGGCGGTTTTTAATAATTCTTCTTTGGACAAAGAACGCGGATTAATGCCGCGTTTTGACAAATCGCGTTCCACCAACAACTGGGTCGCGATGGATGCGTGGTCGGTTCCCGGCTGCCACAGAACATCATAGCCGCACATGCGTTTATACCGACAAATAATGTCTGTCAGCACATTATCCAACGCATGACCCATGTGCAAATTACCCGTCACATTTGGTGGCGGCATCATTACGCAAAATGGCGTTTTGTCAGACTTAACATCATTGTTCCAAAAATTATTAGAATCCCAAAATTCCTGGATTCTGGATTCCATTTCACGTGTATTTATGTTTTTGCCCAATTCTGTTTTCATCGCTTTATCCTATAAATTCATACCCTGTGAATCCTAGCAGATAAAAAACAAAATTCAAGCAATCATAATTCAATATACAAATGCTGATTGACAAAACTGAATCAAGCAATATCATTATATTTATGACAGATAAATTGTATAAAATGTTGTGCAGAATTATCCCGATTTGCTATGTATCGGTTTCAAACACAGAAATCGCAACTGTTTATTCTTTTGAATACACCGACCCAGATGGCGAAGTTATGTGTGTTGATATGTTCAGTCAATATTCACACAATTCCCCAAATGGTCTGTATGCTAAATACGGTATGTTCATTGATTCTGTGCCTGTATGTTTCACACTGAATAAAATATCGGGGGTAAAATCAAAAAACACAAATACAACCGCAGAAAAGATGGAAAAACTGTTAAATATGTGTTCAAAAAAAATCGTTGCCCAAGAACTGGCGGGGCAAAAAATGAATATGGTAAAAACACTGATTAATGAATATAATATTAATAATAATATCAGAAATTAAATATTTCTATATCGTGCGAACAACACGACAAAATACCACACCATATACAGATTTTGCACCGGCGTTTACCAACACGCGGCGCAATTCAGAAAATGTCGCACCGGTTGTCATAACATCATCAACCAACAAAATTTTCCGACCACAAATTTTGTCTGGATTTATTACACTGAAAACACCATGAATATTTTCGGCGCGTTGCGCCGCATTTTTATGCCCCATATCTGGACGGTAAATACGATGAACACATGTTACATCCATTGGAACACCAAATGCATTTGCAATTGGGTGCGCCAGTAATGCCGCCTGGTTATAGCCACGATGAAACAACCGGCGCCACGCCAATGGAACTGGCATAACAATATCTGGGGAAATATCAGTATCACGCAGCGCCCATATCATTGCACGCGACATAAAATTTGCATTCTTGATACGCCCGGCATGTTTGAATGGCAAAACCGCACCGCGCGATGCATCATCATATGTACATGCCGCACGAATCAAATCCAACGCACATCCACCAGATGCACAATTTGGACACAGCGCATCATGATCAAAATCCAAATTTGCCGGAAACGGATAACCACATTTTGAACACCTGGGATTACCAATCCAATTGAATGCATTCCAACAATCTGCACATAATTCGCCATGCGTTGATACCGGCGCATTGCAAAGTGGACATGATGATGGAAATAAAAATTCTATTGATTTATGTGAAAGCTGGGTTGCAACATTAAAAATTTTGTCTGCAAATTGCATTATTACCACGACATACTTCTGTATGTTTTTTTGTTAACCGTATCACCAAATATATCGCGTTGCTGTTTGGTCAGTGTTTCATACTGGTCCAATGATATCATACGCAATACCAACCCTTCTTCGTCGCGTTGTGATAATACCGGTAATATTCGCTGTTCTGAAATACCATTATCACGCAGAACCTGTTCAACAATTGCCAACCGGCGTGCCGCTAATTTTCTGTCATCACTGTCCGTTGTAACACTGGCCGGGATAGAAACCTGGACCGCACGCGTTGGATTACTTAATACAATCCCCGCATATTCCGTCAGCAATGTATAATTATCACGCGACAGCGCAGAATCATCATTGCGGAATTTTATCTTTATTTCCAATGGACGAATATCACCCGTTTCCGATAAATCACGCGCCGATGTAAACCCGGCGGCATTTGCGGTCATATCACTGGCAACATCAAACCGATCATCAATTTGGAATGTCGACAGGTGCTTGTTTTCTGACAAGAAAGTTTTTCTGAATGCCTTGCGCAATTCGCTGGGCGACATGCTGGTCATATCATTTCGTACAGACACAATTCGCGGGGATTCAGATTTTTCCACCGCGCGTACAACAACATCGTCGTCCATTGGCACAACCATACGCGATAAATTTATATCATGCGATTCATCACGCGCATTATTTTGTGCAATTTTTTGTGTCGGCTGCACTGCAACAGATTTCCCAGATACAGCAGGACGGGCAACAACACTGCGCGCGACCACATTACGCGCCGGCGTTGGCGCACGCGATGGCGCATCTGAAACACTGGCATCGGCACGACGCTGTAATTCATTTAATCGTGCAATTTGCGCGTCCAATTCAGACAACGGTTCTGACGGCGCCGCAACAGTATTTATTGCTTCCACAGGTTGGGCATTTTGAATGGGATAAACCGGCGCATTTGATGCCGTACGAACAATTTCTGTATCCAGACTTTCTTCGGGTAATGCGGCATCAGATCTGATTACAGAAAATTCAGACGGGTCTGGCAAACGCAATGGCGTATCAACACGCGCCCACAAATCTGCACTGGGGCGGCGTGGGGTCAACACATCTGCTGACGCAATGATTTGTTCACCTGTATCAACAGATGCACTGCGCGGTTGCGGATTTGATGGTGCGACCGTATTACGCGATGCAACCGATTTCGGTTGCGCCGTATTCACTGATGCTGCGGACAAATTGCGTTCCGGTGATGATTGTGATGTTGCAATTGACGCAGATTGATTTGATGCGGCTGATGTTTTTACAGACTGAACAATTGGTTCACCAAATGCCGCACGGGCGGAAACCCCGCCCGCAGACAAATTAACAACCGGCAACCGCGCGTCCGCCAATGCCGGAAATACAACAAAAACTGACAATACAGATATTGCAATCCGACGCATAATTCCTTTCCTTCCTGCAACTATCATAGAACAAATGACGAATCGCACGCAAGTGGAAAAATGCATCAAATATCATTTTGTTATTTCATCGGCAATAATTTTTACTGCATCATTTTCAACCAATGATTTTTTTGCCATTTTTTCCAGACGCATCGGGTTATCAAATAATTCGGTCAATGTTGCCGCCAACCAACGCGGTGTAAATTTTTCCTGGGGGATGGCAAATCCACCACCCATGCGCGCAAAACTGGCGGCGTTGGCAGCCTGGTCCGGATTTATATTCAACGGCACCAGTATCGCCGGGCGACCAATTGTTTCCAATTCGACAACCGTGCTGGCACCACTGCGCCCAATTACCAAATCAGCACCGGCAATTGCGCCCGCCATATCATGAATAAACGATAATACATTTGCGCGAATTTTATTTTCAGCATATATTTTTTGCAAACGCGCAACATTTTCAGGACGCGTTTGGTGCGTTATAAAAATCTTTTTATTTTTCATTTGCAATAATGCCGCTGGGACAACATCATCCAGAATTTGCGCGCCCAATGACCCGCCTGTAACCAGTATTTTTGATTCATTCGGCAATGGCGCCCCCGCCATTTCCAGAAATTCATGTCGAACCGGTAATCCAGTATAAACAATGCGCACATGTGAATTTTGCGGAATGCCATCAACGGTTGGGAAACTGGTCATTAATGTCTTTACCCAACGCAATGCAAATTTATTCGCCCGCCCAATTGCAGCATTTTGTTCATGCAAAAATGTCGGTATTTTCCAGACATGCGCCGCAAACACAACCGGCACAGATGAATAACCACCAAATGCAACAACGCGATTGGGGCGCGAAAATAAAAATCGCACTGTTAACCACGCCGCCGATACAGCAATTTTAAATAATGCAATTATTTGTTTCGCGCGACTTTTTGCACCAACCCCAGACGCCCATACAGCCACAATTTTTGCACCGCGCGGCGCGCCATCAGAAACCATTTTTCGAACCCGCCCATCGCGTGATATTATAACACGATGACCGCGCGCGACCAATTCCGCCGCAACACTTAATGCCGGGAAAACATGCCCCCCCGTTCCACCAGTTGCAATCCATATTTTCATAGAAAACACCCCATTATTATGATACAATTATATTATTAATAAAGTATATCACTGCAATCAAATATTGCAACAAAGGAGTCACAGTATGCAAACGACATATATTGAACCCAAACAATTGATAAAGCAATTGACGGGTAATTCAAAAAATTATCAAAAATTTATTAAACTGTTGCCAAATGATGGTTTTATCACACTGAACAAAGATAATTTCAAGGCAATGATGAAAATTATTCGTGATGAACCAGACAAAAAACTGCGCAAGATGTATTTTTCATTGATATTGGATAAATTGTTTGCGACCGGCTGGGGATGGTATGGTCGCCTGGGTCAAAATTTATCATCTGTGCGTGAATTTAGATACGCAAATGAATTACCTGAAAAAACGCGCGCAGATGCATTGGCTGTTTTACGACTGGTCAAAAATATGCATCTGGAATTAAGATACAGCCCCAGCTATATCGGAATAATAAATCATTATATCCGCGATTTTGGTGGCAATACAATTGAACAACCACAGGTAAAAAAAGAAAAATTCGAAATTGTCACGAAAAAATTACAGATGGGTGAAAAACTGCCACGAAAAATAAAAAAGCAAGTTAAACAACAATTACAAAAACAAAGATAAAAAAATCGGGCATTGCCCGATTTTTTATTTCCACTTATCTTCACGGACAATTGCCAGAACCATTCCAAACAACAGGCAAAATCCGACAAAAGAACTGCCCCCGTATGAAATAAATGGCAATGTCATTCCCTTTGGCGCGAACAAATGCAATGTAGACATCAGATTAATGCAAACCTGGGTTCCAAATAATGCCGCGGCGCCCCCCGTTGCATACATAACAAATCTGTCACGCGCAGATGCGGCATCAATTATTAATCGCCGCAACACACTGAATATAACGAACAACAGCGCGCATGCAACAATTGCACCCCAATCTTCGGCAATGGCGGCGAATATAAAATCCGTATGCGAATCGGGCAATGATTGTTTTACAAATGCTTCATCACCACTGCCCAACAGACCGCCATGTTGAATTGATTGAATTGATTGGCGTACCTGGTATGTATCGCCACTGCCGGTAAGAAATGCGATAATTCGATTGTGTACATGCGGCATAGTAAAAAACGCAAACAGCAATACTAACCCAACCAAACCACCCAATATTGGCACAATAATCCACGGCAATCCCGCCACAAACATCATCGCACACAAAACCGCAAAATACAAAATCGCGGTCCCCAGATCCGGATGACGCAATATTATACAAAACGCCGGTATAAATGCCCCAAGATATGGCCACCAGCTGAGCCACCGCATGCGCCACGCATCACGATTAAAGAAAATATTATCGCCATATGCATCACGCATTTTTGCCAAAAACCACGCCGTCAGCATTATAAAGCCAGGCTTCATTATATCCGATGGCATAACATTAAATGGTCCAATGGATACAAAACGCGCCGAACCTTTGATATAATGCGGGGCAATCAATGTTATCAACAGCAAAAACAAACATACCGCAACATTCAGCCATGATATACGCAGCACCCATTTTTTATTCAACATGCTGGCAGCAAACATTGTTGCCAAACCAATAAAATAAAATGGCAATGCTTTTAATATAAAAAAATACCACGGCTCGCCAATACGCCCCGCCGCGGCATGACCAGCAGATATCATAAACTGGGCGCCTGCAAACACCAGCAACAGCACCAGCCACAATAATTTGCGGTCGATTTCAAAATACCAACTGGTCAGTTTGCTTTCTTCGGTTCGTTTAAACATTTCGATATGTATTATACCATCTTTTTTATGAAAATATACATCCCGATGAAAATTTATAAAGACGCCCCAGTTTTCTGGGGCTGTCTGTTATGCGAATTTTAATAACACCAATGCCAGTCCTGAAAACAAAACCGACATTATAAAAAATCTGTCGACAATTTTTGTTTCAGCCCATCCCAATTCTTCAAAATGATGGTGCAATGGTGCGCGCAAGAACACACGACGACCCGTGCCAGTAATTTTACGCGTTATTTTAAAATACATCGTCTGGATAAATGATGACAGCAGTATTAATACCATCATGCCGGCGGCAATTGCCATTATAATTTCTGATTTTAACAGCATGGCAACCGTACCCATAAATCCGCCCAATGCCAATGACCCAACATCGCCCATAAATATCGATGCCGGTTTGGCATTAAACCATAAAAATCCCAAGACTGCACCAAACGCCGCCCCCAGTACCGCATACAGACCGCTGGCATCTGGCAAGAACATTACTGTATCCATAAATCCAATACGCGTTGCGCCATATAATGCAACAACCAACACAACCAATACCGGCATATACAGTTTTGCCAACATGCCATCCAAACCATCTGTGATATTTGTGGCGTTGGCACTGCCGGCGATTACAAAATATGCAAATACATAATACCATACCCCCAATGACCAAATAATACCAAACGGTAATATTAATGACAATTCAGGTATGTATAATGGTATTGTTTTATTGATTAAATACGCCAAAACTACAACACAAATTGCTTCTATGCCCAGACGCGTCAACGGCGACAGTCCATTTGACGATTTTTTTGACTGGCTGCGCACTTTTTTATAATCATCGGCAAAACCAATCGCCCCAAACATAACCAATGACAACAGCGCAATCCAGCCTGTTGGATTCGATAGCGGCATAAACAAAATACTGGGGATTAATATTGCCACAACAACCAACAGTCCACCCATTGTTGGGGTTCCGGCTTTCTGACGATGGGTTTCGGGTACATTTTCACTGATGGGTTGTCCCCGTTTTTGCCATCGATGCATTGCATTTATAAACGGTCGCCCAAATATCAGCATTATTAAAAATGCCAAACCAAATGCCGCCGCGAATTGAGTCCAACCACTGGCAAAAAATGTTGCACCATGCGCCAGAAAAAAAGATGTCAGCATAAAAATCTCCTTCTTATGCTGAACATTTTATCATATAAATCAGACAAAACAAACGCTATTTAGTTGTGCATTCAATTGGTGCATCGTCATTTAAAAACATTGTCCAATTATCACCCTGGTTCCACAGTGTTACAATTGTATCATTTAATTCGCCAACATATCGCGCACCAGATGCAGATATCGCATGTGTTAATGTCATTTCATCGCCGTTTATTACCGCCGTTAATGTTTCGCCATCGTCCGATAAATTCATATCAATATTATACCCACCACATGTAATCACTGGATTTTTTGCATCACATGCACACAATGATGCACATAAAATCATTCCAAAAAATAACCGTTTCATTTTTTCCCCCTGTAATAATCAGATTATAGCATAATTTTTATGGAATGTTTAATTAAAACACACCACCAACCGCCGGTCCGGATTCCTGTGCCGCTTTTTGTGGGGCGGGGTTTGGATGTTGACCTGGTTTAAATGCTTCGGTTATTATCGTGCCATTTGGATCATCGGCGGCGGCAGCGCCACTGCGGCGATTTACGCGCACAAATGTCAATCCATCTGGAACAGAAAACGGTTGATTTTTTTCATTCTTTAATGCTTCTTTCATAAAGTCTGCAAATACGCGTGCCGCCATATGACTGCCGGCGCCGCGTCCCAATGGTTTTGGTGTATCAAATCCCAAATATACCCCCGCAATCAAATTCTTGGAAAAACCAACAAACCATATATCTTTGACATCGTTGGTTGTACCCGTTTTTCCCGCAATTGTGTGTCCCGGAACGCGCGCCTGTTTTCCTGTGCCGCGTTCAACAGTTCCCTGTAAAATAGACACCATCTGATATAAACTTTGTGGGTCAGACAATGGTTCCGATTCATCAAGTTTTTCCGGGGGTAATAAATCTGGGTCCCATTCAATAAGGTCGATATTATTACCACCCAAAACACGACCGTATCTGTCTTCGATATAATCGACCAGTTTTGGTTGGATCAAATGCCCACCATTTACAAATGCCGAATATCCCGACACCAAACGCTGTAATGTCGTTTCACCCGATCCCAATGCCATTGATAAATTTATATTATCTAGATCCGCGGGGTATACACCGAAACGCTGGGCAACCTCTATGGCGTTTTCAACCCCCAATGTTTGAACCAAACGCACCGCCGGCACATTACGCGATGTTTCCAGCGCCAGACGCAATGGCACATCGCCCAAGAATTTTTTATCATAATTTTCAGGTTTCCACAGTGTATTATTTTCACGCCATCCAACAATTGGCGCATCCAGAATCATTGCCTGGGGCGACATGCCGCGTTCCAATGCCGCCAAATAAACAAATGGTTTAATCGTACTGCCAATCTGACGCATTGCTTGCGTTGCACGATTAAAAGAGCTGTCTGCGAAACTGCGCCCACCAGACATTGCCAGCACGCGTCCAGTATGTGGATTCATCGCGATGATTGCACCTTGTAATTTTGCTTCGTTTTCGCCACGAATCGAATTATATCTGTCTAATTCTTTGTTTAATGCCGCGGATGCTGCGCGTTGTAATTCTGGGACAATTGTTGTTTTTATATATAATCCATCATTGTACAATGTTTCCCGTCCCAATGTATCCAGCAATTGCCGACGAACATCTTCGGCAAAATATTGGAATTCATCTGCCATCTGGGCAGTAAAGCCACTGTTTATATTTAATGGTTCAGCAGCAGCGGCATCTGCATCAGCCTGGGTTATATAGCCTTCTTCAACCATACGGCGCAGGACATAATTACGGCGTTCAATTGCCTTGTCGCGATTATTTGGCGCCTTGGGCAGCGATGCCAAAAATGCACATTCTGCCAAATTTAATTCAGACACCGGTTTATTAAAATACATCAATGCCGCAGATCCAACACCATATGCACGCGCACCCAAGAATATCTGGTTTAAATACAGCGTCATGATATGCTGCTTTGAAAATGTGCGTTCCAGGCGCATTGCTAAAATAGCCTCTTTTATTTTTCTGGAAATTGTGCGTTCAGATGTTAAAAAGAAATTTTTCGCAACCTGTTGTGTTATTGTTGACGCACCAGAAAATCGCGCATCAAATCCCAACATACGCATGCCGTTATTCACCAACGCACGGGTTATTCCCTGGATATCAATACCAGGGTGCGTCCAGAAATTTTGATCTTCGGCGGCAACGAATGCATTTATCAGCTGGGGCGGCATATCGGCAAAATCAATAAAAACACGGCGTTCTTCGGCGTATTCAATCAATAAACTGCCGTCGGATGCATACAGTCGTGTTGCAACAGGTGGTGCATATGTTGCCAATTTTTTATAATCAGGTAAATCATTGCCATAAATTAAAATCAATACCGCCAATGCGGCAATACCCAATGTAAAGCCCCAAAATAAAATATTCAGGAAAATACGCAGTATTTTTTTAAATTTCATATCAGATAAATTTTAAGATATTTATAGCGCATTTGCAAGTTTTGTATTAAATTTTCATTTTTATTTTCTGGTATTTTATATCAAGTTATGATATAGTGTTCAATGCACGGGGATTAATAAACCTGTGTGAGGCATCAAAACCTCTATTAAACACGCACCGGGTTGCGTTAAAATCCTGCCAACCGACCGGGTTGGAGGGGGATGAATATACAGAATAAATCCCGCTATCGCTTAATATAGTTTTGAACCTCCAACCACCATAAGTATTTTTATTTTGTGAGGTGGCAGTTATTTTATAAATGGGGATGCCTCTCTTATCTCCACAACAATGGGCATCCCCACCAAATTCAAGACCCGGATTTTATTTTTGACCCGGCAAAAAATGTTGCGTGATGTTTCTCTCTCTTGGAAAAGCGTCGTGTAAGTTAATTGGGATTTTCCCATCCGGGTCATCAAAAAAACCGCCAAATGGCGGTTTATTATAATTCAACATGACCGTTTGTTGCGATTAAATCCGCACCCATTGTAATTTTACCGCCTGCTTCGCGGACCAATAATTCACCAGCGGCAATTTCGGCATAATCCAGCGGATCAGATACAAATGCGTCGAATTTACCCGCCGCAACCCATGCCAAATCCAATGCCGGACATCCCGTACGCCGCACATCACCCACAGTTTTGCGATTATCAGTTATATTATATGCAATTGTTAAATCTGATGGTTCTGATAAATTCGACACACGCGTACGCGCCGAATGAAATGCGGAAAACGCATATGCGCCACGACCAGATTCTGCATAATACAGTCGTTCATCAATTGGCGAATACACCAACGCGATTTTTGTTTCATCATTCGAACGCAATGCCAATGAAATTGCAAAATGCGGATTTGCACGAACAAAATTCGCCGCCCCAGACAATGCCAAAACAAATTCATCGCGTCCATCACCCGCATGCGATACATTTGGTGTTAACAATCCCGCCGATGGACGCACCAATAATAAATCAGACAGAATACTTTCTTCGATTCTGGCGGCCGCTTTTTTAACAAAATCACGGGCGCCACGCAATGATTGTTGCAGGTTTTCAACTTCCCCAAAATCATGGCGCAAACCAATTGCAGTTCGCTGTAATGCCATGAACATTTTGTTCAGTTCGGTTGAACCCTTTATCAACAATTCCATTTCATCGCCCCGTTAATAATAAACCAGATTTTAGAACTTAAATCCGGCAAATTTATTTTTAAATTTCGCCGCACGCTGTCCCTTTTCGCCAGCATTATTACGCTGACCCGTCCAGGCAGAATGATTCAAATTGTCCGTGGACAAGATTAAATCTTTCTTGACCGAAGAATACATTTTTACAGTATTACCATCTGTCATGGTAACATTAATTTCATAATATTCAGGATGAATGCCTTTTTTCATCGTAATTACCCTTTTATTAAAATTCAAGCCCGAAAATTATACAATCATTTTTCCGGAAATCAAGCAATAATAACATATTAATAACGACCGATACAACCCAAATATGAATTGCCGGTCGATTCCAGTATGTTTATGAACTGGCTTTGACTGCGTCCGGAAAACAATGCCAATATCGTCCCCGCGTCTGTTGCCAACATATCCGCAACGGTCGCAATCCCCGAATTCATTTTCTTGAAAAAACCACTGGCGGGATAGATTTCCGCCGCCAACAGTTGGTTTTTGCCGCCGCGCGTACGCGATGCATTATGTTCAGATTCAATAACCATTAATTGGCATTCTGGGGATATTATTAATTTATCAGTTACCAGCGCATTGCCGCCCAATAATTCACCCCACCAACCGGTCGATTCGCAAAATACCGGGAAATAAACCCGTGCATTCGGATTTGCCGACAAAAATTCAGCAACATCAAAATCACCGGTTATAACATCTGGCATAACGCCAACATCTGTATTTATAACTTTGCGTGCCAACTGGTAATCAGAATCCCCAGTTGTTCGACGCGGCCAATAAAGAATCGGAAACTGTTTCATTGCTATGAATTATATCAGATTCGGACATTACAAAAAAGGGGGGCGCGTTAAATAAAGCACTTGATTTTTTATTTTTTTAATGCGGCGTACCATTTTTTCAGGTTTTTCCACATAATATCCAAATTCTTTTTTGCCGATTCATATGTCGCATCAGGAATCTTTGCTTTTGCAAACAATGTTTTTATCAGCGCCGGTATCATTGTCATAAACATCGCAGTAAAGATTCCCATTAACAGAATCGTTATTATGCTGTCGTTGCGCATCATTAACCCATCCATCAAAATTGTTGCATCGTTTTGTGATAATGCCGTTGCCAGTCTGTCTGCGCCATCCCACCTGCCAAATACCGCATTTAAAAACATTACAGAAAATGTTATAAACACACCAATCAGCGCAATTCCTGCGGTTGATTGGATAACATCATCTATCATATCCTTGATATTGCGTCCACCATTTGGGAATATTGCCCAACCCTTGAACAGCCATGACAGCATCATAAATGGCAACATTATTAAATCCATGGACAGTTTTATAAACACTTCCAGAAAATATAATGGGATTGGCAATAACGCAAAAAAGAACAATACTAATATCAGCAAACCGGCAAAGAAAATCGGAACATTTGGAAAAATTGGTATATCCCACATAATTTTATGCATATATTCATCATTAAACGCCATATTCAGCATTGTCCAACCAACAGTCATACCCAATCCGGTCATTTGGTGGACATTTGCAACCTCGCACGCCAGGTTATGGCGCAGACGCGGCGAAAACGCGCCATCGGACGCGGCAGCTTCACTGACCGATACAGGGTCTGCGATTGCGGTGGCAACAACACACTTGGCAAATTCATCATTGCCCGCGACCACCCGATTCAACGACAATCCGACATTAAAAATTGGTTCAATAACAATATCGGTCAGCATTCGTGGCAATGGTACCACTAGTAAAGCCGCCACAAATCCAAGTTTTATAAATTTTGTGCCAAAATCGCTGACGATTGACCATGGTTCTTCGATTTTTGCATTAATAAATCCAGAAAATAAATTCCATGCAAACCAAATCGCCATTAACCCAACAGAAAACGGTAATATAACAGACCCAATTGCATGATATACCCGTGGCAACAGTCCGGATACTGTCGCCATTACATCAGAAAACATTTGGCATGACCAACAACTGGAAAAGAAATTCATGGCATCTGCCATGTCAACCGGGACAGTTGTCCGGTATATTGAAAATCCGGCAATAACGCCAATACCCGCAATTGCACCAACAACAAATGGCGCAACCGCCCCCGCCGAAAAAGGCAGGAAAGACAAAAAAACAATCCAGAATTTTTTTAGTCTGTTCATTACTTAAAGTATATCATATTTTGCCCTAAATGTGATATAATTGAAAAGATAAATTAATACAGAGAGAATGATTTTATTCAAACGCACATTTTTTTCTGGTCTGTGGCGGATTGCATGTATGGCAATGTGCGTTGCATTTTTACCATCTGTTGCATTTGGTGCAAATGGAAATATTGTTGATGCATTAAATCTGGCGCCAATTATACCAACCGTGCTGGATGCATTGATGACAATCGCATCGGGCGGATACGAATTTTTTGTCGGTAATGGCGATGGAATTATATATATTCTGGTTTGGGGATTTTTAGCCGTATCAATGGCGTTGTATTTATTAAAAATGTATTTCCCTAAATTATGGGTATCTTTTTTCGGGTTTTCTGGCGGCGGCGAAATGGCAGATGGAATCAGCGGATTTACAATCGCAACAAATCTGTTAAAACCCGGAATTCGTGCAATCATTGCCGCCGTTGTATTATTACAATTAAAACCAGTGTATTTAACCGAATGGCTGGTTAACCCATTCTTGCAATTCGGGGCAATTTATACAGAAAGTCTGACAGATACGATAAATGATGTTGCAGGTGCGGCACCAAAAATTGAATGCCCGGCATCGGTTCTGGACCAAGGATGGATTTCAAAAGAAAGTTGTGAATTCTTGGTACAACCTGTATCAGAAATATCACATGTGAATAACCAAGTTATTAAACGCGGATTTGATTTTATAAATACTGGACTGCGTGGATTAATAACATTGGTGCCACATGGCGGCGAAGATTTCTTGAACCTGGTCACAGGGGTATTATTAGTATTCACATTTGTTTCCAGCAATTTATTCATGGCGCTGTTAATTATTCAGGCAATATTTAATTTCGGCATGGCGCTGGTTCTGTATCCGTTCCAGGTTCTGGCATATGTTGTAAAGCCCAGTGATAAATGGTTTGATGTTTGGCCCGCATTTGGTGGAATTACCAAGGCACTGCAAAAACTGGTGATAACAATGATTGCATGCGCGTTTATATTAATCGTAAATATTGCTGTTATTAAATCATTGTTTCAGTGGTCGTCATCTGTATTTGTTGTCGCCGCCGGCGGTGCTGCATCATCAAATGTCCCCCAGATCGCCCACAGTGCAATGGGATTTGGTCAGCATTCTATATTATGGTTATCCGCAATACTTACATTCTATTTAATGTTGCGCATATTTAAATTAACACGCGAACGACTGGATCAATATGTTGGCAAGGGTATGGATACATTGTACAACCAGGTTATGAGTGATTCTAAAATCGCGGCAAAAAAAGTAAAAAATATTGGTATAGGCGTTGGTAAAGCAATCGGATGGATTAAAAAGAAATGAACGATTTTATAAACCCTGTTATTGATGCATCTGTTCAGTGTTGGGGCTGTCCGATATTTGACCGCCTGTTTCAGATTGTGTCAAATGCCGCCGCCGCAGTGTATGATCAATTCGTTATTTTCTGTGCAATTATTTTCTGTGTATTATTTGCGTTTGTTGTACTGAATGCCGTATGGCAAAATATTAAAAGCCCCACGCCAGATCCATGGTATCAAAAATCATTAAAGCCATTGCTGATAAATTCTTTGGTGTCATTGACATTTCTGAGCATGGGTGTGTATCTGCCACGATTTGTATCATCGGTTACATTTGAACCGGTTGCAAATGTTGCATTGATTTATACGCAAAGCATGTTGCAAACAAACCCAGAAACCGTAAATGAAAAAGTTCATTATCAACCCATGGAAATATCAGATGATGGATTTTTCCGCCCCGAATTGCGCGACAGTATAATATTGTTAATGAAAACAACAATAACCCAATTCCAATCGTATATTAAATTGGGAATTGCTGTTATGGACAAAGCGTTTTCGTTGGATGCTTTGCTGGGGATCGGCAACCTGATAAAGCATATAATTTTATTTTTTATCGGGCTGTATCTGGCGTATGCGTTCTTTAAGTTATTCTGGCGATTTTGCTGTTATTTTGCAGATATTATTGTCGCGATGACTTTCTTTGCATTCTTGTTTCCTTTATCTTTAATCTTGGTCGCGTTCAAGGGCGCGGACGCCCCATCATGGGTTACGAATCTGGGCAAGGGCATCGGAACAAACCAATTTAAAAAACTGATAAATGCAATTATTGCATTGGCAGCAGCGGTATTAACATATACAGTCATAATGGTAATTATCGCAAAATTCTTTTCTGCCCCAGGGCAAAGCGCCGCAGATATCATGCAACTGATTACCAGTGGTGAAGTATTTGCGGGCGATTTGTCGGGGGATAATTTAGCCGCCATGACATTGGGGGGATGCATAATATTGGTTTATGTGTTAAACTTTCTGTATGAACAAATTCCAAATGTGACACAAATGGTGTTAGATTCGTTCGGCGTATCCCAAGAAAATCAATTGTCTGAACAATTGGCAAACGACGCAATGAAACTGACATCAACCATCGTTGAAACAGTTAAAAAAGCAGGGGCAACGATTATATCCGGCGGAAAGAAAGACGATAAATGAAAGCAACACTGATATCCATTGCCATACGATTAATAATGGGCGCAATCGCGTTGGGGGTTGGTATATGGTATTTGTCGTCGTCAATCAGTGGCACGGCAATAACATACACCAGTATGGACGGAT
Organism: uncultured Alphaproteobacteria bacterium; assembly: GCA_944392565.1. GTDB lineage: Bacteria > Pseudomonadota > Alphaproteobacteria > Rs-D84 > Rs-D84 > Enterousia. The sequence continues at coordinate 21,131 of CALXWX010000006.1, read as the reverse complement.
TCTTGGGTGCCATTGGGGTTGAAAATGGTGATATTGCAACGGCAAATGGCTGCTTTCTGTGTGGGTATATTTCGGAATTATTTGCGGTAATTGGGCGCGCGGCAGAAATGTTTTGGACCGCAATGGTAGACAACATCTGGATTTTGATGGCAATTGGATTCGGATTGTTTTTAATAATACATACCGCGAAAACTATTTTTGACGCGGCGAAAACAACCGCCACACTGGACGAAAAAGAAAAAAAACTGGAATTAAAGGGCTGGTTCGACAAAGTATGGCGCCAAGGCGCACGCGTCATGATTGTTGGTGCATTAATGGGTGCGTTGGGCATGGGGGGGACCGCCGCACTGAAAACAGTTGCAAATATAACCATTACCCCGGTGTTATTTGTTGGCGCAGAATTATCAATGGCGGCAACGGGGGTTACAGATGCCGCAACATGTGGCGCGTTGGCAGCCACAGATGAAACAGATGATATATTAAATCCTGTCTTGCAACCATTCATGTGTGTGATGGGAAATATAAACAGCGTTATGCTGGCGGGGGCAGCAGGCGGTTTTTCACTGATGAATTATGCATGGATGGGACTGGGTGGTGGTGTATTTACATGGATTGCCGGGCTGGCGTTAGTATTGATGTTCTTGGTCATCGGGTTTGATTTAGTATTTCAGATTTTGTCTGTTGTGTTTAAGTTAGTATTTCTGATTATATTCTTGCCATTAATATTGGCGGCGGCGGCATTTGAACAAACATGGACGCTGGCCGATGGGGTTGTAAAAAATGCAATTAACATGCTGGTACGAACGGCGATACAAGTTGTCGGAATAACATTAAAGGTTTTAATTACATACGCAATTGTTGCATACGCCGCGGATGCATATTTCCCCGGTCCACGCGATGGATACAGTGCGATATTGCCGCCAATGATGGGACAAACAATTGAAAATCCGGATGCGCAAACACTGTCTGTGATGAATGTATTTTCAACATGCGAACGCGTTGCAACCACAAATGGGGAAATGGACGGGGATAAATTCAAAGACTGCTTTACCGCACAAAAAGCGGCGGTTGAACGCGAATATCCACATGCGTTTGATTTTATGGATGACGGGTGGGATTTCTTGGTATTAATGTTTGGGATATTCTTGTTATATTTCTATGCGATTAAGCCAAAGGTTGATGGCATAATAACCGGGGGCGGCACAGAAGAATTTGACTTTGGCGCATGGGCAAAGGGACTGGGTAAAAAAATATGGGCGGCACCGCAACAAATATTTGATGCGGTATCAAAGGCGGTTGGGAAAAAGTAATTTATGAAAAAAATAAAATGTATTTTTTCTAAAATTATTATTGCGGTGATGGCAATGGTGATAATTTTGCCATCTGCAACATATGCGGCAACATCAAATTTACCCATGGCAGATGTTGGCGATTATGGAAACTGGGCAACGCCAGACAATATTGATTTATTTAAAACAGACATAACCCACGACATGGAACAATTTCAACCAGAACCAATTGTTTCGGATTATGTCCCGTTCGAGGCGAAAATTGGTCTGGCAATGATGAATGGATTTTCAATCGTTGCTGATGTATTGGATTCTTCACTGGTGCGGTTCGCAATCATATTTATGATTATCGCATATATTTTCTGGTCGATATTTGAAGCATACAATATGATGAAAAACGGTTCCAGCGCAATGGATTTTGGGGTGAACCTGGTCAAAAAAGGCGGGGTTATTTTGATCTGGATTATTATACTGAATTTTGGACCCGCCCAGGTTTTCATGTGGATTATGGGGCCAATCATCAGTGTTGGTACATATATGTCAAATTTAATTTTAAATGCAATAGCGGGTGCAATTGGCACAGAATTGCCCGATACCTGCGCGGCGATACGCGACTATGCTGCGGCAAATACATCGGGGAACATGTTAATTGATGCAAATGCCGCCGCAGATATACTGTGCGTTCCAACGCGACTGTCTGGATTTTTTACAACAGCGGTGGTGGCGGGATGGAAATGGATGATTGCGGGCATTGGCACCAGTGCATTTACTGTACTGGTTGGCGCCACATTTATTGTGATATTTTTATATACCGGGTTTAAGTTTTTGTTGATGGGGCTGGGTGTTATTATGGATTTGTTTTTAAGTGTATTAATGTTGCCATTTACCGCAATCGCAGAAACAATAAAATCAACATCATACAAGGGCATCGCTGGCGATATATTTAATGGATTTTTAGGACTGTTTAAACCAGAATCATTACAAAATCAAATCCAGCGTTTCATAAATGCGGCAATATATTTTGTATCATTATCGATTGTTATCGCCGTGTGTGCAGCATTGTTATCAGGCACAGTGGATGCAAATCTGGCGTCAGAAATCCCAACGCTGGAAAATGATGGGTTTATTATAACATTGTTGACGGGTTGTCTGGTTGCATATCTGGCAAATCGTGCCGACAGCATTGCAAAAGATTTAGGCGGCAGTGTTAATGACAGTTTTGGTAAACAATTCGGCAATGATGTTAAAAAACTGGGCAAAGATGCATACGGTTTGGGTAAAAAAGTCGTCAATATTATTCGCAAGAAAAAGTAAAAATCCGGATAACCAGATTTTTTTAGTCGACCAGTTCAACAAATTGACGCGCAACCTTTTTAATACCCTTGGTCTTGAATGCGACCGTCAGTATATCCCCATTATCTTCGATAACGACGCCACCGCCCAGGTCTGCATGATTGACCAGGCGCCCAACAAATGATTTATGTTCAACTGGCGCACGGCGCGGTTTTGATGTGTTATATGATGCACCACGCGGGCGTTCGTATGATGTTGGAATGCGACCACCGTAATTATATGACCGTGGCGCCCCACCCTGGAAATCCAGAAAGTGATTATCCATTTCCGTGATAAAACGACTGGGCGAATTATATTGACGATTACCAAACACCATACGCGACATTGCATTTATTATTATTGCACGGCGGCGGGCGCGCGTGATTGCAACATATGCCAGACGGCGTTCTTCTTCCAGTCCGCCGGATTGAACCGCCATATCATTTGGGAAAATGCCTTCTTCCCAGGCGGGCAAGAAAACCGTATCAAATTCCAGTCCCTTGGCTGCATGAATTGTCATAATACTGACCGCATCTGTGGTGGTTGGCGATGCATCATCAGAATCATTATCATCGGTCATCATTAACGCCGCATGTTCCAAAAATTCGGGCAATGTATCATACTTTGCAATTACATTTGTTACCAGTTCACGAATGTTATCCAGACGATCGGTGGCATCTGTATCTTTGGATTCGCGCCACATTTTCATATATCCAACATTTTCCAGTAATGTTTGCGCGGCACTTGTTGGCGGCATTGACGCCCAATCAAAATCAAACGCGCGTAAAAATTCATCCGCGGCAACATGTTGCTTGCCCGACAATTGTGCCGTTTTCAAACCGTCCATCAGATTTTGACCCGCCGTGCGTAATTTTGCAATTGCCGACGGTCCAAATCCACGCCGCGGTTTACCAATAATACGCATAAACGATATATCATCAAACGGATACACCAGCAAACGCAAATACGCAATCGCATCGCGGATTTCAGCCCGATCATAGAACTTGGTCGCGCCAATCAGTCTGTATGGAATACCGCGCGATGTAAATTCTTCTTCGAACAGGCGTGACAATGATCCGGCGCGTATTAATATTGCAAAATCAGAATATGGTTCATCGTCTGGTTTACGCATTATTGTATCGGCGACCAGGCGCGCTTCATCAAAATCAGTTGGCACGGTTAAAACATATACCGGTTCCCCCGCCCCAACATTTGGCGCAGTGCGTAAATCTTTACCCAGGCGCCCCGTATTGTGCCGTATCAAAGAATTTGCCGCGCCCAGTATGTTTGGGGTACTGCGGTAATTTGTTTCCAGTCTGATTATTTGTGCATTTGGGAATGTTTTTTCAAAATTCAAAATGTTTTTTATTTCCGCACCACGCCAAGAATAGATAGATTGGTCATCATCACCAACGCAACAAATATTCGGACTGTCAATACCGCGCGTCAGCATCTGCAAAAACTGCATCTGGGCGGCGTTTGTATCTTGGAATTCATCAACCAGGATATATTTAAACTGGTGCTGGTACCGCGCCAATATATCTGCGTTTTCATCAAATAACTTTAATACCCGCAATATTATATCGCCAAAATCAACCGCCCCCAGACGATTTAATTCTGCGTTATACGCGTCCAATATTTTTAATGCAGTCGGTGATGTATGTTCGGGGCTGTGCAGTCCCTTGTCCTTTATCGATGATATTCGTTCGACCCAATCAGATGGGCTGAAATCTTTGATATCCAATCCCATATCGGTTAAAACATTTTTCAGGACTGTTTTCTGGTCATCTTCGCCATATATTAAAAAGTCCCGCCGCAATCCCGCCGCCGCCGCATTTGCCCGTAATATACGCAGACATATTGAATGGAATGTTCCACACCATACATCCGCGGCATACCAAGATGCGTCAGATGAAAAATTTGCCAGGCGTGCTTTCATTTCATTTGCCGCCTTGTTAGTAAATGTTAATGCCAACACCTGCCACGGCATAGCCAGCGAATTATTTAAAATATATGCAATACGCGTTGTTAAAACGCGCGTTTTACCAGTACCCGCACCCGATAACACCAACAATGGTCCATCAGTCGTTTCAACTGCCGTTCGTTGTTCTGGATTAAGATTTTCTAGCATTAAATTCACCAGCACATTATAATACAGAAAGTTATACTTATCAAAAAGTTATTTTACATGGGGGAACGGTTTATGGGACGGGTAATTTGCTTTGACATTGAAACAACGGGGCTGGAATATATGCGGGGCGACCGCTGTATTGAAATCGGCGCGGTTGAAATGATTGACGGGCAAATAACTGATAATACATTCCATGAATATATAAACCCAGATGGAAAAATCATTCCACCCGATTCGTATATGGTGCATAAAATATCTAATGCGTTTCTGGAAGATAAACCCAAAATGGCGGCAATTGCGCCAAAATTTCTGGAATTTATTGGCGACAGTCCAATTGTTGCACATAATGGGCTGGATTTCGACTTTCCATTTATTAATCATGAATTACAAATGGTGGGATTGCCGCAAATTCCACGCGCCCAGCAATATGATTCAATTGTAATTGCGCGCAATCGTGTGTTTGGTCCAAAAAGTTATTCATTGGATGCATTGGCAAAATGGTATGGCATATCACTGACCGCGCGCGCAGATGCGCACGGCGCATTAATTGACGCCGAAATATTAGCCAAGGTTTATAAAGAATTGGAAAATACGGCACCGGCACCCGATGTGTCAGAGATAATTGAAAAGCAGCACGCCGCATTCTTGGCACATCCAAAAATCGGTGCAAACTTTCCATATCGTACATTTCCCGCACATGCAGATGAACTGGCGGCGCATAATGAATTTATGACAAAAATAACCGCATAACGAAAACGATTTATTGCGCCGCACAAATATAATGACAAATTTTATTTAATTATTTACACCAATATTTTATTGGCATGTTTTTGATTTATTCTGTTGTATCAGTTGTTGATTGTTTAACACATGTTCCGTTTTGCAATACATATCCCGAATCACATACACATGTGCCATAATCGTTTCTGGATGCGTTCTTGCCGCATGCCGCCAAACATTGACCATTCCATACTTCATAACCATAATTACATACACACATATTATTTACTTTACATAACTGTGTTTTTAATTTTGAATTTTGAATCTGTTCAAATCGATCAATTATGGCAGAATTAGCACGCAATTCTAGTCTAGACAACGGATAAAACGCAATAATTTCACCGGCTGAATTTAATAATGCACTGCCTGATTCACAACCATTTTTTATTTCATCGATAATTGTATTCGTATTTGTATCAGCTTTCATCGCTTCTGTTATATACATTGAATTATCCGGACACAGCAATGACTGATAGAACATTTCGGAAATGCTTTCCAGGCATTTGGTATCATCGTGTTCATCATTTGTTACAGGGCAACTGGTTGTGTCATCTTTGAACACCGCATATGCGCATGTTAATGCCACATTGCGGCATGCGCCACGCATAACATTATACACACTGCTGACACTGGCGCTGGATGACCATGTGTTAACCTGGGTTACCTGTTGATTATAACAATTTGCGATATCCAGCACGCAATTTGATGCATAATCAGATATTATCTGGCGTTGCGCCGCCTGGATATTAACCATTGCGCGTTGGGTATAATTTACAACAACATCATTATATGGTAAATAATTACCACGGTCATCGTATGTGTATGCACGACATTTATCTAAAACTGCACGACACAGCCCTTCGTCTTGAACCTCTTGCTTGGTACCGATTTTCTTTAACAGGAAACTGGCAATGCATGCACCATTGTTGCCTGTATAATCATTGCCATCTGCTGGTTCCGCAGAACATGTATTGTCATTAATCGCCATAGAATATGAATTTTGTAAAAATCCTTTGTCTATATCTGCATTATTATATTTCTCCATAAAATCGATAATTTTTGTTATATCCTGGCCCAATACAACCGAACCATTTTCATCAATATATTTCTTGGTTGGATCCAGACATTTTGTATAATCTTCGCCACAAACCATATCATCGCGCATGCATTCGTCCAGTGCCGCGATACACGCCTTGGCATCGTATTGATTTTGGTTTTCCAGCACCGCCAGGCGCGCCTTTTGCAGCATTAAATTCGCACTGCGAACATTGGAAACCAATGTTTCGTTCATTTTTTGTAATCCCTGTTCATACGCAATGCAATCACGATCAATTGCCAAATCATAATTTGCGGTTATTTGGTCGATGTTTGCGCCGGCTTCTTCACATTGATCCAGAATTGTTTTACAACGATTTTTTGCTGCATTGTATAATTGCGTGCCACGCATGTTTGATAAATTACTGGTGGACCCAGTGTTCAAGAAATCCAAACTGAACAAATCGGCGGTATTTGATGAAAAATCTAGATCCATATCTAATCCAAATAATCCGGAATTTGATGAATAATTGGATGATGTACTGATCGGGTCACGAATTAATTCTTCAATTTCTTCCAGCATGTTGCGCGTTTCTGTTGTATCCTTGGCACCAGACAGGGCTTCTTCTGCCTCGGTCGCGGACATGATGGCGTCGATTTCTTCTTCGGTTAATCCGACATAGCGGATACGCTGGGCAACCTCGTTCAATTGATTATTGGCATCGGTGACGGCTTCTTCAACATCTGTATAATCGTTTAAATTTGCCGAACATGAACAGCGCTTTTGATTTGAATCAATAACCGAACAAAATTGATCCATACAATCATTATACTGTTGCTGGCACGATGAATTTAAATTAGAAACCAGATCCATGCGTTCTTTGGCGGCGGCAATAGATTCTGTGGTAATTGTTGTATCCCCAGATGTCGTTGCACGCGCCGCGACAGATCGTGCCTCGCTGGATATATTTGATCCAGTTTGAATATCTGTACCGGCAATTGTTGCACGCCCCCCCACTTCGGCAGTTGACGGACGCAGTGTTAACCCCGCACGGCGTACAGTTGGATTATTATTAATACTGGCAGATTCAACCCGGGCATTTCGACCAACCGTATTTACAGTCGCATTCAAATTATCACGCGCAGTATTTGTATGTGTTGCACCCGCCGCGCGCGATACACTGCCCCCGCTGCGCGTGGTGGATGTGCCGCGCGATGTCGCCGAATCATCACCCAGATTTAATACACGCGAACCAACGCGTACAACATCTGAATCTGATGCCGATGCATTTGTTGTTGTTGCAGTGCGACTGACCACATTGCGCGAATCTGTGGCACTGCGCGTGGTGGCACTGTCAGATGTATTATTATTCGTCGTTGCAGATTGTACTGTTTTCTGAACAGATTGTGTTGTCGTTGTACGCGATGCATTTGGACGCGTTGTTGACGCGCCACGCGATGTCGTATTTGATACAGTTGCATCCGTTGATGTACTGGACGGGATTGCGCGCGATATAGACGAACCGTCTGCGAACGCGAACGGCGCAGTAAATACGATTAAGAAAAAGCACAACGGCAATCTTCTCATATTTATTGAATAATTATATCATAACAAGTAAATACTTAAAAGATGATTTTTAATGATTTACCGCATCTATATGATAATATTTATTCTGCATTGAATGATTACCAATGCGGGGTGTAAGAACCTCTCGAAGAGTTACTCCAACTTTGGTTGGAGGGCTGCGAATATATTTGAATAAACAACACTATTTCTATTGATAGTTCTTAACCTCCAACCGCCATTAATCACGGCGGTGTTTTTATTAATAAAAACAATGGGGGAAAATATTATGCCAGATAACAAGCGACAAAAATTAAGACGAACAATTTTGCGCGATGAATTTGATACATTTATTACCGCCGGGCGGCTGTTAAAAAACTCGCGCGCAATATTGGGCGTTGGGACAGAATTTATATCTAAAAAGTTTGGAATTGACCATCGTAAATGGCAGCAATATGAAAATGACCGCGTAAAAATACCAAATACACTGTTATTAAAAATATTTGTGTTTGGGTTATCATTCTGGTGCAACATGCCAGATAATGCCATGCCCCAGCATATGGATAAAGATTTATGATATGTGTCGCATTCACGCGGGGCATAACCTACTGGATTGCCGCGCCATCCGCGATGGCTCGCAATGACAAGAGAGTGTGTATGTGGGGTGGGATGACATACAAAAGAAGTCCGCGCCGTTGGCGCGGACAACAATTGCACTTTGCACTCTGAACTTTGCACTTTGAAAAAACGGGGCAATGCCCCGTTTTTTATTTTGCGTCCGTTTCTGGGATAACAGAAACAGTTTTCCGATCGCCCAGACCCTTTTTAAATTTTACAATGCCCGCGATTTTCGCAAACAATGTATGATCTTTGCCCATACCAACATTCAAGCCTGGATGAACAGATGTGCCGCGCTGGCGAATAATGATATTGCCAGGGATAACACGGCTGCCACCGGATTTTTTAACGCCCAATCTGCGTCCCGCAGAATCGCGTCCATTGGTGGTTGCTGAACCAGCTTTCTTATGTGCCATAATTAAACTCCTTAGACTATCCCGGGATTAACCCTTGATTTCCATAATTTTTAACACGGTTATATATTGACGATGACCGTGCGTACGACGATAGTTTTGGCGGCGTTTTTTCTTGAACACCAAAACCTTGTCCCCACGCTTTTGTTCCACAACCTGGGCAACAACCTTTGCCCCGTCAACGAATGGGGTTCCAACCTTGTCGTCCAGCATTAATACCTGGTCAAATTCGACCGTACCGTCAGCATTCAGGCGTTCAACCTTTACAATATCGCCCGCTTGGACACGATACTGTTTGCCACCGGTTTGAAAGATTGCAGTATTGCTCATATCTCTTTCTCTTTTCTGTTGTTCTTGTTCATTTTGTATAAAGTTTTCTACAAAAATAACATTTTTTGACAAAAAGTCAAGCGTTTTGCATAAAATTTACGACAAATCGATTCTTGCCCATTGTCATCGCGCGGGGGCATTGCGACCGTGGTGATCCAGTGAATAATAAAGTCGCACGCATTTGCGTGCGCGCATAAACCTACTGGATTGCCGCGCGGCGCATGCAATAATACAATAAAAAACACCGCCCAGATGGGCGGTATTTTTGGTGTTTGTTAATTACCCTCGTTTTCGCGGTAATCGTTTGCATCCCAATTGCGAATTTCATCTACAAAATTGCTTAACAAGCATTGTTCACGCAAATTTGCAGAATTACATTTTGTTGCATCTTCGCCAATGCATAATGGTGTTTGCGTATCTGTTACAGTTGCACCATTTACACCGTTTAATATTTCGTTCAATGTTACAACGTTACGGCAAGTATTTTGTTCATAATCTTGACTGTTATTACATGTGGTGCTGTCTTGCTTGTCAATAATTGCACGGAATTGCGATGTTGACGGATTGCAAATCATTGTTTCATAGCAATGTGGAACATTTGCGATCTGGGCGCAGTATGTTCTGATGCGCGATGTAGACCAATTTTCTGAATCCGCCTGGGTTTCATAGCAATCCAAGATTTCACTTAGACATTCATTAAAGTTCGTACCCGCAGCGGTTGCCTCAGACAATATCGTTTCTTGTTCTTCTTGATAGAATTCCAGGCGCTTTTGCTGTAATGCCTGTTGCGCAGCGACCTTTTGATAGCCGATATTTTGTGCAGTTGTGCTTAATTGTTCACCATATGCATCACAGTCCGCATTTGCATCCAGCGCATATTTCTGCATAATACTGCGGCGCGCATCAGCCACCGGACCACGCAGGTCGGCATATGGATCGCCCGATGCCGATGTATAGCCAAAGCATGTTGCCGAATTAGACGCCGTATATCCCGTGTTTGGTTCAATGAAATTTAATTCATATGTACCAGTATTCGATACAGTTATATAACTGTTGTAATTATACGGGCATTGTGAACGACCATTGCCACATTTTGTACCGCCAGATGGTGGTGTGCCGCACGCTTCATAAATTCCATTAAAGCAGGAATCCAATACGCGGTTGCAAACATTATTATGTGCATATTCAAACAATTCGTATCCCCATGTTTCCGCCAAGGAATCTTTCAGGTTTTCACTGTCTGTCAAAGAGCCACTGATCCCAGCTAAATTACCCACAACACTTGTTAAATTGTCAAACACATCCAGTAAATTATCATTATCTTGCTCTAAAATAGTAAATGTTGCTTCTTTGGCATCTGCCCATGATTGCAGGGATGCTAAAATATCACTGCTGCTGCCATCTATATTTGCAATATCAAATCCGAAATTATTTCCAGTTTCTGTACAATATGATGGCTGATTACATGGACTTTGCCCATTGCCCTGACCATCGAACAAACCATGATTATAGCACCAATCTTGCGCCTGGGTTGAATTTGTACCGTATTGATCGGTCACTTCTTTCCACGATACACAATTCATAACTTTTTCTGCATCTGTTAATTGGAATGCTTCACTGATATCTTTACCCTTGGTGGCGATTAACAATGCCAATTCGCCCGACACCTTTATCAATTCTTCGTTTGCCTGCTCCAACGCGGCTTCGGCTTCGGCAAATGCCTTTACACGGCCAGCGCATGCGCAACGACGCTGTGCCGCGTTACGCGCGGTGCAGATTTCGTCCATACACGCATAGTATGATTCCATGCAATTGTTGTATGCATCCGCAGAAATTAATCCGGTTGTAGAATCGATAATATTTGAATAATTACCCGTATACAATCTGTTTTGCAGATATGTATATGTTGTGGAATTTGTTGCAGCCTTGCTGCCGCGGATGGCACTGCCCTGTAAAGAAACGCGGGCGGTTGTACCGGCGCGGGATACGACACTGCGTGATGGGTTTGTTGTGCGCGACACAGTTGTGCGCGATACAACATTACGTCCACTGGTTGTGGCGGTGCCACGCGATACAGTGTTTGCGGTTGTGCGTGATGCGGATACACTGGGGCGCGCCGTTGTTGTCGTTGTGCGCGATGCAGTTGTTGTACGCGCGGTTGTTGGTGTTACCGTTGTACGCGCCGTTGTGCCACGCGATGTAACCGCACGCGATGCAGTTGCAGTGGTCGTGGTGCCACGCGATACGGTATTTGTTGCCGTACGGCGCGATGTTGCATTCGTACTGCGCGGTGATGCGGTGCCAGCACGCGTTGCCTGGGGTCCAGCAACAACAGTTGATGTTGCAATTGGTGCAATTGGATCTGCAAACACGGCACGAATTGACACCAATGTCGAACAAACCAGAAACGCCCCCGCCAACAAGAACACCGTTCCCATTGCATTTTTGCAATAATCTGCGAATTTACGGCTTTTCATAAAATTCTCCCCTGTAATCCGGAAACGCCCGGAAAACCCGATGTTTGACGATACGATAACAGTATAATCGCATGTCTATTTTGTTTAATTATAACATTTTTGTGGCGGGCTGTAAATAAGAAAACCGGGCATTTACAATGCGGAATATTTTTACATTTATTATTTTTCATAATGCATGATATAATTGTGGCATGAAAAAAATTGTTGCATTATTGTTCTGCGTTATTTGTGTGCCGGCATTGGCAGACGGTGATACAAATCCAATGTTTGGCGAAAACACACAAAACTCTATCATGCTGTATGCCGCCCAGGGAACAGGTGCGGGGTCGCTGTTTAAATTGGTTGATCCGTTTTTGTGGGATTTTGAACCATTGACAATGGCAATGTTGCAATACAGTCAACCGGTATCAATATTCAGATTACCATCACGAATTAATTTAACACTGGTTCAGAATTTTGGTTATGACAGTGGACGCGGATTATCGTTCTTTGCCGGCGGGATATCATGGGATGTTGCGTTGGTAAATTGGCGTGGGTTTTATATTGGTGTTGGTATCGGTCCATATATGCGCGATTCCCGCGATCGATATGTACAAAGCAGATTAGTATTCGGGGAACGATTTTTTATCGGGAAAAACATTGGCGACAGATGGCGCATCGAATGGTTTACCCAACATTTTTCAAACGGTGATTTTACAGAAATAAACCGCGGATTTAACTTTACCGGTCTGGCGGTGGGATACAGTTTTTAGCGCAATATTATTTTTCACGCCATAGTGCAGAGTTCAGAGAGCAAAGTTCAAATATTGTGTCGCATACGCGACAAGTTTGATTTACTGGATTGCTTCGTTTCACTCGCAATGACAGGTATGTATGGGGCAGCGTATCTGGGGACAGAGTGGGAACTCGTTCTTGAACTCTCTGACCACCCCGCCGCTGCGCGGCACCCCTCCAACGGAGGGGAACTGGGTATGGTGCTTTATTTTTTATTTTGACTTTTCATGTTTTTCCTTTGTCATTATGGGATTTGACTCTACTCCTGTGTCATCCTGGGGCTTGACCCCAGGATCCAGGTAATAAAACATGTCGCGAATGCGATATCAATTTTATAATAACATATTTAAATCAGCATATAAATCACGCCATGTCGGATTATATTTTTCTATCAAATCTTTTTTCCAATTGCGCTTCCATCCTTTCAGTCGTTTTTCATGTTTAATCGCCTGGTGAACATCTTCAAACCGTTCAAAATAAACCAGCTTGCACACATTATACCGACTAGTAAAACCTGGTGTTAAATGATGCTTGTGTTCATATATCCGCTGGGGCAAGTTACTGGTAAACCCAACATACAGTGTCCCATTTCTGCCACTGGTCAAAATATAAACATAATAATATTTTTGTATTCCGCGCATCAGAATATTTGTATTTGCTGATGCAAATAATATTAATAAACCTGGATCCTGGGGTCAAGCCCCAGGATGACAGGTGTGTGGTGGGGACCCCGCGTCCCGAAATGACAAGGGGAAAAGGGTCAAACACCGGGAAGACACAGAAAAAAGTCGCATGATAACACAATAGAGAAAACCGCGGACAACAATTGAACTTTGCACTCTGAACTTTGCACTTTGAAAAAACGGGGCATTTGCCCCGTTTTTGTTTCCCACAATTTTAATTCTTGCGGGGGAATTTGACCGCCGCCTGAGCCGCCGCCAGACGTGCAATTGGCACACGGAATGGACTGCACGATACAGAATCAAATCCAACGCGATGGAAGAATTCAATTGATGCTGGATCACCACCGTGTTCACCGCATACGCCCAGGTGTATATTTGCCCCCTTGGTCGCACGCGCTTTATTTACAGCATCTTTAATCAAAATGCCAACACCTTCTTGGTCCACGGACGCAAATGGGTCGGCAACATAGATTCCACGCGCACGATATTCATCCAAAATCTTGCCCGTGTCATCACGCGACATTCCCAATGTTGTCTGGGTCAAATCGTTTGTGCCGAATTCAAAGAATTCACAACTTTCTGCGATTTGATCAGCCAGAACAGCCGCGCGCGGCAATTCAATCATTGAACCAACCGTGTATTCAATGCTGTCGCCCGTTTCGGCAAACAGTGATTGTGCGGTTGCATCGATAACTGATTTAACGATATCGACTTCTTTCTTGGAACCGACCAATGGAACTTCGATTTCTGGGAATACGCGAATGCCCGCATTCTTGCATTCCAGTGCCGCAGACAATATTGCGCGCGTTTGCATTTCGCAAATTTCTGGATATGTAATTGCCAATCTGCAACCACGATGTCCCAACATTGGATTTTGTTCATGCAATGCCTCTGCACGCGCCTTTACAAATTCCACAGATTTGCCAATATGCGCCGCCAATTCGGCAATATCGGCATCTGTATGCGGCAAGAATTCATGCAATGGCGGGTCAATCAAACGGATTGTAACCGGCAGACCATCCATGATTTTGAACAGTTCGACAAAGTCTGCCTTTTGATACGGCAACAGTTTCGCCAGCGCAGCACGACGACCATCTTCGTCATCCGCCAAAATCATTTCGCGCATATCCTGGATACGCGATGGGTCAAAGAACATATGTTCTGTACGCGCCAGACCAATACCTTCGGCGCCAAAATCACGCGCCTGTTTGGCATCTTTTGGCGTTTCGGCGTTTGCCTTGACCTTGATATCTTTGATTTCATCAACCCATTGCATCAGTGTGCCAAAATTACCCGTCAATTCCACAGATACGGTTGGAACCTGGCCGGCGATAATCTGACCCTTGGCACCATCGATTGATACCCAATCACCTTCATTAATAACAACGCCAGATGTTGTTTTCATTGTTTTTGATTCATAGTCAATCTTGATATCTGGTGAACCCGATACACACGGTGTACCCATACCACGGGCAACCACCGCCGCGTGTGATGTCATGCCACCACGCGCCGTGATAACACCCTGGGCGGCGTTCATACCGGCGATATCTTCGGGTGATGTTTCAATGCGGATTAACATAACTTTTTTACCAGATGCCGCCCATTTTTCAGCATCTTCGGCATTAAACACTGCCTGGCCAACCGCCGCGCCCGGGGATGCCGGCAGACCAGTTGCGATAACTTTCTTTTCTGCCTTGGGGTCCAACATCGGATGCAACAGGTGATCTAACTGGTCCGCACCAACGCGCAAGATTGCCTCTTGCTTGGTCAATAAACCTTCGTTTACCATTTCAACCGCCATGCGAACCGCCGCCGCCGCCGTGCGTTTACCATTGCGGCATTGCAACATCCACAATTTTCCATGTTCAATTGTGAATTCCATGTCTTGCATGTCTTTGTAATGTTTTTCCAATTTTTCACGGACATCACACAGTTCTTTGTAGACATCTGGCATTGCTTCTTCCAGTGACAGACGACCGGAATCATCCTTGCTCATTGGTTGTGGTGTGCGAATACCGGCAACAACATCTTCGCCCTGGGCGTTGATCAGATATTCACCATAGTATTTGTTTTCACCGGTTGCCGGGTCACGGCTGAAACACACACCCGTGGCAGAATCATCGCCGGAATTTCCAAACACCATTGCCTGGACATTAACCGCGGTACCCCAATCGCCTGGGATATTGTTTAATTTACGATATGTGATGGCCTTTTTGCTCATCCAGCTGCCGAACACGGCACCGATACCCAATTTCAACTGTTCCCATGGATCTTGTGGGAATACTTTACCAATCTTGACACCAATTTCTTTGAACTTTTCGACCAGTTCTTTTAAATCATCAGCGGTCAGTTCTGTGTCAACCTTGTATCCTTTGTCTTCCTTCATCCGTTCCAGTGTATGTTCAAACAGGTCAATATCCGCCCCCAGAACAACATCAGAAAACATCATAATAAAACGACGATATGAATCATATGCAAACCGTTCGTTGTTTGAATGCCGCGCCAATGCCCGAACCGTGTCATCATTTAATCCCAAATTTAATACAGTATCCATCATGCCAGGCATAGAAACGCGCGCACCCGAACGCACAGAAACCAATAATGGGTTTTCCATATCGGCAAATTTTTTGCCCATAATGCGTTCAATATGTGCAATACCCGCACGCACCTGGTCCATTAAATCCGCTGGATATGTTTGGTTGTTATCATAATAATATCTGCACACATCGGTTGTAACGGTAAAGCCCGCCGGCACCGGCAAACCGACCAAATTCATTTCTGCCAAATTGGCACCCTTGCCCCCCAGCAGGTTGCGCATATCGGCTTTGCCCTCTGCCGCACCGTTGCCAAAGGTATATACCCATTTATTACTCATTATGGTTTCTCCTTATGTTAAAACGCCATTGGATTGTGTGAAAATTTGCAACATAACGCAAGGATAAAAGCAGATTTTTTTCAAAACTTTTAACTTTACAATTATTGATTTACGGTTTATTTTGGCATGTATGACATGTTTGCAAGACCCAGCATTTATAGATAAACTAAACAATCATTTAAAATCTGGTGGTGTGATTGCATTTCCAACAGATACAGTTTGGGGACTGGGGGCGTTGCCAACACGCGCGGGGGCGGATGCACTGTTTGAAATTAAACGGCGCCCTGCGAACAAGCATTTAATAATTATGTCTGACAGTTTTGAACATATTAAACCATATATGGCGAATTATCCGGCGCGCGCATTTGAATTGGCGCAAAAATACTGGCCGGGGGCATTGACAATTGGGGTGCCGGTTGCAGGTACTGATTCAATGGTGTTTGGCGGGGTGCGCGTACCGAACTATAAACCATTTATGGAATTATGTTCTGTGATTGATGGACATTGCTTGGCAACAACATCGGCAAATATATCAGGTCAGCCCACATTACAATCCGCCGAAGAGGTCAGAAAAACATTTCCAGACATTATCGTTATTGATAACGCGGTCGCACCAATGGGCGGCGCACCAAGTACAGTTGCTGTTTTAGACGGCGATAATATAAATATTGTTCGTGCCGGTGGCGTGGTGATTGAATAATTTTTATTTAATCGGTTTGCTGATGTATGGGCTGTTTGCAATTGCAAATCGATACGGCAGTTGTGCATCCGCGCCGGCGTAATCAACACCAATACGCATCCCCGTCTTTATTTTTGGCACAGTATCGCGCGCATCAATCCAAATATTTTTACCAATTGTTAAATCTAATCTGTTATCGGCGCGTGTAATATTTAATGTTTTACATAATTTCCCAGGTCCATTGCAATCGTTGCATTCCAGCGCACGAACCAGTACCGCCGCTGGGCGTCCCGCCGCCCCCAGGACTATGTTAAACATATTATGCAATCCATAGCATAAATATACATATGCATGCCCACCCACCATAAACATTGCATCATTACGCGGACTGCATCGACCACCAAATGCATGACATGCCCGATCATTTTCCAGGTATAATTCCAATTCGCAGATACGCGCCCGAATAACTGAACCATCTGGCATCTGACGGCACAGGTATGCCCCAACCAGTTCGCGTGCGGCAATGAATGGGTCTTGCAAATAAAATTCGCGCGATAATGGCATTTATGAATACTTACCTGAATTAACGAACCTTTTACAATGATAAAATATGCGTCATGATACGCAAGAATAATTTTAAATCGGCGGGTGCAATAGTACTGGGCATGCATGATGCACTGGTATCATTGACCGGGCTGATTGCGGGACTGGCGGTTGCGATGGCAGACAGGTATTATATTATTCTGACCGCAATTATTGCATCAATCACCGCCAGTTTGTCTATGGGGGCATCAAATTATTTGTCTGTTCGCGCCAGCGGTGGAAAACACGCGTTTACAAATGCCCTGTATACAGGTGGGGCGTATATGGCAACATGCATATTGTTAATAATACCATTCTTTATATTTGAAAATCGTGCGACAGAACTGGTGATAATGTTTGCAATTGCAATCACAGAAATATTTTTATTTAACTATTTTCTGGGGCATGCACAACAGCGCCCATACATGCGCCCATTTTTGGAAATGCTGGGGATATGTACAGGCGTATCAATTGTTGCATTTTTAATTGGATTATGTGCGAATGTATGTCTGGGGATAGATATGTAAAACTATCGCTGTTTTATAAAACCGGAACATAATTGAAATACTTCTGGAACCTTGGAAAATGTGCTGAAATGCCCTTTGTCGGTGAACCGATGCACATTCATATTTGGATAGATTTTTTGTAATTTCTGGCACCCGTTGATAATTATTTTGCCGTAAAAATCATCCAAAGAATAAAACAAATCCATCGTTTTTGTCCGCAATGATAATTTTGGATCCGGTTCAAAATTATTAAAGTACTGTGGGAATTGATGCAGGGCGTCTATCCACGGTGCAACCAACACCAGATGTCCAATCTTAATATTCGGATGTTCAGATAAATATTTCATCAACAGTCCACCACCACATGAATGACCAATTAAAATAGTATTTTCGTCTATCTGTTGGCGCGACAGAATATCTGAATCCGCCGCATAATTACGCGCCGGCAACCATGAATTTGTAAAAGATGGAACCTGGGTCGGGACACCCGCCAAGATTAACCTTTGTTGCAGCCACGGATACCACATTGATGCACACAGTGGTTTGGGCATAATATCAAATTCTTCTTTAAATTTTACACCATGACATATTATTGCATTTGACATTACTTTTTTCCTTTGTTTTTACCGCGTAAATCCTAGCATAAAATCTTTAAAGGTCAACAGAAAAACCGCCACATGGGCGGTCGGGATCGTTTTCTATATATTTGATACTTGTGCGCGTTTTATCATATTTACGACATTTTCATTTGCATTGATATATCCCAGTTCTATATTTGGGTTTGCATTATGAAAGACCCGGAATATTTCATCTGCAAATGCTTGACCGATTTGCGGGACACCGGCAAAATCAAAAACAACATGCTTGAATAATTGAACCCTGTCTAAAACTCGCTTTGCCTGGGACCGGGACACTAAATTATCGTCGCCATATCTGGCCAGATTTATTGGTATTACAGTTTTATCAAAACCATAATTATCCCCAGAAAACATATTGAAAACATCTGACAAATTTCGCGCGCTGTCATTGTTTAATGCCATATACACAATTGTGCCACTGTTATCATAATTCAAATTATCAAATAAAACATCTGTATACTTTTTGGATTTATCATTATGGGTAAAAGCAATGCCATGTGAAACAATAAAAAATAAATCAAATGCACGCGATGTAAAAAATATGCCTTCGCCCGTGTGATGGGTACGGTCTGTAGTCAATTTGCCCTTAGACAGTTCAAGAATTGCTTCGTGTTCGTTTAATAAATTAAATTTATTTTTCAGTTTTCTAAAAATACCTATACCATTATCAATTATGTATAATTGCGTTTTTAATGCATCAACCACTATTACTACCTTGATTTTTGCACCCTCGGAATGGTCAATCGCATTATTAAACATTTCCGTAAATCCGTATTCCCATATACGCCGCACATTATCTTTGGTTGGCATATGCTGCTGAATATCAGTCATCCATACGGCAGATTCAGATAATCCAGAATTTATTTCATAAGAATAATCATATGTCTGTTCCGACAATGTATATTTTCTGCCCTTTCTGGCATTGTTATGCGATATGATGCCCTGGTCCACTAAGTAATTTATATTCTGATAAACAGCGGCACGCGAAATACTGAATTTATCAACAACCAATTGTGTCAATCGCTTATCTGACAGATTTTCTAAAATGAATTGGCGAATTTCCGCAGTTTTACGAATTTTGCTCATAATCAAAAGCCTTTGTAAAGTTTTATAATCTGTATTGTAAACTTTTTATATGCGCATTGTCAAGTTTTATATTATGATTGTCAATTTTTGATATTTTTGGTTTAACATAATTGCACACAAAACAAAACCATTAATCATTTTGTTTGGTGATCAGTATTTTTTTAAATTGCCTGAAATATCCAATTTATTTTTACCCTGCACAAAGCCGCGCTTTTTATTATCCACACCATTTACATATATATCGCGCAGTTTTTTATATGTATCAATTTTGCTATATTCGGTCGGGGTTAAAATGGCGGTAATCAGATGCGGCACAACCGTATCAAATCGAAATTTTATTATATTGCCAACTTTGATTTCTGATTTAATGTATTTCAATTCTTTCTGGTCCGGATCAAAGGCACGCAATTTGCCATTTTTATCATACACAGCAATAATTTGATGACCATTAATTATGCGTTCTTTTTTGCCTTCTTTGATGTCTTGCGCCGCGCCATCCATATTTTCTATACGCGCCGTGGTCAAGACCACACAATCCAATCCGGCATCTGTGGCGTATTTACAGAAAACTTTTGCAATACCCGTGCACCCGGCAACCATACGCGGAATCTTTTGATTTATAATATCATCGGCAGATAAAGAAAAATGCCAATCTATTCCACTAACATTATGTTGCTGCATATATTCGCTACGATTATTTGGTCCAACCGCGCCGTTGAACATCGCATGCATTTTATCCAGCAAAGATTGTATTTGATCGTCTTGTGTCATAATAATAAATTATATCACAAAAAATAAAAACCGCCACATGGGCGGTTAAATTCGGTTCTTATGTCAGGATTACACTTCGTTAAAACTTCGTGTAATAAACTGGATTTATTCTGGCGACGACCTACTCTTCCGTGGCTGAAGCCAAAGTACCATCGGCGATACGGGGTTTCCCTGTCTGGTTCGGGATGGAACAGAGGGTGACTCCCGCTCTATAATCACCAGAATAAATCCAGCGAACAATCGTAAGTCTAAGAATCAATGCTTTGAACTTACTCTTCAAGCATATGTCTGACTGTTGAAAAAGTCAAACAAAAAGATAAAAAGTCAATGGTTCGATTAGTATGGCTCGGCTAAATCCCTCGCAGGACTTACACCCGCCACCTATCAATGTCCTAGTCTAGAACTGAACTCATGGGGATATCTTATCTTGCGACCAGCTTCCCGCTTAGATGCTTTCAGCGGTTATCTGTTCCGAACATAGCTACCCTGCGGTGCCGCTGGCGCGACAACAGGTACACCAGAGGTTCGTTCGACCCGGTCCTCTCGTACTAAGGTCAAGTTCGCTCAA
>CALXWX010000005.1 GCA_944392565.1 uncultured Alphaproteobacteria bacterium | reverse complement strand
ATTGGGGTTGGCTATGTATGCACAGAAATTCAAAACGATAGATAATGAATTACGCAAGGATGGTGGTTGTTCAACCGAAATGGATTATATCGAACAAACGTCGTGGTTGCTGTTTTTGAAATATCTGGAAGACCTGGAATCCAATAAGGAAATGGAGGCAGAATTAAACGGCAAGACATATACACGGATCCTGGACAAGAAGTACACATGGTCAGCATGGGCATACCCCAAACAGGCAGACGGTTCATTGGATTTGCATTTGGTCATGACTGGTGATGATTTGTTGAATTTTGTTACGCGTAATGATGCACAAAATCCGGGGTTGTTTCAGTATCTTGCAAACTTTAAAAAAATTGCACAGACGCCAGACACACTTGAATACAAAATCGGTGAAATATTTAGCACTATAAAAAATAAATTTCAAAGTGGCTATGTGATGCGCACCGTGATAGATGCTATTAATGGTATGCGGTTTCAAACCAGTGAAGAACAGCATGAGTTATCCGCACTGTACGAAGAAAAAATTAAAAACATGGGCAACAGTGGGCGGTCTGGTGGAGAGTATTATACCCCACGACCATTAATTAGAACGATGATTCATTTATTGAAACCAAAAATTGGCGACCGTATTTATGATGGTGCGTGCGGGTCTGCTGGCTTCTTGGTTGAGGCTTTTAACTACCTGAAAGAAACACCAAATATGTCCGTAGATGACATGAACACATTGCAACATGACATGCTATTCGGAAAAGAATTAAAACCGTTGCCGTATGTTATTGCAACAATGAACATGATTTTGCATGGGGTTGAAGCACCAAACATTATGCATACCGATACATTGTCCGAAAACATTATGTCTATTCAAGACAAAGACCGTTTTGATATGGTGTTGGCAAATCCACCGTTTGGGGCGGCAACACAAAGTACGGTGCAACAAAACTTTCCAATTAAAACCGGTGAAACGGCATATTTATTTATGCAACATTTCATAAAATACCTGAAAGCAGGTGGCTCGGCGGGTATTGTTATTAAAAACACATTTTTAAGTAATGGTGATGCAATTCCGGTACGTCGCGAATTGTTAGAATCGTGTAATGTTTACGCGATATTGGATTTGCCGGCCAAGGTGTTCACCGCCGGAGTTAAAACGATTGTGGTATTCTTTAAGAAAGGCGAGCCAACAAAACGTATTTGGTATTATCAATTGAATTTGGACCGTAATTTGGGTAAAACAAATCCATTAAACGAACAAGATTTAGCGGATTTTGTTGAATGTTTTAATGGATTTAAAGAAACTGAAAACTCATGGTTTGTTAACGTAGCCGATTTGGACCAAGATACGTTGGATTTATCGGCAAAGAATCCGAATAAAAGCGACGAAGTAATATATCGTGAGCCATCTGAAATTATATCAGAAATGGAAGATTTGAATAATACTAGTGCTACGATTCTTAATAAAATCGATGGTGTTTTGAGTGTGAAAGAATTATTTGAAAGGGAATTACATAAATCATTTGCAAAAAACACCGAGGGTTGGACAGAAAAGACTTTGGCAGACGTGTTAGAATGTGGGTCGTCAAATTTGTCCGCACACAAGTTAGTCGATTGTGATGGTGAGTACCCTGTATATGGCGCCAGTGGTTTAGTAAAAAATGTAAATTTTTATCAACAGAATACAGATTATTTGGCAATTATTAAAGACGGTGCGGGTGTAGGTAGAGTTTATCATTATGGCCCATATTCGTCCGTATTAGGTACTTTACAATATTTATTTCCAAAACCAGATATAAATATACGATTTGCATATTATTTCTTAACGTCAATAGATTATAAGAAATATTATAAAGGAGCGGCAATACCACACATATATTATAAAGATTACCGTAATGAAAAGATAATTCTTCCACCATTGCAGGAACAACAGCGGATTGTTGAAAAATTAGATGCGTTGCAAGAACAGGCCCAGGAATTAGAACAGATATACACCAAACAAATTGCCGATTTAGACGAATTAAAACAGGCGATTTTGAAAAAAGCATTTAATGGAGAATTATGATGACCACACACCCAAAGACCGAGGCCGAAACACGTGCTGACTTAATCGATCCAATGCTGAATGATTGTGGTTGGAAAAACGGTGAAACCGACGTAATTGTACGTCGCGAATTCCCGATATCCAAGGGGCGAATTTTAACAGGTGGCAAACGCGGTCCGACATTAAGTGCAGATTACCTGTTGTTGTATAAAAATGTAAAACTGGGCGTTATAGAGGCGAAAAAATCATCCCGTTCATATACAGACGGAGTCGCCCAGGCAAAACAATACGCCGAATTACTAAACGTGCGTTTTACATTCGCAACAAACGGCAAAACGATTTATCAAATTGATATGCAAAACGGGTCAGAACACGAAATAGACCGTTATCCGACACCGGATGAATTGTGGAATATGACCTATGCCACTGATAACGATATATTTAATAAATTGTCTGCAATTCCATTTAATATCGATGGCGTATTCCAACAACGATATTATCAGGAAAATGCCGTTAATGCCGTCATCAAGGCATTAAGCATGGGTAAAAAACGCATATTGTTAACGCTGGCCACCGGTACAGGAAAAACAAAAATATCATATCAGATTGTATGGAAATTAATGCAGGCGCGTTGGAATCTGCGTAACATTGGTGACAGGTTGCCACGTATTCTGTTTTTAACCGACCGTAATATATTGGCCAACCAGGCGTATGATGCTTTTACTGGCTTTCCAAATGGTGCATGCGCACGCATAAAGCCGGAACAAATCAAAAAAGAAGGCAAGGTTCCACAGTCACAAAGTATATTTTTTACCATATTCCAGACATTTATGAGTGGCGAAGAACCTTATTTCGGTCAATACCCAAAAGATTTCTTTGATTTTATCATTATTGACGAGTGTCATCGTGGCGGTGCCAACGACGAAAGTAACTGGCGTAAGATTTTGGAATATTTTGATTCAGCAGTTCATTTGGGATTAACCGCAACGCCAAAGCGTAAAGACAATGTGGACACATATAAATACTTTGGCGAACCAGTTTATACATATTCACTAAAACAGGCGATAGACGACGGTTATTTAACACCATTTCGTGTCAGACGTATAACCGATAATTTTGGCACATATGAATACAATGCCGCAGACATTGTAAATGGTGAAATTGACCCTAAAAAGACATACACCGAACCAGACTTTAACAGAAATATCGAACTGCGTGAACGCGAAGAAGAACGTGTCAAAGCATTTATGAATGAAATAAATCAGAATGACAAAACATTGGTGTTTTGTGCGACACAAAGACACGCAGGTGTAATACGTGATATTATAAACCAGGTAAAAACGGCATCAACAAATCCGAACTATTGCGTTCGCGTAACTGCAGACGATGGAGAAATGGGCGAAATGTTCTTGCGTCAATTCCAGGATACAGAAAAAACAATTCCAACAATTTTGACCACATCACAGAAATTATCCACAGGTGTTGATGCGATTCAAATTAAAAATATCGTATTGTTGCGACCAGTTAATTCGATGATTGAATTTAAACAAATAATCGGTCGTGGGACACGTTTGTGTGATGGCAAGGAATACTTTACTGTCTACGACTTTGTAAACGCTTCCAAGAACTTTGAAGACCCAGAATGGGACGGTCCAATTGAATATATTGGCAAGCCACGTAAAAAGACAGGTGGTAAGGGCCGTGGCAAAGGCAGTGAAGGTGAAGGCGGTGGTGAAGGTGGCGAAGGCGAAGAACCAAAAGAGCCAATACAAATTAAATTAGGTGGTGGACGTAGCGTGGTTGTCACCGACCGTGGTACAACATTCTATGATAACGCCAGTGGCAAGCCAATACCGGCAAAAGAATTTATAGAACGTTTGATAGGAAACGCACCGAATTTCTTTAAAACCGAAGAAGAATTGCGTCGCGTTTGGGCGGACCCGTTAACCAGAAAAGAATTATTAGAACGCATGGCAAAACGCGGTTATGATGAACAAGCGTTTGATAAGATTAAACATGTGTTGAATGCGGAAGATAGTGATATATTTGACGTGTTGCAATATGTTGTTTATTCTAATAAACACGACGAAATCATATCACGCCAAGAACGTGTAAATAAGCACAAGGTTTTGATTTTTGATAACTATGACTCGCGTCAGCATGCGTTTATTGAATTTGTGTTGCAACAATACGTTAATAACGGTGTGTCCGAATTAAGTGACGAACGTATCGGTGACCTGGTCAATCTGAAATACGGCAGTCCTGCGAATGCACAAATGGAACTGGGCAAGATGTCTGAAATCCGTCGTGTGTTCTGCGACTTCCAACAATACCTGTATAAAAAAGCCGCATAAATTATAAAAAAGGGGCACGCATGTCTGATAACGCATATAAAAATGAAGAATCGTTTTTAAAAAACTTAGCCAGAGCATACACCGAATATGATGCAAAATATATTTTGCCATTCTTGTCGGACGATTTTGGCTTCTCTTCATTTTGGGTTACAGCACCAGACTTGACCAAGGAGGAATACAGTGACTATATCATCGGTAAACTGGCGACCATGAAAAAACTGAATACCATCAACAATTTTTTTATGATGTTTGAACAGGGGACTGGCAAACCATTTTTATTGATTGGTTCTAAAACCCCCGAGGGCGGATTTGGGTGCTTTGATGTAACAGCTGATATAGATGGCAAAATAAAATCCTTAGCCATGATGCCGTCTTCATTTTATCGCCTGGGATATAAAAACAAGGCGGATTTCGATAAGTTCTTAAAATCATTATAACCCTGAAACTGCGCTGGGGCAATTTGCCCCATTTTTTGTTTGCATAAGCAATTTCAAAACAAATTGAACATGTTTTATGCCTTGATTTTTTTGGCGTTTTGTGTTATAATTATAAACACTGTATTTATATGTTTTTTGTTGATTTTTGTTGTAAATTATATTAATTATACGCAACAAAGATAAGTAAAATGTTGCGATTGCGAATTGTAAATCTTGTGCAGAATATTAAACTTAACTGGGCTACCAGTGGGCACTTTTTCTTTTTTACACCATTTGCGGTCACTATCATACTAACATATATCACAATATATCCAGATGGCCATGTTATTCACGGTATAAATGTTTTGAGCTTTCTAAAGCCAATATGCATATTTTTTACCGCACTATGGTTAGTCAAAGCAATGTTTTCAGACCCAGTTCCAAAGTGGGTCGCACAATTTGACAAACACTATGACCAAGAACCGCTTAAAGCCCTTATACAAAAACACCTGTATCACAAGTGTCACGAGATAGTAAAATTATCAAATCTCTTTTCAAGGAATGAGGCAAACGAGAGAATAACCATTTACATCCAGGATACAAGTAATTCTTTTCTGCGTTTTTTTCGTTTTTCTGACAATGAAATTCAAAAAAATGCAGACCCCAAAAGTCTGCCTTTCTTACCAGATGGCGATATAATTGGCACTTGTTTTACAAAAAACAGAACCCTGTACCACGATTTCTCCTCGACAGAATCGTCATCTCAATGGGTTAAGGCAAACAGAGCTTGTTATCCGCATATGGACAAGAATAAATTATATGACGTCAAGATGAAATCAAAGATATATTATGCCGAACAATTTTTATGTGACAACGAGAAAATCGGGGTTCTTGTTTTCGAAACAATGAATCCTAATTTAAAAAAACGCCTAAAATCTAAACGGATTCAAAAGTTCTGCATTCAACGCAAATGTCGTACGATATGTAAATTATTTTCAAAGGAATTCAAATTGTATTATAAATATGTTAAAATAATGAAAGAAGTCGAGTGGTTGGAAAATGAATAAATTACAAGAAATTATACATTTTATCATATCTAATTACCCAACTGAACATCGCTACGAGCTGTCAAATGCAAGACTTACAAAAATCGTGTATTTGTCTGATTGGCGTCATGTTCTAATGACTGATACCGCCAATAGCATTTCTGGCATCAAATGGTATTTTCATAATTACGGCCCATATGTTGATGATGTCAGAGATAATGCCGTTGATGATTTTTTTGTAAAAAAAACAAACGCATCATGTTTGTATATAACAGACGTTAAAAACACTGATTACAAATATGGGCAGCTAAAAGAAAGCGAACGTTCGGCGATACTAAAAGTTATTGAATTAACAAAAAAACTGACTTTTAGTCAATTTATTGATTTTGTATATTCCACATATCCGATAAAAACATCATCAAGGTACACATACCTGGACCTGCAACAAAAAAAAGAAGAACGTTTAGCGATTTTGTCTCATTAATCGGTCAAGATTTGTTTGGTGTTACTTGTGCAAAATCTGGTGCGACACCTGTTGTATACATTCTGTTTTTTACAAATATGCCACGGGGATGACGTTTACATCGGCCGTTAATGGCAGGTGAGTTTGCGCATTACAAACAACTGCACCTGGACCACGTTGGGCGTGCAAGACATCTTCTATGACCTTAAAATTTTTTATGTCGCCCACATTCGGTGTCGTTGTTCGTTTGATTTCCACAGGATACAATTTACCGTTTTCTTCTATCAAGACATCGATTTCCGCACCATGATTATCACGATAGTAATATATGTTCGGACTGCGACCGTTGTACCAATAGCTTTTAATTATTTCGGATACAACATAGGTTTCAAATATGCTGCCCGCCATAGCCCCATTTGCAAGCGTTTCCGGGGTATTCCACCCAGTCAAGAATGCGGCCAGCCCTGTATCAACGAAATATACCTTTGGAGCTTTGATAATACGTTTGGTAACGTTGCTGTAATACGGACGCAACAAGAACACCAAGCCCGACGCTTCCAATACAGACAGCCATGATTTAATCGTTGGGGCGGTTACACCAATATCACGAGCAATGTCACTGTAATTCATTTCCTGGCCTGTTCTGACCGCCAAGACACGCATAAACGACACAAATGCCATAGTATCCCCAACCGCACCAAAACTTTTAACATCGCGTTCGATATAGGTCTGCAGATATGATTCATAAAACGTATTCCACATGTCGGCTGGTGCACCGTGCATTTTCGGATACGAACCACGCCATATCACATCATACACACGATTGATGTCCATTGGCTGGGATGTTTTTGCCTTGGCATAAATATATTCCATTGTTGGCAAGAACGGTTGTGCCATTGGATTGCCATTTTTTTCATCTTGGGAAAATCCGTCCAGATGCAGTATGCCGACACGCCCCGCCAAACTTTCTGATACATTTTTCATCAGATGAAACTGTTGTGAACCAGTCAGCCAATACATGCCTGGCTTGTTTTCTTGGTCTACAATCGCCTTGATATATGGGAATAGTTGCGGTGCATATTGAACTTCGTCAATCAAAACAGGGGCCGGGAAACGTTGCAAAAACAGTTCTGGTTCCGTTTGGGCCAGATTTCTGTTCGCCAACGTATCCAACGAAACATAGGTTGCAGGCGTATTTGCAACATTTTGCAAAACCGTTGTCTTGCCAACTTGACGTGGCCCCGTGACCATAATCACAGGGAAAAAGTTGCTGATTTTCTCTATACTCTGTTCCAAAGTTCTGTTTATGTATGCCATAGCATCCTCCGGCGGATTTAAAGTTATACTTTAGAATATCAAAAGTCAGACCCAATGTCAAATATTTTTCGGCGGATTTAAAGTGGCGCTTTAGATTATCGAAAATGTAGCCATGTTTAGCAAAAATCATCGAACACATCACCACCTGTCCATTCATAACCACGCTCTACTGTAAAATATTTTCTTACACTGTCCTCTTCAAAAAAAGAGCCACAGTTTTCATGATAATAAATCCCCGCACTTTGGTCATATTCAATCTTTGCCAGCGCATATCTTTTTACCGCATCTTCCGAATATGTGGCAACGAATACGGCATTATTACTTGTGTTAAAATCTGCCATTAACACTCTTGATGCCCCGTATCTATTTTCTGAAAATATCGCATCTGCTTTCAGTTTGTCTAGGTATTTCTGCAGTGGATTTTCACCCGGTTCAGACGGACACTGTGGAAACTGTGTCGGTGTTCGCCAATTAATCTGCAATACGTTTTTTGTTAATGATTGTGTCATGTCGTCATATTCAATATCCTGATTCATGCCGCTGCTTTTGTCGTCTTTGTATACCCAAGGCCCCAATTTACCGTTGCCTGTCGGCACAGAATCTTCTTTGGCCCAACGTTCTAATTTTTCTTTACTGATTTTTGCTTCATCTGGCGAAACTGTACGCATCCAGTCAAACATTTGTCCAACACTGCTGGTTCGTAGCAAAGACGGATTTGCCAGAAAATTTTCAATACTGCCACAACATAATATTATACGCTTTCTGGTTATTGGATTGTTCAGTGCGTTTTCCAGTCTAGTTGCCCAGCGCAAGTTGTCTGGCCGATTATTACACTTATTTGTGTCCTTGTGGTCTATGACATGCGTGGGCGATGGCTTTGGTTCAAGAAAGGCCTCTGCAACAATCTGATGAACACGTACAGAATTGATATACATATATCCATTTGTTTCATTTTTGGTTCCAAAGGTCCAAACTTCATCCAGTTTGCGTTTTATCTTGTTGGGGCGTGCATGCCGCATTACCGCACCATTATTACGCACAGAGTACGTTTCATCCTTGAACACACATTCCTTTTCTTTGTCAAAAAAAGAGTCAACACTTATCATTATTATCCCCTTATATCTGAATCCACAAATTCCAACATTTTATCGGCGGCACGCTGGATAGATTCTCTGACTGGGTCTACAGTAAGGCGACTATATACCAATGTCGCACTTTGAGACTTGTCACCAAGCGCCTTGCCTATTATTTGTAAACTTGAACCTGTTATCGCCTGATAACTGCCGAACGTTCTGCGCAAGTCATGTATTCGGAAATTTTCTATACCTGCCCGTTTTAAAAGTGCATACCATGGCCTATGAAAATCTTCTACGTGACCACTTTTACTGCCAGCACGGCTTGAAAACACCCAGTCATCAGTTGCGTATTGCCGCATATCACTTAATATTGCTTGTGCCTGCTCTATTAAAGGTATGCGTTGTGGCTCGCCATTCTTTGAATCTGGGAATAATACAAAGCCTAACTTCAAATCAACGTTAGACCAGCGCATAGACAACATATTCTGACGCCTTTGACCTATGAATAAAGACAAAAGTATATAATTCTTGAATTGCTCGTTAGGCTCCTCTTCCAGCGCTGTCCAAAACCGTTTCAATTCATCCGGTTGCAAAAACCTGTCACGAGACTGTTCTTTGAACATCTTTATGCCCTGCGCTGGATTTTCATAGCGTTTAGGATAGCCCCAATCAAACGCCTTGTTATACATGTGCTTTACCAGTCCCAAAGAACGATTGGCAGTATATAAACTGACTTGCTTTCTTATGCTTTCGTGAAGTTGTTCCAGGTCCTTGCGAGTTATGCTTATCATTTTGCGATTATGCAAAGGCGCCAGATAATTGTGGAACATAGACTCGTCTTTAACCTGTGACTTAGGTCGCTTATATACCTGTGAATATTGCGGGAAGTACACCTCATAGAAAAACCGCTTTAAAGTAATGTCTTTCATGGCGTCACGACGTTCTTCGGATGGGTCAACACCCTTGTCCGCTGTCGCTTTTAATTCGCGAGTCTTTACACGCGCTTCTACCAGCTTCGTAACACCCACCCTGCCGATTTTTATACGTTTTGGCGTACCTTGGAACTTCATATAGGCATAGTAAGTTTTGGCGCCACCATAGGTCACAATAACACAAAGCCCCGCCTGCCCGTCATCATAATATGTAACAGGTTTCTTATCGGTTGGCACAGGCAAGACCGCCAACGCTTTTTCAGTAAAATTAAAGCGGTTAGTCTGCATTATTTATTACATTTTTATCTTCTGAACACTTTGTGTTAGGCAATCGGTTAACTGCCTGATTTTCTTTAATTTTTGACATGATATTTTTTATTAAAATTGTATTATGCTCATTTTCTTTTATATATGGTATAGAGACACTTCCTCCCAAAGCATACAAAACAAGCGTATAGTACCCAAAAACACTACCTCCAAAAGACTTATAAACTTCGGCGTTATTAACATCTTTCATAAAAAGCTTATCATAGTGTTTGTTTAGCCAGCCCGTCTTTACAGTTATTACGTCGTCTGTTTTTTGTGCCTTCACAAACGCCGACGAAAATAAATCGCTCCCGCTCTCTTTCAGAGTATATAACATGGGCAGTAAGAACACCGAATATAATATATCTGAATTAAAAACCCCTTCCAAAATAAAATTTTTCTCTGCGAGACAGCGTCCTAGCTCATCAAACCCTAAAAAGAGCCCCACCAGTACAGATACATCCAGCGCCAAAAGAATCAATTTTTCAAGTATAACCCACCCCCTACATATATAAAAGCCTGTACCATTATCAACTAAAAACATATCATCTATTTTATCTTTCTTATTCATAAAAAACTGACCTCTTCTTTAACTTTTTGCTACCTATTTGCTACCAACGGCGTTTTTTGCTACCAATTTTCATTAATTGTCACCAAGTTTAACATAGCCTATAACCCGCAGAAAATCAAGGAAAATTAAACTTTATCAATTTCTATCAATCTTAATAAAAACGGACTGTTAATCCGTATGTCACTGGTTCGAGTCCAGTTGCCCAAACAAAAATATTTGGAATACATAAGTCAGCACATAAAATAGAACAATTATATAAATTCAATCCAAGATTGAATTTAACCGACATCTGCTGTCAAAATAAAAATATTTACGCATTAAAAAATTCAAACAAAGTATTCCGCCACAGGTTGATTTATTATAAACATTCAATCGTAAGTTATAAAACCGCCGTTACGGCGGTTTTGTTTCATAACTCTATCAGTTCGTATTTGGTTGTCCCCAATCCAATTGATTCCGCATATGGTAATATATGCCGTCCCATTTGGCGGTCGATGCGTTCCTGTAATTTTTTTGCACCTGGGTCAGTGGATGCGTATATCATATCCACGAACGCCTGGTCATTTGCGACCGGATCAGTGGATGCAACAATACCCAAATCTGCCATAACAGGATCCGTTTGATGTGCGTCGCAATCCACAGACAAAAAGTTCATCACAGTTATATACACTATCTGCTTGTTTTGGGATGCGAAATAATCGCTGACCGATTTGGCGGCCTCGGCCATAGATTCTATAAACGCCTGTTGCTGTGGCAGGTTAGACCACGCCATATCTGGGTCCGCCGTAAATCCGGCGGAATGGATGTACGCTTTGCCATTTCTGGACGCGATGCCAATAGATTGATTTTTCAAATTCGCGCCAAATCCGCCCATCGCGTGACCTTTGCCATGCGCCAGGTTCAATATGGAATCATAGTTATCCAAATGCGTTCCAACCAGGTTGTATTTCAAGTGCTTTCCATTATTAACGGGAATTTTCATTTCACCGTCTGCGTCCATAATATCGACGTTTGCGATTTTGGTGAAACCGTGTTCCGCGGCAACCCGCAAGTGATCGGCCGCAGTGTTGCGTTGTCCAGCGTATGCGGTATTGCACTCTATAATCGTGCCATTTAATTTTTGCACCAATGGACCGATTAATTCAGGCTTTAAATAACCGCGGGATCCGGCCTCGCCAGTGGATACTTTGATACCGACATTACCCCGTAATTCAACCCCCAGCGCGTCATATATTTTTATCAGATTTTCTGGTGTGATTTCTCTGACATAATATACCTTAGACGGTGTGTTTTCCATTTTATCCTCCGATTTAATTATTTTTGTTGCAACAATCCCGGCACAAATCGCGACAAATGCCGCGCACCCCAGGATTATCCAAAGTTTTTTATAATTCATTGGCATCCCCGTTTTTATTCCAGATTTGTCTTAAAGAATGTTTCAATTTTATCAAATGGAATCTTGTCATGATTTTTGCCCCCGTCATATAAATCGACATGGACAGCGTCCGGAATAATCATTAATTCTTTGTTATCGCCGGTCAATTGCTGGAACGCATCTTCACTGAAATAGCGACTGTGCGCATTTTCACCATGAATCATCAAGACTGGCGTACGAATTTCATGTATGTATGACAAAATTGGCATATTCATAAATGGCAGCGCGGTTGTTAATGTCCAATCTGTGTTGGAATTTTTGGACCGTGCATGATAGCCACGTGGCGTTTTGTAATAATCATAATAATCTTGGACATATTGCGGTTCGTTCCCAGTTATTGTTTGTGGCAACCCATCGCCAACAGCATAGGTGCCAGACGCAAAGTCTGCCGTACGCTGGGCGTTCAATTTTTCTTTTAACGCCTGTCTGTCTGCGGCAGTCATTGAATCAAAATAGCCGTTTGCGTTTACACGACTCATATCATACATAGTTGATGTAACCGTTGCCTTGATACGCGTATCTATTGCCGCGGCACTTAATGCGAATCCGCCAAAACCACAAATCCCCAGCACACCGATTTTATTTGCATCTACATTTTTATTGTTTGATAAAAAATCCACCGCCGCAGACATATCTTCGACACTGATTTCAGGGGATGCAATATTGCGCACGGTGCCACCACTTTCCCCCGTGAAAGACGGATCAAATGCCAGTGTCACAAAACCGCGACTGGCTAATTCCTGGGCATACAGTCCGGACGCCTGCTCTTTATCTGCGCCAAATGGCCCCGATATTGCAATTGCGGCGGACGCGCCCGCGGGTTTATCCTTTGGCATATATAAATCACCAACCAGTTCGATACCAAAGCGGTTTTTGAATTTTACTTTTTCGACTGTCACATTTTCATTTTGTGGGAATGTTTTATCCCATGTTTGTTTTGTCATGCTGTTTACCCCTATTGCGATTGCAGTGATTCCAATTAAAGTTAACGCGATTGTTATTGCTGGTTTCATATTTTCCCCTTTTATTATTTTATGCTTTCCGCCCAGGTTTTCAGTTCATCCGTGCTGACACTGGCGGAAAAACGCCGTCCGTTTATGATTTCGGGGGTGCCGGTGGCGTCTTGGGCTAAATCAGACGCGGTATCGCCCAGACCACTGGAACCAGATGTTGCAAATAAAATGATTTTTTTGCCCGTCAGGTCATAACTTTTTACAAACTGGTTTACAATTTTGGGCGATGTCCCCCACCATATCGGAAAGCCTAAAAATATCGTATCGTAATCTGTGACCGGCGCATTCAAATCCGCCAATTCAGGATATGGAATTTTTCCATCCATTTCCAAAGATGAACGACTGGATTCATCGTGCCAATTTAAATCTGCATCTGTGTATGGTTGGGCGGGCCGGATTTCATAAATGGGCGCGTCCAATGCCGATGCCAGTTTTTGCGCAACATTTGCCGTTGTACCCGTTGCAGAAAAATACGCAATCAGAACAGAAGACAAAATACTATTCATGTTTTTCCCCCTGGTTATTTAACAGTAAAAATATTGTTTGGTATGCAAAATCATAAACCCGTTTGGTCGGGAATTTTATCCCCGCCGCAATCATCGCATCTTTTTGTTTTTGCGTGACATTCGCGTATGGATACAGCCCGAACATAAATGGAAAGAATATATAGATAAACTTGTTTCTGTCCGACCGGCCCATCTGCGGAAAATATACCACCAACAAATGTTCCACGGTATCCAAAGCGCGCCGGTATTCTTGTTTAAATATCGTTAAATCGGTCAACGAACAATTTTCTTCTAAATCATACAGATTCATAGACAGCAATTTTAATAACACGGGTCGTCTTTCCAATGTCTGTGCCAGTTTGTCCGCAAAACTTTTTACATTCAGTTTCTTGTATTTTGTTATTATGGCATCCATATCATCGCACCAACGGGCGTATTCTTGCCTGAAAATTTCCAGAAAGATGCTTTCTTTGGTTGCGAAATAATTATAAATAGACGGTCTGGAAAAACTGGTATACGCGCTGATTTCCTTGATTGTAATGTCTTTAAATGCCATCGTTTGGTACAGTTCGCGACATGCGCGTACAATTTCGGATTTGCGTTTGTCACTGTGACTGGCGTTCGTCATGGTTTGCCCCCTTTCCACATCCTGACACGATGTCAGAATATCACACAATCTGACACCGTGTCAAGTCGCGCTTTGCCAAAACTGTCAATTTTTGTTATTGGGTAATTTTTGGTGACAATCATGCAATATACCCCAGGCATAAAAACATTTATAATGTGCGGAAAGTGTTTTCGTGCCTGGGGATTTCACCATATGGGTGATGATTCTCTCTCCTGCTCTTTCCGCAATAGGTACAGTATCACAAATATGACGCTATGCACAACATGTTTAAATTCCTGGCACAAAAAACGCCCCTGGATGGGGCGGATGACATGAAATTTATTGTGATATTAACGTTCGTTGCGTACTGGGCGATCGATAAACATCCAGATTACCCACACCAATGCTGCAATACCGATTATGCTGTATACGATACTGCTGGCAATGGTCGCCGGTCCGAATATAAACGCAACCAAGTCAAAGCCAAATATTCCAATCAGTCCCCAATTCAAGGCACCGATTATTGTTAATGGCATTAACACATATGTTGTCAGTCCTCTCATCTCTTTTTCTCCTTTTCAAGGTTTATGTTGTCTTGTAATTAAGACAAAATAATTATATACATTTTCAGGCACGCATGCAATTGCAATACTGCATTTGGGAAAAGGTTCCTGAGCCGCGAAAACCAACATGTTTTTATAGAAAAACCGGTTTATATTGCCGCATATGCAATTATGATTTTATGATATGTTTTATACAATAATCTGCCATTATTAATCCAAATGTACCGGTTATTGTTATGATTGAACCAAACACGCGACCCGCCGCAACATTTTTATCTGGCAATTCATTTGAATATACAACATCAAATTCAGGGATGTGTTGTTCACGAACAATGCGGCGTATTTTTGCCGCCAATGGACATACACTGGTTTTAGAAATCGGGGCAACTTTTATCGCATGGATGTCGGTTTTACGCGCGGCACCCATGCTGGATATAAACGGCACATTATGCGTATTGCACCACAAATACAATGCAATTTTAGATTGTACAGAATCAATTGCGTCAATTACAAAATCTGGCTTATATGCCAGTTGTGTGTTTGCATCAAAAAATAAATTCAATGCATCAACACGAATGTTTGGATTTATATCATGAATTCGCATAGCGGCAACATCAACCTTTGGCATACCAATTGTTGAATCTAATGCAAATAATTGCCGATTAATATTTGATTCTTCGACCGTGTCAAAATCAATTAATATCAAATGTCCAATGCCGATGCGCGCCAATGCTTCGACTGCGAATGATCCGACCGCCCCGCATCCAACAATCATTACGGCTGAACCCTGTAATTTTTCAATTGCATTATCCCCCAGTAATAATCGCGTTCTGTGTAATCTGTCCATCTGTTAAAACCGTTATTGTATTATTATAGATTATATCGGACATTTTATCTGCTGCAATTGATTTTATTTTTGCCACCGCATTCGCAACATCTATCACAACAGATGGATTATCAGAATCACTTTCGATTAATATTCGATTCATGGGCGTATTAATCAGTGCATCAATTGCGCGCCGATATCGCGAATCTGTAATCATTGGCGAATATGAAAAATATGCATTATATTTTGTTGCCAACTGTTCAATTATATTTGCGGGTCCTGCAAAAGAATGTGCAACGATTTTCGGCGGCAAATTTTTCCCGCATGATTTTAATATATGCATTATACGATCCCATGCACCAACACAATGAATATGCACAGTGCGACCATATTTATGCCCGGCATCCAGATGCGCGATAAAAAACTGTTCTTGTTGTTGCATATCGGGATAATTTTTATCCAGCCCGCATTCACCAATCATCACATCTGGATTATTTTGCAATATATTATGTAATGATGAATGCCAATCAAATTTAATGTTATTAATTTCCCATGGGTGTACACCGATACACGCATAAATATTTTTACATTTTTTATGTAATGCCAAAATATCATCCCAATCATTTGAGGTTGCCGAATTGCATATTGCACCAACAATGCCATATGATTGTGCATTAATCATGACATCGCATGGATTTTCTGAATGCTGTAAATGACAATGGGCGTCAATATATTTATGCATACGAAAATCATAAATCTATTATATGAATTTGACAAGAAAATACATATATAGAAACCAGGTAAAAAATCATTTGCTTTACATTTAGTGTCGCACTATAATGCGCATGAATCAACAGGGATGTTGGTTCGGGGCTGTCACAAGCCTGGCTTATTCGGTGCAAATAACAGACATCGTTAATCCGATGTTTCATGGCATTTGTGTCGTTATGTATCCCTGGCCTGAGAAAAAAATCGGGTCGGGGAGCTGTCTGCCATAAAACAGGGGTCGCAACACCCCGAAAGCAGCAGAATCAATAATAAGCTGATTTGTGAACTCCCCGACCGCCTTGTTTGCTGGGCGGTTTTTATTTTTAACAGGAATAAAAAGAAAGGGAAAAACATGAAAAAAGCTATCCTGGTCCTGCCCGCATTGCTGGCCGCATGCAGCAGCAGTTTCACAAAAACCAACGAAACATTCCAA
This sequence comes from uncultured Alphaproteobacteria bacterium, assembly GCA_944392565.1. Lineage (GTDB taxonomy): Bacteria > Pseudomonadota > Alphaproteobacteria > Rs-D84 > Rs-D84 > Enterousia. The sequence continues at coordinate 51,016 of CALXWX010000005.1, read as the reverse complement.
CAACAGTTTGACGCCGGTCAATATGCCGCCGCCGCAGAAACAATGGCAAAGAATACTGTTCAAAAAGCAGAACCAGATAATATCTATTTGGGTGGATTGCAATGTGGCACTGGGTATCTGTGGGCGAATGATACAGAAAATCGCCAAATGTGCTTTGCCGCAACCGAGGCGGTTATAACAGACCAGGTCGAAGAAGATTCCGGCTATACCGTCAAAGACTATGAAAAAATCATGTTTAAAACCTATTCTGCAATGGGGATGATGGCCGACAAGTCCGAATACGCCAATCAAGAATTTAAACAGGCATACGATTTGCAGGTACAAAATGTCCAGGCCAGCGGTTCTGAAATCGAAGACCTGCGCAAGGAATTTGATGAAAAGTCCGCCGCGGTTCCGGGATTGCCAGACTTGGACAGCATTGTAAAAGCAGTTAACCAAGAAATGGCCGCCGCAGATAATGCCGTGTTGGCAATGAAGGACTATGTTAACCCGTACACAACATATCTGAATGCGATTTACGACGGCGTTAATGGCGATACAACAAATGCAGAAAACTATCTGGGTCGCGTGAAACAATTTGCCCCAGATAATACATTTGTAAAATCTGATGCCAGCGCGATTAAGTCAGGCAAGCAATATGTTTGGGTGTTCTTTGAAAACGGCAGTGTTGGCGAAATTCAGCCGCGTTCATTGGCCCCAGAAATTTTACAGGCATTTAACATCCAATTAACAATCCCAGATGTGTTCCCAGGCAGCGCGGCGGCAAAAACATTGTTTGTTGGCGCAAATGGCGAAACAACAGAAACACAGTTCCTGGCAAACATGGATTCTGTGGTGAAAACAGACCTGGACAAATATAAAACTCAAAACATTATCAGTTCGGTTGTATTCGAAGTTGGTAAAGTTGCCGCCGCCGCAGGTGCCGGTGTTGGCGCGGGCGTAATGGCACATAAAAACCAGGAAACATCCGATCTGTGGGCAATCGGCGGAACATTGGCCGTTGGCGCAATTATGAGCATGGAAAAAGACTGGGACTTGCGTTCATGGACATCGTTGCCACACGAAGTCCAAGTGGCAAGAATCGAAATGCCGGAAAATCGCCAAATTACAGTAAACAATACAACAGTTGAAATTCCGGATGATATCAAAAACGCTGCGGTGTTTGTGCGTATGCCAACACCAACCGCCGAACTGGGCGTTTTTGTGGGTAAAATAAACTAACATCACGGGGTTGACCATGACAAGAAAAATCTTGATGATGTTGGTTGCATGTTCACTGGTCGCGTGTGCGACCGTGAACAAAAACCCTGACAAAATTATTCTGCAATCAGGCGTACCATTAAGTACGATTTCTGTATCCGAAGATAACAGCGGTCCACGTGATTTTATGCGTCTGACGGTGGCAGGTGAAACAACCAGCGATACGACACTGTATTACTCTGTCATTTGGTTTGATGGCGCCGGAATGCGGATAAATACAACACTGTCAAAACCAACCAGGGCCGATTTAACCCAAGATATGCCGTTCTATTGGACGGCGGTTGCGCCAAACGCAAATGCGCACACATATAAAATCTTGGTCGCCGATCGCCCAATTGAACAATAACAAACACGCTTAAATAAAAAAGGACACAAAAAATGAAACACAATTTCGCTTTATATATGATGTGCGCAATTGTTGCATTAACAACAACCGCGTGCAGCACTGGAACCCAAGTAATCAGCCGCGATGAATCATCAGAATATGTAACCGCGACATTGTCTGATAATGACTTTGAATTCGCCGCGAAAGAAATGCTGGACGATATGTTGGCATACGAATTGTCATCGCCGAAACCAAACGGGCAACCATATGTCATGATGATCAGCGATATTAAAAACGATACCATGCAGCGTATCAATACAGATGATCTGACAGACTATATCAAAAAAGAACTGCGCCGCAGTGGTACTGTGAAAACCACCAGTGCATTTGGTGCCGACCGCAGTGAAAACATCGCGCTGTCCCGTGAATTGGCGGGGTCCAGCCTGGTTGATCAATCCACCGTGCAAAAAAACAATACTGTCAAGGCATTTGACCTGACACTGGAAGGACGCATATCCCAGAAAAACAGCACTGTGGGTAATAAAAAGATGATTGAATATATATTCTCGCTGAATCTGATTGATATGCGCGATGGTACAGAATTATGGAGTGACAAGAAAGTTATCACAAAACTGACCGATAAAGATACACAAACATGGTAAACATTTATGGGCAACGCCCGTAAATGTTTCTGATTTGTAACCAAGAGGTTTTTCATCATGAAAAAAATTTTTATAACAACACTGATGTGTATGACGGTATGCGCCGCAAATGCGCGTATAGAAACAATAACCGCCACAGGATATGGCCCCAGTCCATATGCCGCAACAATGGATGCAATCGATAACGCAATTCGGCAGTCCGGACCGGTGTCAATTGAAAATGCAGGTCCGACAAATCTGTCTGAAAAGAAATTCAAGATGACAGATGACCGAGAAATAAAATACGAACATTCTGCTGATTCTGAATATTCGGCCAGTGCAGAACACGCGGCATCTGTCCAACATTCCGCCAGTGCCGATGGCGAAGAAAAAGGCGGCTCATGGTGGTCACGACTGAAATTCTGGGAAAAGTCGTCTGCATCCACAGAATCATCAGTGTCACAGCAGGCATCTGCATCCGAAGACACATCGTATGAATACAAGGGTGGCACCATAGAGGTTTCCAGCATGGAAATCCAACGCGAAATTAACGCAAAATACAAAGGCACAATCAAAAGTTACCAGGTCGTTAAAACACAAAAACAAAAAGACGATTCTTATATGGTTGAAATATCGGCCCAGGTAAATGTGCTGGATGATTATAAATCGCCTGATTTAATCAAAAAGGCAGAATATACCGTTGCCATCGTGCCGGCGGATGGTGATGCAAAATGGTCGTGTGTTGGCCAGAAAAAGTCATCCAAGACAATCGAAGAAAAAATTATCGATGGCATTGAAAAACCACTGACAAAATCCAAAAAAATATCTGTGGTTGATCGCGATAATATCAACAAACAATTAAAAGAACTGTCGCTGTTGGACACAGATTTGGCGAATGCAGATAATGCAAACAAACTGCATCAAATCACGGTCGCAGATTATCTGTTGATAATTGAAACAAACGACTTCAATGCACATACCAGCACAACCGAAGTCAAACTGACCGGTGAAAAAAAGACCAGCAGCAGTGCAAATCTGGACGCATCGTATAAATTAATCGAAACCGCCACCATGGAAGTCGTTTCCAGTGGCGATGCATCGGCATCAATTAACCAAAGTGGCGCAGTCAGTTGCAACAGCGCAATAAACAAATTAACCAGTCGCGTTGCCACAGAATTGGCAGAAACACTGATTGACGATTTGTAATTCGCCACGACAAAAAACGCCCCATAATTCACAGGGGCGTTTTTTTAACGAACTTTTATTGACAAACGCAATATGAACATGATAAAACAATCGCATTTCCGGGCTTTGTTCGATGTGATAGAATCAAAAATCAATCACGCAACGCGATAATATGAACAAAAAACGCAAGTTATTTGTGATTTTTCTTGATTTTTTGTTTTTTATATGTCAAAATTGCGCCTGGACCAAGGAAAAAGAACCATTTGGTTCTGTTTTCCGGTTCAGTTTTGGGGACATAGCTCAGTTGGTAGAGCAAATGACTTTTAATCATTGGGTCCAGGGTTCGAGTCCCTGTGTCCCCACCAAAAATATAAACCGCAATGCGGTTTTATTTTTTGGTCTGGGCAAAGCGGACGAGAACCATGCCCCAGGGTTCGACACCAAGTAGATTTGACCAGTGTAACGCAGTCAAATCGTCACGGTTGCCCCACAGCCGGCGCGCCAGCGCCGTGCGAGGGAATCCCTGTGTCCCCACCAAGAAAACCCGCGGATTCCCGCGGCTTTTTGTTTATTTTACTGATTGTTTTTCATCTGTTATCGCGGTACCAAGCAATTGTTGAAAATGCATTGATGCAAATGCATCGGCGTCCATCCAATCTGTAATATGTCCGATGATGTTTTTAATATATTTTGCCGCAACACGATGATTTTTCCGAAAAGAATGTTCATTTATTAACTGGGATATTTCATGCATCAATGCCGACAGTGATTGTATTTCATCTGCGGATAAAACATTCGCATTTGCATTGTGGTATATCAAGTTATCCAGATTATCGCGACATTGACGCAATCCATTCATCGCAGATGGCGTTATTTTCAAATGTGCGGCAATATGTGATATACTGAAATCGCCCATATTATTCAGCGATGCAAATGTTAATTTACCCCGCGCGCCAATAATCTGGCGAATTATAATTGTTAGGTTCAACAACAATACACTGATTTTATCCCCCATGTTATCCGCCAATGTTTTCTTTAACCGGCGCGACACCAGATAATTAGAATAATCATACAGCAGAAACACCAGTGGTATTGACAACAATGATGCAGATATATTGTTTATTAAATCCGTAACATTTGGATTGTGAATATCGTCTTTGGTTACAATAAACAGAATTAATCCGCCACCGACCGACAATGCATATGGAATTATTTTTAAAAATATATCGCGAAAATTTATTTTCATACATGCATTTTATAATACACTGCACTATGAAATATACAGGAACCTATGCCTTGCCCACGGGATGTGTTGTTTTGACCGCACCTGTCCCCAATGCTGGCGAAATTGCGCATTTATCACGAATAAATAAAATTGCCCATAATCCAATTCCGATTAAAATCATGCCCAAAATCATGACACTGTAACGCCAACTGCCCAGCATGCCACCAAGTCCGATAACAAAGCATGTTCCGATATAAATTATATTATCGCCAATACTGTACAGCGACAAAATAACCGAACGATATCGCGATGGCAAAAAGTCTTGGAATCGTGAATACAGTAATATATTTAATCCGCTGAATAATACATATGCAATTCCCAATGCCAATAATCCAGACAGCGAATAAAACACAGAAAATAAAACAAACGATATTCCACCTGCACAAATAATTAAATATAATACCCAATCCCGAATTTTCGTAAATCTGTATGCAAATGTTTGACCCAAAACTGCGCATGCCAAAACAAAGAATTGTAATAATCCGACATATTCAACCGGCAATCCAATGTCTATGCCAATTGGACTTAAAAAATCATCCAGATATGGTATATTTGCGACAAACAAGCTGAGCAGCAACATCAGCAATATACATGGCGTTTTGCCGCAAATACGAACCCCTGTTTTAAACAACTTTATAAAATTTATCTTGCGAATATGTGTTGTTCCAAAATTATGTGAATGCAAATCCATTCGCAAAATGCAAATAATTGATAACCCCAGTGATATTAACGATGCAACAGTTATCCAACCATATCCTGCGAACATTAACAATGAACCAAATGCTGATAATGCCGTTCCAATCGCCTGGACATTATATCGAATGCCCAAAACGCGCGAATACATTCGCTGGTGCCGGCGGGCGCGTAATTCATCGTACACCAGTCCTTCGAATGCAACATTAAAGAATGCCCATTCAACACCCCATAAAAACATCCCAATTGCAAATCCAATAAATGTTGGATAAAAATACCACAAAATAAATGCCGCGGCTTTCAGTATTTGTCCCAATATAATGGCGTTTTTGGCGCCAAATTTATTTGTTATCCATGTAACTGGTATCTGGGTTAAAAATGTACCCGCCGACAGGATTATAAACATCAATGCCAGTTGTATATCATTCAGACCATTTTCCTGCATAAAAACGGCATAAACCGGTGTCAACAATATTAATTTATTGAAAAAAGAATAGCCATATACATTGCGCAGAAAACGGCGCAATGATAAACCCTGTGCCATTATAATCCCCATTTGTGATATTGGGGATTATATCCTATTGCCGGATGCTTTTGTACAGGAAATATTGAAATTTTGTCAAAAAATGCTATAATTAAATGATAAAGGGGCGTGAAATGGCAGATGTAAAAATGGGTGATTTTTTATTGCAGTATTATATGCAGCGGCGTTTTAACACCATGCCGGCGACCGTGCGTGCCCAGTTTGATGAATATACCAAATCCGATGATTTCCGTAGCAAGAGCAATATGAAAGATTGGAAAAAGAAACTGATGCACACGGATGCGAACGGAAAATTGGTCGAAAATACAATGCCATATTCTGCGACCGCAAACAACCCCACGCACCCAGACGATTTGACCGGCAACATGACAATGACCGATGACGAATGGAAAAAGTTGTTCAAGGCGTTCCAAGACGCGTTCCGCAAAATGTCGGCGAATGCAGACTCGTTCAAAGATAATGCCAAGGCAACCAGTTTTTTAAAAGAACATTTTGGCGATCCAAACACCCATCTGTTTTCAAATTCGGTTGCGGACCCGCGAACCGCCGAACCACTGATTCAGGGTGCGTTTAAGCAATTCTTGGAAAACTATAAAAACAGTCTGGAATTTTATTTTAAGCAGTGGGGATTAATAGATTCTGATTTTTCGTATTCTGATTTAATGTCGGGCATCAGATCGAAAAAATATAATACAGATCCGGCATTCCAGGATAAAGTTACAACAGCGGCACAATATTTAAATGTTTATGGGCGCCAGGCTGATTTTCAAACGGCAATTGGTATGCAACCCGGTGCAACAATACCAGATTTTACGCAAATAGAAAACGGATTTGACAGTGGCACGGTGAACACCAACAACCTGGATTATTTTAAACGAAATTATAAAGATTTTCTGAATACACTGGCCACAGAATCCAAGGTATATGATGTATTTAAACAATATGACAAGGGCAAAATTTCCAAGCATCTGGATGCGGCAAATGGCAATGTTGACTATGCAAACAAAGACAGCAAAGATTATGTCCCGCCAAAGCGCGATGACGAATTAACCCCGTGGCAACGGTTAAAAGAAACTGTATCGGACACATGGTCCGATTATATGGACAAGTATGTTAAACTGCGTGGCGACCGGCTGTATTTTTCGAATTCCGCAAAATTGATTTTCAAGGCGTTGACCGGCGCAAATTTTAAACCAACTGATGGATTGGGCAAATTATTGGACAGCGCGGGCGAAATAAAAAAGAATCTGCAATATAAATCGCCGCGTGCGGTCGATCATTTTGAATGGATGGAAAAAACACTGGGTGAATTAAAAGACACCATGCCCAAGGCATTTGCCGGCGCACTGAAAAACGGCGGACAAATGCGGGCGCTGGTGTCTGAACTGATTCTGAATGCGGTGCGTAATAATAAAATTGATGAAGCCAAGACAGCGATGGAGGTTTTGTCGGTTGTCAAATACGGATACACCACCAGCAAAACTATGGATACCCTGCGCGCGGACAAGGAACTGTTCACTATCTTTTCCGACAAAGACTTATCATGGAATAAAAACGAAGGCGTTAAAATTGTAACCGGTGCCATGGATCAAACAATGCGAGCTGCGCTCTTGATCCTGGGTTATACGATAACAATTGCGGGGAATGCAATCCGCCTGAACGGCAGTAAATTTAACGGTAAAACCGGTCGCATGAAAAATGCACATGATGCATGGGTGACCCAAAACGACGCCGCCCGGGTCGCCGCCGAGGCACGCAGAAACGCAGAAAACGCCACAGACACAACAACAAAACAGCAATATGAGGCCCAATTACAGACACTGGACGCCGCCGGTATAAATGCAGGAAATATTAACCAGAAAAGAACAGATTTACAAAATGCAAAAACAGATGCCGAACAAAAGCAAACCACATTTAACCAGGCAGCACAACAGTATAACGACGCAAAAGCATTAATTGATCAAGATAATAAATTTGCTACTGATTTAAGAAATTTGAACGGCGCCATTGCACAAATTAATGCGCAATTGAACGACCCGAACACTTTTGCGGGCATGCCAAATGCAGCGGCAAATGCACTGGCAAATGGTCTGATGATGCAGCGCATGCAAATCGAAGATCAAATACAAGATATAAATCAACAGCGTGCCCAAATTCCGGCGGCAAAATTAGCACGCGCACGCCAACATATTGCACAGTATCAAACAGATATGCAACATGCGCAACGGGTTTATGGCACCGCGCGAAACAGGGCAGATGATTTAAATACCAAAATTAATGATTTTGATAATGCCACAGAACGTCTGAAAGAATTAAATGAACGCATAAAAAAACGTGATGATACCGTTAATAATTGGGACAAAGACCACCCAGACCAATATGAATACTTAATGGCATATTGGGACATGTTGGAAACCGGACGCGATTCACATACGGGTCCGATGTATTCATGGGCGCCGGGCAATGCCAAGAAAAAGCAAGACAAGTTTAATCAAAACAAAAATGCCATATTTGCAAGTTATTTGAAAAATTATTCAATGGTTCCTTGATTTTTATCTGATTTTTTGGTATAATTTTATGCATAAATTCACCGCCGTCCATGGCGGTGTTTTTATTTTTCCAAACATATTCATTCCCAAATAACAAAGGATTTTTTATAATGGCAAGAGTATTACAAATCAGACGCGGCACAACCGCGCAAAATGATAACTTTACCGGAATGACCGGTGAAATAACATTTGATACGGATGCAAAAACACTGCGCGTGCATGATGGCGAAACACTGGGCGGATTTGCGTTGGCGCGTGCAGATGCGGTCAGTGGTGGCGGCACAGGTGGTGGCGGGGATTTTGATATATCAGATGTCCCGGCAGAATTTTGGCAGCAACTGTTTGCGCAATATTGCCCCACCCCATTTACAGTTATGGACAGTTCATTAATTACCATCCCGACCAGTGGTGGCACCGAATACGGATTTGAAACATCAAAAAATGCAATGTTTGTGCAAACATTCTTGGTATGCCAAACGCCCCAGGCTGGTTACAGCATCGGTGAATATGTATCAGCATTTGGTATCGGCGACAGCGTGGCGCCCCGACCAAATACTTTCGTTGCGGACAATGTGTTGCATGTACGGTTATTGACCGGCGGAAAATCGTTCTGGGTGGCACATCGGGACACCGGCGCACAAACACAAATCACAAATGAACGCTGGCGCATTTTATTCCGAGTTTACTGTTGAAACATATAAACCGCTGTGCTATGCTGGGCGCATAGAAAAAAAGGAATACAAATGTACATACTTGCTTTGAACTGTGGTTCATCTTCTTTGAAATACCAGGTTTTTGATGCTGATTCAAAAAAATATGTTGTTGGCGGAAATGTTGAAAAAATCGGGTTGCCGGATTCTTTTATAACACAAAAATACCCGGACGGCACAAAAACACGCAAAGAAACAGAAATGAAGAATCACAACGAAGCATTGAATGTCGTTCTGTTCATGCTGCGCGAGGCATCAATTGACATGAATGAAATTGGTGGTGTTGGGCATCGTGTCGTTATGGGTGGCGATAAATTTGCGTCATCTGTTGAAATTACGGACGAAGTAATGCGGACAATTGATGAGTTATCACCAATTGCACCACTGCATAATCCACCGGCATTAATGGGCATTGTAACCGCCCAGCAATTATTACCAAATGCACGCCAGGTTGCGGTATTTGATACCGCATTTCACCAGACTATGCCAGATTATGCATATCGCTATGCGGTGCCGAATGCATGGTATACAGAACTGGGGGTGCGCAGATACGGATTTCACGGGACATCGCATTTATATGTATCAAAACGCGCGGCAAAAATGTTGGGCAAGCCGGCAAATGAATGCAATCTGATAACATTGCACATTGGTTCAGGCGCATCAGCAAGCGCAATTAAAAATGGCGTTTCGGTTGATACATCATTGGGCATGACGCCACTGGCTGGGTTGACCATGGGTACACGCCCCGGTGATGTTGACCCAGGTGTTATTTTATATGTAATGGAACAATTACATTTAAGTCCGGAGCAAATGCAAAAGCATTTGAATAAAGATTCTGGGCTGATGGGATTGACCGAATGTTTTTCTGATCGGCGCGATGTGGAATCAAACCGCGATACAAATGACAAATGTCGTCTGGCAATAGAAATGGAAACCCATAATGTAAAAAAATATATTGGGGCGTACATGGCGGAATTGGGGCATACAGACGCACTGGTGTTTACTGCGGGTGTTGGTGAAAATGATGATTATTTGCGTGCAAAGTTCTGTTCAGGGCTGGAAGAATTGGGTATAAAACTGGATCCGGAAAAAAATGCCGCCGCATTGGCGCGCAAGGGCGTTGATGAAGCAGAAATTTCTGCCCCTGACAGTCGCGTGAAAATATTCATGATTGCAACGAATGAAGAACTGGTCATTGTCGAAGATACAATTGCAATTATAAATGGAACATATAATCCAAACCATTTAGAAATGGATTATTCGTTTGCGAAATAAAAAACGGGGCATCGCCCCGTTTTTTACAGAGTGCAGAGTTCAAAGTTCAGAGTGCAAATAAAGTCGCACGCATTCGCGTGCGGGCATAATTTACTGGATTGCCACGCCATCTGCGATGGCTCGCAATGACAGGGGGAAAAGCATGCTCATTCCTTGTCATCGCGAGGGAGCATTGCGACCGTGGCGATCCAGTGAATGTGATATGTCCGCGCATAAGCGCCCGAGCGACACAACAATAAAAAAGAGATTGCCACGCCATCTGCGATGGCTCGCAATGAATCCGAGTATGTGAGAACAAGCGCTAGCGCAGTTTGAACAAATACGAGGATACGCACAGGGCGCATAAGCACCCGAGCGACACAACAATAAAAAAGAGATTGCCACGCCATCTGCGATGGCTCGCAATGACAAGAGAGAGGGTGTGTGGCAGCGTGGCAATACATTCTTGCATTCTCTGACCACCCCGCCGCTGCGCGGCACCCCTCCAACGGAGGGGAACTTGGCGCGCTGCTTTTTGTCATCGCGAGGGAGCATTGCGACCGTGGCGATCCAGTGAATGTGATATGTCCGCGCATAAGCGCCCGAGCGACACAACAACAAAAAAGAGATTGCCACGCCATCTGCGATGGCTCGCAATGACAGATGTGTAGTACATTCTTGCGTTCTCTGACCACCCCGCCGCTGCGCGGCACCCCTCCATAGAGGGGAACTTGGCGCGCTGCTTTATTTTTCCCACTGTGGGCGGCGGGGCAATTCACGATATTGCGCGTTTCGCACTGCCATCATTGCCCATGCGTTGTAAAACAATCGTTCCAGTACAAATTCAGGTATTAATTCTTTACCACTTTCATACCGTAATAATTTCTTTGGGGTTATACGCAGCATTCTTGCCGCATCGTTTCGTCTTACTTTTGCGGTTTTGCGCGCACTGCTTATTCTGTGTCCAATGTATGAATTATCGACCAGTATCATTTTATACCTCCACTGTTTTTTGTTGTTGGTTAATAAAAAACACCGCCGTGATGATGGGCGGTTGGAGGTTCATAACTATTCAAACGATAGTGTCGCTTATTCAATATATTCACGACCCTCCAACCAATGGTGGAGATTTTGTTTGAAGAGGTTATGACACCCCGCACTGGTAATCAGCCAATGCGCATTTATTATGGCATATATATTCAGAAATTTCAATTATTTTAAAATATCGCCGGATTTTATATATTCTGGGGCATCGCGTGGTAATGATTTCTGGGCGCGGCGGGCATAATTTTTTGCGTTATCTGTATCGCCAATCATTTGATAGTATTCTGCGCGCGCCCAATCCGCACGACCATCATCATATGCGCGTGCCAGTACCCAATATGTTAATGGCGCGGGCGCCGCCAATATTGCCCGTTTGCATAATTCAATTGCCCGATCCATATCACCCGGTTTGCGGCGTTCGGTCAAAACCAATGCCAATGCGGTTTCAATCTGGGGGGCGGAATCTGTCAGACTTAATGATTTTTCATATGCACGAACACTGTCATCATAATGTCCCAATTGATATTCGATATCACCCAATAATTCATAATAATATGGATTATCGGGATTTCGGGATATTAATGTCATTGTACCAACGCGCGCACCATCCAGATTACCAACCTGCATCCGGGCAATTGCACGCGCATATAGTGCCGCATCCGTTGTATCAGAATTTGGATATTTTGTTGCAACATTATCCGCACTGTCCAGATATCCAATTAACTTTGCACGCATTAATTCAAAACGCGCGTTTTGTGCATCGGTTGGGGCATTGGTTGGTTTGTAATCAGAATCCAATTTATCAATTTTATCACGAACATTTTTTAATCGTTCCGCGGTTAATGGGTGATTTATTCTGTTCGGGTTTATGCGCGATTCCAAAACGCCAGTCATATTTTCCATCTGTCGAAAGACATCAATAAATCCATTTGGATCTAAATTTGCATCTATCATTAATTGCACACCCATATCATCGGCAATGCGTTCTTCGTCCCGGGTGAATGCCAACATAGATTGCTGGGCAATGCCACCAGAACCCGCCAAGACCCCCGCCCCCAGTGATGGATCGCCACCCGCGACCATTAGACCGATTCCCAATGCCTGAATCAACATTGTACGGGTCATTTCAGCACTGACACGCGCCGACATCTGTGTCATATGTCCGCCCAATGTATGTCCCAATTCGTGTGCAATTACCGCCTGTAATGCCGATGGATTTTTTATTTGCGTTAATAATCCGGTGTAAATATAAACATCTTCGCCGCCCATAACGAATGCGTTAAAATCATCACTGTTAATTATATGCACGCGCAGACGACCATCTGGGATATTCGCCGCCGATGCCAATGGTGCAACAATTTCTGTTAATAATTCTTCGGTTTCAGTATCATTAATCAATGATGCCGCATGTGCGGGTACAGTAAAAAATATGCAGATTAAAAATAAAAATATTTTACGCACTGATTCCAACCCCGCGGTCAAATATAAACATTAAATCACGCACAGTCTGTGATGGTTCCACCATATCACGCGCCGCAGTGGATGCCAATTTGAATAAATCCCGATGACGCGCATAATCAACAAAATGATAATTTATCCAACCACTTTGCCGTGTTCCCAATAATTCACCGGTACCACGCATAATTAAATCTTGTTCGGCGATGGCGAAACCATCGTCTGTTTCGGTTAAAACATCCAAGCGTTTTAATCCATCTTCACTGATATTTCGACCATATAATAATATACAATAAGATTGCAAATTGCCGCGTCCAACACGACCGCGCAATTGGTGTAATGCCGCCAATCCAAATCGTTCCGCGTTTTCAATTACAATTATTGTTGCGCGGGGGACATCAATGCCAACCTCTATGACGGTGGTGGCAACCATAATTTGCATGCCGGAATTATCATCGGCAAATTCCGCCATGACCGCATCGCGTTGCTTTTTATCCATTTGACCGTGTACCAATCCGGCGTGTGGGAAATATTTCTTTAATTCATCATACCGGGCATTTACCGCGGTTAAATCAGATACATCAGATTCAGCAACCAATGGGCATACCCAAAATACCTTTGCCCCCGCATCGATTTGCAATTTTAATCGTTCAATTAATTCGCCAACACGCGCGATTGGTAATTTTGTTGTCTTGATTGGCAGGCGCCCCGCAGGCTTTTCATTTATAATCGAAACATCCATATCACCATATATCGTCATTGATAATGTACGCGGAATTGGTGTCGCAGATAATGCCAACATGTCTGGGTTTGCGCCCTTGGTCCGTAATGCTTCGCGTTGGGATACGCCAAATCGATGTTGTTCATCAATAATAACCAATCCCAAATCTTTGTATTCAACATCATCAGAAAATAATGCATGTGTGCCAACAACAATTTTTGTTCGCCCAGACCGCAATGATATTAATTTCTCACGGCGCGGGGCGCCCTTGTCCCGACCAGTTAAAATATCGCACACAATGCCGATGTTGTCGCACATTGGCTTTATCTTTGCATAATGCTGTTGCGCCAGTGTATCTGTGGGCGCCAGTAATGCCGTCTGGGCGCCGGTTTCCGCCATCTTTACCGCAGATGCCAATGCGACGATTGTTTTACCACTGCCAACATCACCCTGGACCAGGCGCATCATTGGAATATCACGCGCCATGTCTGAAAAAATATCATTTAATGCACGCGTCTGGGCGCCTGTCATTGAAAAAGGCAGGCATTTATAAAATTTATCCATTAAATCATATTTTTTGGGGCGCACTGTACGACGATTTTGCACATTGGTACGATTACGGCGACTGATAACAATTGCAGACTGGTGTGCCAATAATTCCCAATATGCCAACTTTACCATATATGGCGAATTAGGATTTAAATCATCATTTGATTCAGGAAAATGGACATGGCGTAATGCGTCAAAAAATTCGCATATATCGTCATTTTCGCCGTGTAATTTATCTGGCAACAATGCAAAAATCTGATCGCGAACATTGGCAAATGTTTTCTGGGTTAACCCTTCGCCAGCGGGATAAATTGCCTGGACCGATGGGATTTTATCCGCATTTTGCATTTCTTCGATAAAATCAGGATGGTTTATTGTTGCCCGCGCACCGCGTTCCAATTTACCACTGACCATGCGCCACGCGCCAATTGGCAATTTTTTCAACCAATAATCCAGAAAATTTACATTAAAAAATTGAATTACAACACTGTTGCCCATTTTATCTGCACATATAATTTGTGTCGGACGGCGATGTCCCCGAAATACCCCACCCGTACGATGCGATTTTATCAGTAATGGTATTGTTATAACATCGCCCGGCATGGCGGTGGCAATATTTTCAGTGATACCGCGTGCGCGAATATAAGCGGGCGTGTGCAGCATGAAATCCAATACGCGCCGTCCGCCCAATACATCGTCAAACCGCGCCGCCAGAACCGGACCGACCCCCTTGATAAACTGCAAGTCTGTATTTAAAAATTCAAACAGTTCGCGTTTCATATGATATAAAATTAGTCAAAATGCATAAATTTATCAATCATAAAAAATCGCCCAAATGGGCGATTTTTTATCCAACCAATTTTTGCCAAATTGATTTCTTTTTTGATGCGCCCGTTTTGCGCCGGCGCCGCGGGGCATTCATTGCCGTTTTGCGTGCATCCATATGCTGGGCATTTTTCTTTTTGGCGTCTGTTGACGGTGCGTATGCGTTCAGAATATCATCTGTTTTATTCTGTTCGGGTGCAACACGCTGTATCGAATATTGGTCAATGTTCATCAGACTGTCATCGCCAACAATCACGATTTCTGTTTCGAATTCTGATTCCATTGCCGCCAATTCTGCGCGTTTGTTGTTCAGCAAATAAATCGCCACATCGGTCGGAACCGTCATGATGATTTTCTGGGCGCTTTTTGCCAACAGTTTTTCTTGCAAATGCCGGAACAGTATAATGGACGCCGTCTGAATTGATGGCACAACCCCCGCCCCCATACAGTGTGGACACTGGACATAGGATGATTCCATAAAACTGCTGCGCAGGCGTTGGCGCGACAGCATTAATACACCAAAGTTATTGATTTTTGCCACCTGGGTACGGGCGCGATCGCGTTTCATAACTTCACGCATTTTCATTTCCAGTTTACGATTGTTCTTTTCTTCTTCCATATCGATAAAGTCAATCGCGATAATCCCCGCCAAATCGCGCAAGCGCAATTGCAATGCGATTTCTTCGGCGGCCTCTAAGTTAGTATTTAACGCGGTTTGTTCAATGTCTTTCTCTTTAATCGCACGGGATGAATTAACATCGATTGTAACCATTGCCTCGGTCTGATTAATAACCAATGATCCACCCGATGGCAATTGGACATATGGTCCATGCATACCTTCTAGTTGCTTTTCAACCCCCGCCTTGACCATTAATGGAACCGCCGGGTCACGATATTGTACCAACTGTTTTCGTGGTGCGCGACCATACATTTGAACAAAATACTGTTTTGCGGCATCAAATGCTTCTTCGCCCTGGATGATTAAAACATCATCTTTGTCCGACAGAAAATCGCGAACCACGCGGCGCAACAGTGAATCTTCGGTATGAATGGTGACCGGTGCAACTGATTCCAGTGTTGTTTTACGGATTTCGTTCCATAAATTCACCAAGTAATCATAATCTTTGGCGATATCAACCGCATTTGCACCAAATGCCGCCGTACGCAGAACCACGGTCATGCCCTTTGGAATCTTTAATTCATGTAATATTTCACGCAGGCGCGCGCGTTCCGTTTTATCAGAAATCTTTTTAGATATTCCATAACTGTTGCGTTTGCGCGAATTCGGCATCAGCACCGCAAACCGACCCGCCAATGACAGATATGTCGTCATTGACGCGCCCTTTTGCCCGCGTTCTTCTTTGACACCCTGGACCAGCAGGATTTGTTTTGGTTTTATAACATCTTGAATCTTGAATTCCCGGGCGCGTTTGGCGAATTCTTTATTATCTTCACCGGCACTGTGATCATCGTATTCGGCGACTTCATCTGTTTCATCATCTGGATCGTCGTCATCATCAACGATGTTGGCGTGTGCCAATTCCAATAATTTCTTTTTCTGTTCGGGGGTCACCTGGTAATAATCCGGGTGAATTTCAGAAAACGGCAGAAATCCATTCTTGCCCGCCCCATAATCAACGAATGCCGCCTGCAAGGAAGGTTCGACGCGAATAACCTTTGCCAGATAAATGTTCCCTTTTATCTGGGGCTTGGTTGTTGTTTCAACGTCAAAATCAGAAACGCGGTTGGTCGCGGTATCCACCACAACAACCC
The DNA here is from genome assembly GCA_944392565.1 of uncultured Alphaproteobacteria bacterium. Lineage (GTDB taxonomy): Bacteria > Pseudomonadota > Alphaproteobacteria > Rs-D84 > Rs-D84 > Enterousia. The sequence continues at coordinate 34,203 of CALXWX010000005.1, read as the reverse complement.
GGGTTTCTTCCGGGTGGACTGCGTCCACATAAATCTTCTTTGACATTTAGTAATCCTTTTGTTTTATACGCGTACGCAATGGCACCAACCCGTCCCCGTGGGGCGTCCATGCCCATGCCAAGAGAATGCGCAACGATGATAAACAGCGCAAAGCGAATCAGATAAACCAGTGATAACATAAACACTTATATCAACCCCATTGTCATACGCATCTGCCAGCATAGCATGCAAATATACACGATAGCAAGGTAATTATTTTTTCCGCCGGTGAATATTTTTTATTTTTTCTGGAATATGGGGAATTTTTTCCTTGGCATCGGCCAGCCACCGTTTCATTCGCGAACGCAGCCAATTTTCATATATAAAGAACAATCCACCAACACCAATCAATGGCAATACATAGTATATTACCCGATATGCCAATAATGCGCCGAAAATATCAGCCTTGTCCACAGTATCAGGCAATGCCAGCAAGAATATGCTTTCAAAAACACCGATGCCGCCGGGAACCTGGCTGAAAACGCCGGTCGTTTGGGCAATAACAAACAATCCGATATATGTACCGAATGGAATCTGGACAAACGGCAACAGGCAAAAATATAAAACCAATCCCGCCAGAAAACTGTCCGCAGCCCCCAGAACCATTTGTAATAACGCGGTTTTTGTTGTTGGAACATGAAATTTGATTTTTCCAATTTTAATACTTTTACGCTGGAAAAATATTGTTGCGGCAAAATATGCCAATACGGCGGCACTGCATATTATAAATAATGTATTAATGCCGACACTGGCGCCCACAGACCGGTCCAGTAATGCGGATGGCACCAAAAAATATCCAATTATTAATATTGCTGAACACCCCAAGAAAAATGTAAATCCGGAAAATGTTATCATTTTGACAATATCGCCGCCATTTATGCGCCACCGCGTATACAGTCGATATCGTATTGCACCACCACTGACCACCGCATGACCAGCATTATTACTGATTGCAAACCCCAGCATTCCCGCCAGCATCCATTTCCACCATGATACCCGGGCGCCAATGTATCGCAATGCTAGGTAATCATATAATGACAATGCTAAATATCCCGCAAAGCATGCAATACATGCGGCAATCAGATTTTCAATTGGTATCGCCGTAATAGCATGAATAATGTCAGAAAAACTGTATTCACGCAATTGCCACCACAGCATTCCAGCAGCTAATATAAAAAAGAATATACCTGAATAACTGACTAACTTTTTAAACAGGCGTTTTGCCTTGGCTGACATAAAAATCCTTTTTCAGGGCGCAGGATAGCAATATATATTAAAAAAATCAAATTTAAAAAATTGCAATCTGGTCATGCTGGTATATAGTATTGCATACAATTATTTAAAAAGGATAAAAAATGATGCGACCATCTATGCGAAAATTTGACCAAATTCGCCCAGTATCAATTGAAACAGGTGTTAACAAATGGGCAGAGGGGTCATGTCTGATTAAGATGGGGGGAACACATGTGTTATGTACAGCATCTGTTGATTTAAATCAACCACTGTGGAAACGGTTGCAACATAAAACAGGCGGATGGGTTACGGCAGAATATTCAATGCTGCCCCGGGCAAATGATATGCGCAAGGGGCGCGAAACATTAATGAAAGACCACCGCAGTGCAGAAATATCGCGACTGATTGGACGCGCATTGCGCAGTGTTGTGGATATGGAAAAACTGGGGCGGCATACAATAACAATCGACTGTGATGTTATTCAGGCAGATGGCGGAACGCGATGCGCATCTGTTACTGGGGGATATATCGCATTGGTATTGGCGGTGCGGTGGCTAATTAACCAGGGACGCATACATGAAAATCCTGTACAGGACTATGTCGCCGCGATTTCAGCGGGGCTGTGGAACGGTGAATTAATACTGGACCTGGATTTTGATGAAGATTGCGCCGCAGAAACAGATGCGAACTTTGTTGTTGCCGGCGACGGTCGTTTTATTGAAATCCAGGCAACCGGTGAACAGCACCCATTTAATACAGAACAAATATTAAAATTAATGGAAATGGGCGCCGTGGGGTGTAAAAAACTGATAGAATTACAAAAACAGGTATTGGAATAAAAAATCGCCCGTTGGGCGCTTTTTTATTTCTGGGGCGGATGACCGGATTGCTGCGCCACCTGGCAAAATTGTGCTGTCGCACAACCGGCGCACTGCCGTTCGCCTTTTTGCGGCGGTTCGAACGGCTTTCTCGCCGGTTCGAACCCGACCCGTCCATAGTTATAAAAATACCGGCATTTTGCCGGTATTTTTATAACTGGGGCGGATGACCGGGTACCTGCGCAGGGTAATTTTATTACCCTGCTCCGTATTGTTCGCGACTGCGCGCTCACCACTCGTTAGCACTCGACCGCGCTTTGCTTGTCTCGTTTACTCGTATGCGAACCTCCGGTTCTCATCCGCATCCTTGCGCATAAATAAAAAATCGCCCGTTGGGCGCTTTTTTATTTCTGGGGCGGATGACCGGATTGCTACGCCACCTGGCAAAATTGTGCTGTCGCACAACCGGCGTACTGCCGTTCGCCTTTTTGCGGCGGTTCGAACGGCTTTCTCGCCGGTTCTCATCCGCATCCTTGCGCATAAATAAAAAATCGCCCGTTGGGCGCTTTTTTATTTCTGGGGCGGATGACCGGATTCGAACCGGCGACATTTGGTACCACAAACCAACGCTCTAACCAACTGAGCTACATCCGCCAAACTAAATTTCTCGTGGTGGAGCTGATCGGACTCGAACCGACGACCCCTTGCATGCCATGCAAGTGCTCTACCAACTGAGCTACAACCCCGTCGTGCGAAGATTATTTTATATTTCTTCTTGCCAAATGTCAAATCAATTTGCTAATCTTTTTACACAAGAAGGAGATTTATATGGATTATCAAGCCTTGAAAGCAGAAGTCGAACAAAAAACAGCACAAACACTGGATGTATTAAAGGGCGAATATGCCGGTCTGCGTACGGGACGCGCGTCTGTACATTTATTGGACGGGGTTCGCGTACCGGTGTATGGTTCAGATATGCCAATTAACCAGGTTGCAACCGTCGCAACACCAGATAATCAAACATTAACCGTAACTGTTTGGGATGTTAATAATGCCGGCGCGGTTGAAAAAGCAATTCGTGATTCTGGGCTGGGGTTGAATCCGATGACAGCCGGTGGCGTAATCAGATTAAATATGCCCCCACTGACCGAAGAACGCCGCAAAGAATTAACCAAGGTCGCGGGTAAATATGCCGAAGAAGCAAAAATATCTATGCGTAATATTCGCCAGGATGCGATGGGTAAAATTAAACGCGCCGTCGCAGATAAAGAAATTTCCGAAGACGATCAACGCAAATATGAAGATGATCTGCAAAAAGTTTTTGAACGGCGGGCGGCAGATGTTGACGCATTGGCAAAACAAAAAGAATCAGATATTATGTCTGTATAACCCAATATTAATTTTGCAAAACATTGGATAAAATAATGTTAAAACTGTTCAAAAAGAAAAAAAGCATCGCGCCAATTGACACGACAAAAAAAGTGCCGCGGCATATTGCATTTATATGTGATGGCAATCGCCGCTGGGCAGAAGCACGCGGTCTGCCCCCGTTGGCAGGACACCAGGCAGGAATTGCAAATTTTGAAAACCTGGTTGATTGGTTCATTGCGCGCGGGGTAACAACAATAACATTCTTTCTGTTTTCAACGGAAAACTGGAACCGGTCCCAGGAAGAAGTGGATTTCTTGATGAATCTGTTCTATACGGAACTGGATAAAAATATGAAGCATGCGCTGGAAAAAAATCTGCGTTATCGTGTAATTGGCTCACGCGACAGATTGCCGGCGAAACTGGCACGAAAGTGCGATGAACTGGAAGAGAAATCCGCAGATGGAACGGCGGGAACGGTTGTGTTTGCACTGAATTACGGCGGGCAAGATGAAATTGTTGCCGCGGTTAATGCAGCAATTGCCGCAGGCGAACCAGTTGACAAAGAAACATTCGAAACATTTTTGGACACCGGGGAATTATTACCAATTGATTTAATGGTTCGTACCAGTAATGAATTCAGAATTTCTAATTTCTTGTTGTGGAAATTGGCGTATGCAGAACTGTTATTTGTGCCAGAACACTGGCCGGATTTAGTGCGCGATGAAAAAATGTGGCAATATACACTGGATGAATATGCAAAACGCAATCGCCGGTTTGGTGGCGGGAAAAAAGCAGATTATTCAGGTAAAGCAAAACAAAAATAGGGTCAAATAATGTCAAATACAGCAAAACGCGTTCTGGTTGGCGTAATTATGGGTCTGGTTGTAATTGCCGCCGGAATCGGGGAATATTATGGTTTTAATGCGGTAAGATATCTGGGAATCTTTGTCGTTGCAATGATGATTGCAGAAATGATTATCTGTATGACCCGCACACCGCGTGATGTATTAAAGAAAAACTGGTATTCTTTTGGGGCGTTTTTAGCATTATTAATCATAATGCTGGGGGCGGTTAATCATGTCGGAACACGTCCGTGGATTATGCTGTTGCTGTTATTAACAATATGCGCCGCAGATATTGGGGCGTGGTTATTTGGTCGTTTAATTGGTGGCGACAAAATGTGGGAACGCATTTCACCATCAAAAACATGGGCGGGACAAATTGCCGGCATATTATGTGGAACATTCGCATCCGTGATGTACGGTTTATTGGGGACAGATATGTTTATGCCACAACTGATGTGGATTGGTATCAGTGTATCACTGTTGAGTCAATATGGTGATTTAACCGCCAGTTGGGTAAAGCGTAAAATGGGACTGAAAGATTTTGGTCGCATATTGCCGGGGCATGGTGGAATGCTGGACAGATTTGATGGATGGATTTATGTTTTGCCACTGATATGGTTGGTTATGCTGTAATATAATTGGGTCAAAGGATTTTTTGTCATGCAGATTGTTTTAGCCGTTATTGCATTATTAATTGTTCTGGGGATTGTGGTTTTTGTGCATGAACTGGGGCATTTTTTGGCGGCGCGTTGGGCGGGTGTACGCGTAAACACTTTTTCAATTGGTTTTGGCCCCGCAATTGTTAAATGGCACGATAAACACGGCACAGAATGGAAAATTGCATGCCTGCCCCTGGGGGGATATGTGTCCATATATGGGCAAGAAGATATGTTCGATCGGAAAAAGTATGCCGCAATGGATGCCGAAAAGAAAAAGGGACATTATTTATCGGTACCTGCGTGGAAACAATTTATTATCATTGCCGCCGGGGTTGCGATGAATTTCTTGCTGGCGTGGGTGATATATTCGGCGATGTTTATGGCGCGCCCCCGCGAAGTTCAATTGCCCGTTGTTGGTCAGGTTATCCAGGAATCTGTTGCATTTAATGCCGGTGTTAAACCGGGTGATGTTGTCATGCAAATTGATGATGAAAAAATTACTAATTGGGGCGAATTGATAATCGCCAAAGAACTGGCATCGACCCATGATGCAGATGTATTATTATTGCGTGGAACGGATTTGGTACGCGTGCAATTATCACCTGCGGAACGGTGGGGATTGATTGCCGATGGCAGTAAAACAGAATTACGCAAAAAGGGCTTTTTTGACGGATTATATGCCGGCGCGCGCGAAACATATTATCAATCAAAAACTTTATTGGTTGTGCTAAAACAAATTGTAACAGGCGAACGATCATCAAAACAATTGGGATCATTTATAACAATTGCAGAGGTTTCTGGTCAGGCGTTGGCAATGGGATTATGGGCGCTGTTGGCAATAATTGCACTGTTGTCTGTTAATCTGGCGGTGATAAATTTATTACCGCTGCCCGTGCTGGATGGGGGATATTTGCTGATATTAATAATCGAAGGTATCACACGCCGCAAGCTGGGGGGGCGCGGAATGGAAATCGCAATTATTGTGGGATGGCTGTTTATAATTGCGCTGTTTGCATTGACCATGTGGAATGATTTGGCACGCGTATTTGGATTGAATTAACATGAATAGAAAAAAAATATTTTTGGCGACGGCTGTGATTATCGCGGCGCAAAGCGCAAACGCGGCGACGGTGGCGCGCATTGATGTCAGTGGGAACAAGCGCATGGATGCGGAATCTGTTCGCATTCTGTCGGATGTAAAGGTTGGCGATAATGTGGGCGCAGAACGCGCAAATCAGATTGCAAAAAAACTGCAAGAAAGTGGATATTTTTCCAGCGTCAGTGTGCGTATGTCGGGTAATGTATTAAAAATAAATATTACAGAGGCGCCAACCGTCAATATGGTCACGATTGAGGGGAATGACGAAGTTGATACAGATGATTTGAAAAAAGAATTGCGATTAAAAGCCCGTTCATCATATGATGAATCTGTTATTGGTGCCGATGTGCAAAGAATGTTGACCATATACCAGCGCAATGGATTTTTTGGTACAAAGATTGAACCAAAGAAAATTGATCTGGGGGATAATCGGGTTAATGTTGTATATGAAATTACCGAAGGGCATCCGACATATATTACTGATATCAATTTCGAAGGGAACAAGGTTTTTAGCGACCGGACATTGCGTGGCGAAATATTATCACGCGAACATGCGTGGTGGCGTTTTATGACGCAATTTGATGTCTTTGACGAAGACCGCATAATGTATGACCAGCAAATGATACGGCAATTCTATATGCGCAATGGTTATGTTGATATCCAGGTAACCGATGCGAATGGCGTATTTACCCCAGATCGTCAATATTATTCTGTAACATTTACCGTGGACGAAGGGGAAAAGTATGAATTTGGGAAAATAAAAATCGAAAACCCATTCCCAGATGTTCCGGATAGCGAACTGTATGATGTTGTGGCATTTGACGATGGCGATGTATATAATATTGATTTAGTTGATGAAACAATATCAAAGCTGCGCGGGGCGGTGGCTGATCATGGATATGCATTTATCAATGTCGAACCAATTCCAACCAAGAATGATGACACCAAAACAATTGATATGGTGTTCAAAATTCAAAAAACAAATCGTATATATCTGAATAATATTAATATATTGGGTAATGTTCGAACATTTGATTCTGTGATTGAACAATTAATTCCAATGCGTTCAGGCGACCCGTTTTCGTTACAAACAATTGAAGAAGGTCGACAGAACCTGATGCGGACACGTTATTTCAAAGATGTTCAGATGGTTCCAAATCGTATTGCTGATGCCAATATGATTAATCTGGATATCCAGGTCGAAGAACAACCGACGGGCGAATTATCTGGGGGCTTTGGCTGGTCAAACATCAATGGTTTTATGGTTGATGCTGGAATCACAGAAAGCAACTTTATGGGTCGCGGTCAGATTGTCCAACTGCGTGGGTCAATCGCACAATATCAAAAGCAAGCATTATTCAGCTTTACCGAACCATATTTATTTGGGCGTCAACTGTCTGCGGGGTTTGATGTATCGTATACGATGTATGATTATTCGTCGCTGGGCGGTTTTGGTTATGACCGCGATTCTTTGACTGTGGCGGGGCGTATGGGTTGGAAATTAACAGATCATTGGTCCCAGACTGTGCGTCTGTCCGCATCATTTGACCAGAATTATGATATTCAATCTGAAACAGGTTGGCGTGATGCAAACCTGTATACATTGGGAACATATCTGCGGTATTACAATCTGGATACGAATTTTGAACAAAATACGCACACGGGGGTTGTTGGCAATATCGGTGTTGCATATACTGGATTTGGTGGGACAGAATCATACATGCGGTACAGTGCGGATATTACAGGTATGATTAAATTCTGGGACGATCGCTGGCAATTGCGTTCATCGTTGGAATTTGGCGCGTTGCAGCCGATTGGTGGGGACTATATTTCCCGTGTATACCGTTATTTCTTGGGCGGTGAATCACTGCGCGGATTTGATATTGCGGGTGTTGGTTCACGAAATTGGGCATATACAACATATTCGTTGGGTGGGCTGTGGAAATTAAATGGTTCAACCCAATTGAATTTCCCAATATTTATCCCAGATGAATACCAGATAAAGGGTTTTGTATTCTTTGATTATGGTATACTGGGCAAACCACCAAAAGAAGAATATACATACTATGGTCGTGCAAATTATATCGACAGCGATTTGCGTACATCAGTTGGTGTTGGTATTTACTGGAACACGCCAATGGGACCAATGAATTTCAGTTGGGGGTGGCCATTGAAAATGAACAAGTATGATCGCGAACAGCGTTTCTTGTTATCATTCGAAACACAATTTTAAATATAAAAATATTGCGGGAAACCCGCAATATTTTCTTTTACGCTTGACGCATTACGCGAAATTTTCTTATAATTCAACTATCAAGGGGGAAAGCAATGAAAAAGGTTATATTGGGATTATTTGTTGCATTGGCATTGGCGGGATGTGGTCAGGTGTATGACCGTGAACCGGTGGGTGTCGGATACGACAATAACGAATTGAAATTAAGCCCGTGCGCATGCATCATGGTTTTCCAGGCATAATAACCATCATATAAAAACATTGGGGGACAATGTCGCGGGAATATCCAAGTAATTTTGATACGCCGGCATTTCCGGCGGGCAAATCTGTTGCCCTGGCGCGATTTATGGCAATTGCATCGTGCGTGATGTTTTTGCTGGTAATATTTATGTGTGGACTGGTTCTGTGGGGGGCGCGATCACAACGCATTGATCCATTTATTGTATCAATCGATAATCTGACCGGGCAATGGATGGTTGTTGGGCATTCACATGAAAATGGTCCAATTGAATATTCGGCGCTGGAATCAATCCAAGAATCTGTTATTGGAAATTTTGTTGCAGATTGGTTTTTAATATCCGGGGATGCGGACGAAAATAATCGCATATGGAAAACATGTGAACGCGGTGCAGACTGTGGTGAAAATAATACACGCCCATATGGCGATAAAACATGCGAATTATATTGCCTCAGTGGCGAAGACTTGTTTTCCAGGTTCGTGTATGATGTTATCCCAGACTATCAAATGCGGGTGGAAAATGGCGAAAGATGGATTGTTGATAAATCAGAAATTCAACTGGAACCGGCGGGTAAGATAACCACCAATGGTGGAACATGGCGGATGACGGCGACAATTCAATCAAATATCAGTGGCGATATAAATATTGTGGCATTTGTAAAAATTGCACGAAACAATGATAAATATTCACAAACACTGGGGTTTTATGTGGCGGATTTTAATGCATACAAGATAAACTGATGAAAAAACTGGTTGGATTTTTTGCAGGTATAATATTACTGGCGCTGTGCGGGGCGGCATTGTATTTAACGGGTGCAATATTTGATGCAGGACGCGCCCAGGTTATCAAACCTTATTTTTTCCAGCCAAATAATATATCTGAACGGCGACCGGGGGTACCACTGACCGCGGCGGATATTGGGGACAGTGAATTCTTGGAATTGTTGGTACGCAAATATATAACAGAATATTTTTATGCCGCGCCGGATCCAGAAAATATCGCGCAACGCACCAGCAGTCAAAGCACATTGGCGCGGATGTCATCGCCAGATGTGTTTAATAATTGGACCCAGGGCGAGGCACAAAATATTCAAAAACTGGCAGATGATAAATCAATGCGAACCGCGCGTGTAATTGACAAAATCTTTAAACCCAGTGGCAGTGATTATTGGGTTGTGAACTATGAATTGACAACATGGGCAGAACCAAATGATTTTAATGCCGCACCGGTGGTTAATCGTGGTACGATGTATATGAAAATAGAATATGCGCCCACCATGCGCCAGGGACCAAATATTGACATAAATGAATTGCACGATTATCTGGAAGATGGCGGCGACCCGGCGGCCGTATTTCAATTCACTGTAACTGAAATCCAAGGACTGTGATAATGCGTATTGGAATATATTTTTTACCGGTATTATTTTCAATGGCGATTGTCATGCCAATCCGCGCCGCCACAGATGATTTTGCTTTCGATAATTTCACAATAACAGAAAGTGGGGATACTGATTTAAATGCGGCATCGGTCAGTCTGAATTCCGGCGCCCAACCAATTACGGTTAATAATTTCGATATTGCCGGAATAATGTTGGGGATGTCATATGACGATGTGGAAACATTGTTCTTTAAAACCAAGGGGTTGTACAGCCCGCGTCGTGAAAACAGCATAATTTATTCTATTCAAAAAGATTGGAAATATAACCTGGATTATGAATGTCGGCAACAGGGAATATATGCCCCCGCCGAATTGGATCAATGCGTAAAAACATTGGCGCGGGATCGGGGACTGTTGTATGCGGCGGAATTGCACCTGGTGCGGGAAAATACTGGTGAAACAATCGTTGTGTATTTTACCAGCAACGCCAGCGATAATGTTGTATGGCGTGTGCTGTACAATAACGATGTTAATGAAATCGAAGGCGATCATGAAAAATTTGCCGACCAGCGTGAAAAAAAGATTCTGGCATTCTGGCAGGGTGTCTTGGACAAATATGGTGCGCCGAATTCTGGGACTGATAAATGGATTTCAACAAATAATGCATATGACCCGATGATGACGGCATATTATGGATCGCTGGATTTGGTGGATAATGGGTTGAATGCGTCAGATATGGCAAAGAATGTCCAACAAGCCCGTGAAAATTTCCAGGCAAAACCATACGCATTTTAATATCAAATGTTTTTTCACTTTACATTTTAAATGCCCTGAATTAAGATAAAACCGGATTTCAATGGGAATTGGAATTCGGGACTTAGAACATCCCTTCAAGGTCGGTGCAGCGCACCGTAAAAAACGGTGCGATTGCACTGTTTCCCGACATATGTACCAGGTCGGGTTGCCGTTGGTTATACAACAGGTGAAAACCAAAAGCCAATGGGGTCATTAACTTGATGATTGTTCTAACATCCCGACCGCCAATAAAATTCAGGCGGTTTTCTTTTTTCCATATGCGTCCGAATTTATTCCCACACGGGTGGATGCGTGCGCCATACCCAAAACGCACGGGATTGGAAATCTGTTTTCTGATTGTTTGAACATCCACCCATACAAAATTAAAAAGGGTTATATTTATGAAAAACAGGCTGTTTATATTTGCATCATATGACCGCGATGGAATTATAGATGAAACATTATTGTATTATTTGCGCGCACTGTCTGAATTGGGCGATATAATTTTTACAATGGATAACGATATTTCATCCACAGAACTGGATAAAGTAAAAAAAATTCCAAATGTCATCAGTGCAACTGCATCGCGCCATGGCGAATATGATTTCGGTTCATATAAACGCGGATATGAATATGCTGAAAAAAATAATCTGTTAAAAGATTATAAATTTATTTATTTGGTAAATGATTCTGTGTTTGGACCATTGTTTAATCTGAAACCAATACTGGAACGGATGGAACGCGAAAATGCCGGTAATGCATTTGGTATGATGGGATTACACAGCACAGTTAATGAACAATATGGATACCCAGACCATGTTCAATCATGGTTTGTTGGTATTGCTGCACCAATTACCCAGCAACCATGGTTTTCAAATTTCATGCACAGCGTAACGCATCAAGAATCAAAAAACCAAATCGTATGGAAATATGAAATTGGATTATCACAATTATTAATGGGGCATAATATCAAATTGGGACGCGTTGAACCTAAAATATGTGGACTAAAATTATATTATGATGGTTATATTCGCAGTATCCCTTTTATTAAAAAGCAAGGCGTTTGCAATATTCCTAAAATAAAAACGCTGATGAAAATTACGCCACCTGAATTACAGGGGGCATTAATGGCGAATATAACACGACTGGAATTGCATCAATCGCCATATAAAACAATTTGGAAATTAAAATTGTTTAATAAAATTACCACACTAATGTGGGAACAAAAACGCGATGGCAGCGAATATAGACTGTGGATATTCAAAATCATTCCAATAAAATTTTTAAGATATAAAGATTAATATGAAGAAAGTTGTATATTCTTGCATTACTGGTGGGTATGATAATGTCCCAGAATATAAATATCTGGATAAAACATGGGATTATATATTATTTACCGATAACGCCGAATTGATTAAATTAGGCAAATATTACCATTGGACAATACGAAAATTAGAATTTAGTAAACTGGATAATGTGCGTAATGCAAGATGGCACAAAGTTAATCCACATATTTTATTTCCAGAATATCAATACAGTTTATGGATTGATGCAAACATATCTGTTAATAATTCAAATATTTTCAAAAAATGCCAGAAATATATTAATGAAAATATTGATATTGCGGTGCCATTACATCCAAATAGAAAATGTATTTATGACGAAGCAGATGCTGTTAAAAGCCTTTGTATAGATTCGCCACGAATTGTTAATCGTGAAATGAAATTTATACAATCACAAAAATACCCCAGAAACAATGGATTGCATGAAACGGGGATATTATTTAGGAACCATAATAAAATGTCTGCGATGTCTGATGAATGGTGGAATATGATTTCTAAATATTCTAAACGCGATCAATTATCTTTTGACTTCGTTGCGTGGAAATATGGAATAAATATAACACCGATGTATACAATTCCAGGTATGCATAGAACATGTGGGGACTTCACATTTGTGTATATTGATAGTCATAATCAAGATAAAATAAAAAAATTTAAATATCCATATTATATCGGGAAAATTATCAGCTGGGTTATACCGAACAAGCGTAATCGGGCGCATTTCATGAAAAAATATGTCCAAATGCATGAAACACTAAAAACGAATGAATGTACAAACGACATTCCCCGCTTGCTGGTTTATACATACGCAAATAAAAAATATTATGACTTTGCAATTTTGTATCCAATATGGGTTATGGCATCAAATAATGACACAATTGTTGAAATAGCATTAGATAACCTACATAACTTTAAATTAAAATATCAACATTTAATCGATTTTTACCAAAAAAACTTTGGCACACGGGTGAAATTTACGCAAATTAACAGAAAGTTATTAAATATACCGGCTGGGACAGTACGATTTATTTCACAACCACAAAATCGTGCGAAATATATTTATATCGGTGATATCGATATATTGATATTACACAATATATACGAAACACATATAAAAAATATAGACGAAAATAAGTTAGATTTTTCAAATATTAAAAGAATTGGACAATACAAATTATCTGGGTTACATTTTATAGAATATGATAAAATGTATCCACAAGATATGCGACATATAAATATAAAATCAGATAATGATGAACATATTTTATATATGCTGATGAAAAATAAAGGATATAAAATCCCAAATGAAAAAACACAACAATTTCGACCATTATGCGGAATTCATATCAGCTATTTTTCGCGTCCGCCGTTAAAAACATTGACAACACATGACAGCGAAACAAATTTTCCATGTTGGTATGACAATTGTAATAATGAAAAAATTTCTGATGAAATTAATTTGTATACAAAATTGCGCAATACAAATATTATTACTGATTTTTGTTCCGCAATAAAGGAAACAGATATAGATTTACGGCGCATAATTCAAATTATTGATATGTTTATATTTTATTTACAAAATAACAAATATTTATTAAAAAAATTTCCCGCGTAAAAACGCGGGTTTTATTAAATTCCTGAAATGCGCCAATATTTTCTGCTGGTGTTGGAACCACTGGATTGGCTGGCATTATTCACAATATTGCCCTGGACTGTGAATCCGGTTGTCGTTATATTACGAACACCCAGAACAGTTATATTATTATTTGTTGTCTGGCATTCCCCACACAGGCTGATTGCATAGTTTACTGTCTGCATTGTTATTGGGAATGTTATTGTCTGGCTGGTGGTGCGACCGCCCTGCTCGACCCAGCCGGATTTATATTTTCGATACCATGTGTAATCGTTTTCGGCGGTTGGTATTTGGGTTTCAATTACATAATCTGCCGTTGCGGGTGGTAATTCGCTTTGCCGTGCCAGTATTGTGCCGCCGGCGGTTTCGCCGTCGTGTACGCGCAATGTATTGTTCGTTGTATCCATTGTTATTTCACCAATTGCGCCGATAAATGTGTCGTGTTCCGTGGCACTGCCGCGGCGAATTTGTATTTGTCTGGACAAAGGGAGCCTCCTTCATTTTTTATTTTATTTGCCCAGTTTTCTGATTGTTTGAATATATAAACCTGTTATATAATGGTTCTGGAATGAATTCTTATAAAACAGGTCTGGTTTCGGAATTTATTGCGCGGATGTATTTGCGTCTGCATGGATTTCGTATTGTAAAATCCCGGTACATGACCGGGCGTAATACTGGGCGCGCCGAAATTGACATCATTGCATGCCGTGGGGATTTGATGGTGTTTGTAGAGGTTAAATATCGTCCAGATATAACCACTGGTATCTGTGCAATCACCAGACCCCAGGCGGCGCGTCTGCGCCGGGCGGCAGAAACATATATTGTGCAAACACACTGGACGGGCGATGCACGGTTTGACGCAATCGTTGTTATGCCACATAAAATCCGATGGATTCGGGGCGTGATATAATGCGACTTGCATATCTGGTGTTTTCATGTATAATCAGTATGTAGTTTTTTCAAGCAAAAGGAGAATCATATGAAAAAAGTTATGTTGGCATTGTTTGCAGTTTTGACATTGGCTGCATGCACAGGTTCATATAAACAAGGCAATTGTGAATACGATTTCTTGCTGCACAAGGATATTTCTATTTCTAAATGGATTGGCGCCGCAACAGGTTGCTAAATCCAGAAAAACGCCCCGAAACGGGGCGTTTTTTATCGCGTCATCCTTGTTATCGCGGGTTCAGCAGATACCCATTTTTGTCATCGCGATGGGGCACCCGCGACCGTGGCGATCCAGTGAATAATAAAGTCGCACGCACTTGCGTGCGTGCATAATTTACTGGATTGCTTCGTTTCTCTCGCAATGACAGAGGTGTGTGATGTTAATGCGATTGTTGTGGAACAATATTCTGTTTTTATTGTATCACGGCGGTTTTTATCAAGGCGACATCTTCACGAATTGTGTCGATTTTTATCTGTAATTGTCCGATACCAGTTTCCAAGATTGTTGTTCGATTTTCTAGTGCCGTCAGGCGATGATCCGTGCGGTCCAATTCTGCCAATGATGAATCTTGGCGTGCGACCCAGTATATCATGCCGGCGATAAATGCAATCAGAAACCAACTGTTCCGCAAAAAATCCAGTATCCCCATTGCCGCACTGGTTTGTGTTGTCATCTTACTTACCCCGTTCAATCATGCTTTCAATCTGGTGAACCAGGGCGCGTTGGGCTTCCAGTCCGCGCAATTGTGCGTCGGTGGCATCTGGTCCCAGAACGCGTTCTATCGTTATTCGTCGCAAATGTTTCAGCACCACCGCCCCGGCGGATGTTGAAAATGTTCGTGTATAATTTTGTTCCAGTTCTTTCATAAAAATCCCCCATCAAATTATTGTTTCTTCGATTGCCATCTGTGCAATTGGCGCAATGTATTTTAATTCTGCATCACTGTGCAGCGATATTTTATCAATCACCCCACGGCGCGATAAAATCTGTAATCCACGTTCCACCAGCGGGCGAATAAATTCATGCAACAGACGCCCATATGTCGCCCCCAGAATACGCATCATATCGGCATTGCGCGCCATGATTTCCGTTGCGGTCATTTCTTTTTCACTTAACAGCCCCAATCTGTCCGCCAGTAATGCATGACGAATCCGTTCACGCAAATCTTTCAGTACAATCTGGGACACATCAAAATTCGCCCCAGATGCCAGCGGGGTCAAACCAGACGAACCAACTGCCTTTGGTATTATTGCCCCCGGGGTCAGATTTATATTCGACAGATTTATAACGCCATCATCGTCCGCCTGCCATATGCCAGAAACCGCAATAGTTGCGTTTTTCAGCACCAGTTCAACAACCTTGTTCGCGGTTTTTATATCGGGTAATGCGCGCAAGACCGGTCCACGACCGTACTGTTCCCCACTGGCCACCGCCCAGCGGAATATGATGTACGGGTTCGTTTCAAATTTGCCGGTTGACACGATATTGTTTTCTATATCACCACCAACATCCAACCATGCTGTAAATTCTGTACCCACCAGGCTTTGTACCAATCGCAATGGTGTTTCTGGGTCGTTCTTTATCGCATCGCGTAAATTTGACGGTGGCGTCCAAGATGGATACTTTTCCATTACTTCGCGCGCCGGCATCGTTGCCATATGAAATACAGCGCCATTTAAAACCGCGATGTCGCGCATCGGAATTGCCGTGAATGAAAATGCGGACGCCGCACCAATCGGGTTTTCAGCCATAAAAAGACACGCCGTACCCAGAATTATCAAGTCCATATAGCACTGGTGAATTGTTGTATAAAAATTAGAATCGTTCAGGTTTGCCCGCAATGCCATTGTTGCCGCGGTTGCATCGGGGGACGCGGCACTTTCGGGAACCAATGAAATCCACAGTGATTCTGGGGGTGTCAGTAATGAATAAATTGACGCCGCCAGATTATCGGCGGCGTCCGCGGCGGTCGCATCAAACATCATGGCGGCGTCATCGTCTGCGGTTGGCATGGTATAGCGCATGGCGCAATCCCAACGATTTATCCATGGCGCACGCAAATCCAGTGCGCGCCGATACATGTGTTGTAAATTCTTGTGCATGATTTTTCCTCCATATGGTTAGATTTTAAATTCTGTGTTTGCCGTAAATGGGCGGATGATTTGACCCAGTGGTCGCACTGGCACAGGCGCCGCGCATATCGCGCCGGCAACCGCGTCCAGTCCGTCATCGTGCCCCACCCCACCCAATGGCGACCAACCCAACATTTCTGCAATCAGGGGGGTTGACTGGATACGCCGATGCGCATGCAGCCGCCCTGTGGTCAACACGGGTTCAATTGCGTCCAGGATTCTGGTTTCTTTCTTTGTATGATTTGCGATGTTTTGAATATTGACCGAAACATTTTGTCGCCGCGCAACATCGCGCATGATTTCTGGCAATGCGTTGCCGATGCCATTTGTTTCAATGCATACCCGATGCAGTCCGTGGCGCAATAAAAATTCCAATACCATTTCACACTGGCGCGCCAGTGGGTGCAATTCACTGTCCGAAACAGTCAAATACACTGCGTCATGAATAAACAGATGCCGGTTGTTGTCATCACGATAGACCAGCACGCATACACTGGCATCTGATTTCTGGCGACCGGTTGATGGGTCCCAATATGCCACAGCACCAGTCACCAGATATTCACCAATACGCGCAGTGCGCATATCGAACGCATCGTCATACAGGTGCAATGCATCTGGGTCCAGGCGGGCGCGTTCAGGCGCAACGAATTCCAGCATCATTTGCGCGGAAAAATATCGTGCGCCCACGGCATGGCGCATTTCATCAATACGCGAAACGGGGAACATTTCGGGCCATGCGGGCGTACCATCCCCAGAAATCACGGGAATTTTTAATTCACGATATCCGCGCAAAAAAGGCGTTGAAAAACTGAAATTTTTATATACCATATTTGACATGGATTTTACCCCGAAATCATTACCAACAAATCTGGAAGCGGAACAGGCCGTCTTGGCGGCGGTGCTGATGAATAACCGCGCGTTGGAACGGGTGTCCGAATTTTTAAAACCAGAACATTTTTCACATCCGGCACACCAAGAAATATACAAATTGGCGCAAAGACAATTTGCCGCCGGAATTCCATTTGATATTATCACCGCAAAAAATTATCTGGACCAGCAAGGCACACTGGAATCTGTTGGCGGTGTGGATTATTTAACACAATTGGCGGGCGCCGGTGCAACCGTTGTAAATGTTGAACAATACGGTCGCATCGTTTATGAAAATGCAATGCGGCGCGAATTAATTAATCTGGGGCAATCAATAACTGATGCCGCATTTGTCGAAGACCTGGATAATCCGGTATCGGCACAAATCGAAACCGCCGAACAGAAACTGTTTGAAATGGCGTCCAGTGGTGTTTCAGAACGCGAAGTATCATCAATCGCGACCGCGTTGCAAAGCGCCCTGCAAGAAGCAGAAATCGCATACAAGGCAGATGGCAAATTATCCGGTTTGACAACCGGGTTAAATGCATTGGATAAATCAATCAGTGGATTGCACCATTCTGATTTAATTATCATTGCCGGTCGTCCCGCAATGGGTAAAACGACACTGGCAATGAATATTGCATTTAATGCCGCAAATGCAATTTTATACGGACGCGCAAATGAAAAGTACAAGGGCGCAGTTGCATTTTTCAGTCTGGAAATGTCGGCATCGCAATTGGCGGCGCGCGTGTTATCATCACAATCCAAAATCCCCGCATCTGCCATGCGCGAAGGTTCATTGACTGATGAAGACTTTTTAAAAATGTCCCAATATTCATCCGCAATTGGCAAGGTACCATTATATATTGATGATACCCCGGGAATGTCGGTACCAATGATACGAACACGCGCACGGCGTCTGGCGCGTAAGTGCGGCGGAATTGCATTAATCGTAATTGACTATCTGCAATTAATGACATCGCCAGGGGGACGGCGCAATGACAACCGTGTCCAAGAAATATCCGAAATCACGCGCGGATTAAAAATGCTGGCCAAGGAATTGGATGTGCCTGTTATCGCCCTGTCCCAGTTGTCGCGCAGTGTGGAATCCCGCGATGACAAACGACCACAATTGGCGGACCTGCGTGAATCAGGATCAATTGAACAGGACGCCGATATTGTTATGTTCACATATCGCGAAGAATATTATCTGGAAAACCGTGACCCATCCCAGCGTATTTCTGGCAATACAAACGATAAAATAATCGAAAGTTATCAAAAGCGTCTGGAACGCGCACGCGGCAAAGCTGATGTTATAATCGGTAAAAACCGTCATGGTCGACCAGAAACAGTTCGTTTGGCATTCTTTGGTGATTACAGTCTGTTTGATAATCTGGACGAAATGGATGCACGCGGAATAAATGAATTTGCCGCCCAACAACAGCCCAGCGCACCACAAATCGGCGATGAAGACTTTGAACCAACCCCAATTGATACAGACGCAATCCCAGATGATATGCCGTTGTAAAATATTTTCTGCTTGCCATATTCTTTAAAATTGACTAATATTTTGTCAAGAATTGACAAGGAGTTTTGCGATGGCCCAAGAAGAAATAATTTTCCCAAATAATATCAGAAATATTCGTTTGGCAAATGGCATGAAAATGACCGAATTGGCGCGCCAGGCAAATCTGTCTTTGTCCGCGGTGTCTAAAATAGAAAAAGGCGTTCGCCGTTTAAACCAAAAACAATTATTAAATATCTGCAATATTTTGGGTTGCAAATTATCTGATATTTTTATCAAAGAATCTGACGATGTTGCCGGACAATGGCAAAATGAAATCAAACGCAGATTAAATGATAATGAAGACAGTGGCTTGAAAATATTCGGCAGTGGGCTGCGCAAAATTCGTCAGCAATCCGGCAAAACCATCGCCCAGGCGGCAAAAGATGCCGGAATGACATTATCCGTATATCACAAGATAGAAGTCGGTCAACGCGAAATATATCAAAATGAAATCGAACCATTGGCAAAATCATTTTCTTGCACTGTTGCGGAAATGTTCGACAAAATTGCAACCATGTATAAATCAGGTGAACTGAATAAACAGATTAACAAGGTCAAAGAACGCGTTAAATCTGTATTAATTCCTGGGAATCCATTATCTGGCATTGATATGCACAGCAGTTTGTATGGCGCAAAGTTATATGACAGTGCGCGTAAAAAATTGGTGCCTGTATTCGGCGTGCCGGCGGGAAAAGCAATCGCGTTTAAAAAATCTGATAAAACAATGATTGTCGCCCCAATGCCACTGGAAGGTCACAAGGGTATTTACGCCATAATTCCAAATACAAAACGGTTGGGCGGTTTTATCCCAGAAAAATCATATGTTTTTGCCGATGCTGATACCCCAGCCACAGTTGGTGATATGGCGGTATGCATCGATGCTGATTTTGATGCATTGGATTCAAACGATGTTGCAAATGCACAAATTGTCAGTGTTCGCCAAGATTCCAGAGGTAAAGTATACGGGCAAATCGCATCACCCGAAGAAAAAATTATCGGCAAAACCATGCACAAAGTTGTCATGATTGTTATGGAATAAAATTTCTGTACAGGGGGGAAACAAAAATGAATGCAAAAGCCAGCACAACTGCACAAAAACTGTTAAACCTGTATCGCCAGGAACATGTCATATTCGGCGGTTGGGCGGCGGTTAATCAAGTATTTATTGACGAAGCCACCCCAGAAATCATGCGTGAACTGCGCGAATTGCCAACCGGGAAAAATCTGGTAAAGCATATCGAAAACCTGCGCAGTGGGAAAACCAAAATGGATTCCATTGAACGCGAATTA
The DNA here is from genome assembly GCA_944392565.1 of uncultured Alphaproteobacteria bacterium. Taxonomy (GTDB): domain Bacteria; phylum Pseudomonadota; class Alphaproteobacteria; order Rs-D84; family Rs-D84; genus Enterousia. The sequence goes on along the minus strand of CALXWX010000005.1, from coordinate 13,714 downwards.
TTGCCATATGGTGGAATGATGTCTGAAACAATTGCAACGGTGCCGCTGACATCAGATGAATGGGCGGAATTAGAATCTGGGATAAATTCATTTGCCACCGACCAAGAAGGATTGGACCGAATACAGCAATTAAATGTTATAAAAAAATTTGGCGACCAGTGGATTGTTGCAATACGTGCGGCGTTATCTGCACGACCAGATCTGTTGGAAAAATGGTCAATCGTTACAAAAACATATCGTGCGTATTATTTATGGAAGGTTGCCAGTGATATGCTGAACCAGCCATTGTCTGAACGCGCACGCGCACAATTACAGGCAGACATGCCAGAATATGAAACATATCTGCCGATGTTTGGGGATGCGGGTACAGAACTGTTGGAAAAATTGCGTTCATTTATTACGACAATGAAACCAATTGATACAGATAATGCCCCAGATGCACCAACATCTATCTAAATATCATCATGTGTTCTGTAAATTGTATCCATTGTATGCGGTGTGCCAATATAAATCATTGTGCCGGTTGGCGATAAAATAAAATCCAATTCATGCAATCGTTCCCGTAATGTGGCGCGTTTTTGGGCGGTGTTTGATGTATTTGGAACCTCTATATCATCACAAATAATCAAATCCGCACGCATGCCAGTGATGTTACCATGAATACCCTGGCATACAACAGACGGTTCACGAATGCCAATGGGGCGATTTATAGTTATGCGACCATTTGCCCATTCTTTTTTGTTTTTCGGAATCAGATTTGTACATCGCGGATGATTTTCCAATATGTGGCGAATATGTGACACCATGCGCATTGCCAGGCTGTTTTCTGCGGACAATATTAAAATTCTGGTTTCTGGGTACATGTATAAAATACATGCCGCAAATATACCAACAACTGTTGATTTACCAGAATGTCGAAATGCCATTAATAATCCACGATGCGGTTCTGTTTCCCATATTGATACCAAAAATTCCATTATGCGCCGATGATGTGCCGGTGTAGACAGCCCCAGGATATTATTCCATTCATCCAGGAAATCACAAAACACCGTAATCATCGCGATTTTCATTTGGCGCCGGGTCTGTGATGCTGCCGTAATCATTTATTAATTTTGGTAATGCATTTTCCAAAACAGATACCAGATTATTGTACAGTCCCATTACCGCCCCGCCCCCCAGTTTATCTTGGATTACATCCAGGTTATATTCCAAGAATGACATTACATTATCATGGGTATTTTTCCATTCGGTTAAATCAATATCTATTTCGCGCAAATCACGAAATGCCGCGACCAGGAAATTAAAATCGGAATTTAAATTTTCTGGATCTATTTTTGCAGTGGGCTGGTAATCGATAACACGCGATAATGATATTTGACGGAATATGTCTATTTTTGCGCCATTGGCGGGCGGCGTTAAAAATGACACGGTTCCACCATCAAAATCATCATTTGCAACAACAGCGTAATTCGCAGAATCCAGCACAGATTCATTAATTGCGACACGAACATCGGCATCCTGGAAAAATGGGAATGCAAAAATATACTGGGTTGTTTGTCCATCGCCGGTATATGATATTTTATACATTTTATCCCCCGTTTATCCGACCAAATCGTCAAATTTATCCAGTAATGTTTGCAACAGGTTTGGACGCTGTGCCTGGGTCTGTTTTAATTTTTTCATATTTGCACGGCGGCGTTCGTTGTATGGCTGGGCTGTTTCTGATTGCAATCGCTTTAAAACAGCACCTGTTGACATGCTGCGTGCGGATGCACCAGATGCACCATATTTTGCACGCTGGGTTGCCAATGCCTTTTTTACCAGATTTGTTTTTTCGCGTTCGTCTGCCGCCATATCAGACAAAATTTGTTGACGGGTGTTTTCTGCCTGTTTTTTTGAATCTTTGTAATCTAAAATACTTTTTACATCTGATACCAATTGTCCCATTGTATTTACCCCCATAAATTAAATTTATACTATGTAATATCCGTATATTGACACGGACAAGATTGTTGATGGCAATTGTTCACTGCTGGATATTTTCCATGGCGCATTTATACAATTGCGTTGCATACCCAACAAATTCACAGATACATCACCGGTATAGCCTGGTGCGTCATCTGCATAGATTTCGTTTGGCAATGATGCGCGTGCATCATTTATAAATAATGTTTTTGTATCTAAAACCCGCGCGGAAATTTTACGAATTTTTAACATATTCGCGTTATGCCCAGATGCACGCAATGGCATCGCCGCCGCAGTAAAAGAAAAACCATATTGACCCGCATCATTTAATGCAGAATCAGAAAATTTTTCCAGAAAATAATTTGTTCCCCGGGCGACAACTGTATATGTTTGACCGTCCAGGGTTGCAACAGATTTAAATTGTCCCTGGGTTTTATATTGCGCCCATGCGGAAATACCCAGTGCAGAATTTTGGTTTAAAACAGCCATATCACCATCTGCCATTACAACAAATAATTGCCGTGTATTATCGTTATATGACAAATCAATTGGGTCGCGCATTAAATGCTTTGCCGCCGCACACAGGTCATTTGCGTTATAGTATTCGCCCAATTGATCCAGACTTAATTCACGAATATCTGTTTTACCCGCAGATATAAATACGGTTGCGCCTTCTATCTTTTGTGGTGGCAGATAACGGGACGCAACGCTGCCAACAGATGTATGTTGCTTTATATCAACCGCCGATGGTGTTAATGGTTTACTGGAAATCGCCCATTCACCGGCATTTGTTAAAATTTGTAAATTATCACTGCTGACGACCGTACATATCTGTTGGCGCTGTTGCGACAATAATGTTAAAAAGATGGCTTCATCATCCAGCCCAGTGCCAACATTAAAATTATTATGTCGACCAACACGGGACATCCATACGCCACTGGGCCATGAACGCGACCCACCGAATACTAATCGATCTTGATGGAATGTGATACTGCATGGCCAACCACGACGCGCGCTGAATGCCGCTTCGTACCAATCAGACACTGGGTCAGATGGTATTGAATATGTTCCGTTCGTATATGCATAAACAACCGTTGGACTGACATATTCTGTGATTATCCATTGTTTGCCCAGCAATAAAAAACGCCCGTCTTTGTTTTCGGATGTCCAAAAATTTTTATTTGTCGTAAATGTTGCATAGTTATTACCACTGGCGTTTGACGATACTGTTATTTTTATTCCGTCTGCATCATCGAATTTCATAAATGGCATATTTACTGTCATATCAGAATCGTTGCGTTCAAAATCAAATACAACGATATCAAATGTACTGCCCGTTTTCTTTAATACATATGGCTGGTAATCTGGATGAACAAATATCATTGTGCCAAATCGCTGGGCATATTGCAATTTATCCAATTCATCAAAATCCCATGGCGCAAATAAATCTGCAATACGAACATCATCGCTGTATACCAATATATGTCCATCTGTTAAAACCAGCAAGTAGTTTTCTGATTCAGAAACAGAAAATGGTATCAGTCGTGCAGATGATGACAAATTCGCGACAGATGCCAATCCACGCCGCCGCCGCAATCCGCCACCCGCCAAAACATCCATATTTTCCAGTCGCGACAGACCGTTTAAATTATCACGGGCAAAAAATTCTGGTGCGACTTCGCCATCCGCGAATGAATTTTGTGTTTTTATAAAATCGCCCATTTATCCCCCCATATTTAAAAACGCGTATTTATCAAAGAAAAACTTTTTATCCCCGTATTTGGCGCAGATGTACTGTCGATAAATTTTGCAGACTGCAATTCCGTTTCATACAATGCCGCCAACATTCTGAATACTGTTTGTTCACCAATTAATGGAATACAAAATTCCATTGCTAATTTTGTTGCCGCCAATGATACAAAATAACTGGGGAATAATTCCGGTGCGACACGAACAATTGCGGTTATATTTATTGTATCTGTTGGTGCAATAACGGTATTTCCAATTATTTCACCGTTGCATTTTAATACCCGTAATATATCTGCGGGTAATAAAAATTCACCATCATTATTTTTATTTAATTCAAAATTTTTACATGCAAATCGCCATGGATGCATCGCCAACAATGCATCAACCACTGGGTCAAATAATGTTCGCCCCAGTTGCGCTGCGGGCGAATCATCTAATAATGACTGAATTGGTGTTTCGCCCAATTTCAGCAACGCCATTGAACATAAATCTATTTTTGTATGCATTTGTGTTATCCAATCTTGTATAAAAAATGGGGCGATGTTCCGCCCCAATTAAATTACGCCAATGCGGCAACCGCAACATTTGTGCTGACGGTTATCTTTTTTATTGATGTATTATCAGACGCATTAATAATAACAATATCACCAGTGTTCATTAATGTCTTTACATCATCAAAATATCCAGATGCTGTGATTGTCGTCATTGTTTCTGTGGTTGATGCATAATGCCACAATGTGAATCCATTGGCATATGCAATTACAGATAAATTTTTATTTTGAAAAGCCATTTGTTATTTCCCTTTGTTTGGATTTCGCGTTTAATTTAATCACCAGTTTCATCTGTATCTTTACATTTCAAACGAACAATGCCGGTATTGTCAATCATAACCGCACCTTGGGACATACTGTTGCTGATAAAGTGCGCAGCGCGTTCACCATGCCATGATATATCTGTTTTTACTTCTTGCCCACATGCATGCCCAATACTGGTCGCATGATAAATGAAGCAATCGCGTTCATCAGTATTATTTAATGGCAAACCATTATACATAACCCATGTTATGCCCAACCATTTTTTAGATGCACCCCCAGATACCAATGGCAAATCATTACCAACATAATCCGCAGATACAAATTCATCCATAGACAGTAATTCATTCCATTGGTGTACACCAACCACTGCAAAACGGCGCCCATCATCAGGAACATCGTTTTGATTTAATACTTCGACCGCAGACAGAATTAAATCCTTGGTCAATCCTGTTGAATAATCACCGGCAGAATTTGTTGCATTATTCATCGCAGACACAATTAATTCATCGGTCTTGCGCCCAAGTGCATATGCACCCGCAGATGCAACGACACGCCGTTCATCAACATTCGTTTTTAATTCATCCAACGCATCAACCCAATCGCCGGCATAGTAATCTTGTAATATACATTCAACAGGTTCGTGATTTAAATTCATTACCGGCACAATGCCATGACGCGATTTTGTGGCGGCGGTGCCGCGTCCAACCTTTTGAAATGTTGTCGATGCGCCGATGACACCAGACTTGCTGCGCACTGTCGCACGCAATTTTGTCCCCATTTGTTGATATGCCAAATGTACATCCGCTTCGAACTGTTTTATAAAAACCTGATCAACTGAAACAGACATTTATTATTTTCCTTTGGTTAAAAAAATTAAAAAATGCGCAATAAATGCGCCGATAAAATTTTGTATTATGGTTGTGCAAATAAATTGCGCCATTTAACAAAACATGCGGGTCCACATGGGATTGTCCAAATAAAAAAATATTCAGTCAGACAATAAAAATCTGACTGAATATTTTAAAATAAAAATCCCCGCGATTGCGGGGAATTATATTATTTTTTCTTGGCACATGTTTTTTTTGCCGCTGGCTTTTTTGCCGCAACTTTTTTTACAGGTGCTTTTTTTACAGCTGCTTTTGCAACTGGTTTCTTTGCCGCAACTTTTTTTGCAACTGGTTTTTTCGCTGCAACTTTTTTTACAGCTGGCTTTTTAGCAACTGGTTTCTTTGCCACAGCAGCTTTCTTTACAGCCGGTTTTTTTGCTGCAACTTTTTTTACAGCTGGTTTTTTTGCAACTGGTTTCTTTGCCGCAGCAACTTTCTTTGCCGCAGGTTTCTTGGCAGCCGGTTTTGCCGCTGGCTTTTTCGCAGCAGGTTTCTTGGCGGCTGGCTTTAAGAATGTGAATGCCATTCTTCTCTCCTTCTTCATTTTTTGGATAGAACAAATTTGTTTTGTTCTTACTTTATATTTTATATGAAACAAAAATATTAGTAAAGAAGAAAGTGCATTTTTTTCATTATGAATATAATTTTTTAAATCCATTTTCTATTTTGCGAACATATTCTGGATCATAATCACGCCAATATTTCGGATCACGCATCATGCGACGCAATTCTGCATCAGATAAATTTTTAATATCATTGTCATCTGTATGAACGGTTGGTTCCATTGATTGCATCATCTTGTACACACCTTGGATTCCCTGGGGTGTAGAGCATAATATATCGAACGCATCGTGTGGTAAATATTTCTGACCAAATGTATTTATTGCACGCAATGCATCATTCATTTTTTCTGTTGTGCCAAAGAAATTTTTTAATTCAGCAATTGCATTCGATTCATTTTGAACATCAAATAATTCTGTTAATACAGGTGATAAAAATTCTTCGGCAATTTGATAAATTTTTTCAACCTGGGTTGATGTTAATCCGATTTCAAAAAATTTTTCACGCAATTCTTCGTCATCAAACAACTGATTCGTCGGATATTCTGATGAAGATTCTGGAACACCGATTGCGCGATTAAATTTTGCACGCGATGCATCATCAGAATTACTGTCTGGAACAGACACCATCGTTCCTATTTTCTTTTCCAGTTCAATATATGATTTTAATAACGCATCTGTGTTTAATGTTCCATCTTTATTCAGAAATTTTTCTGGAATGTTTTCCATGTTTTTTCCTTTTTGTTTCGCTGGATTTGCGCAAGAAATAAATCCCGCCCAATGTAAATATAGATTGCAACATAGTAAATATATCGGTGTCCCCCACCATATATGCACCAATTGCAGATAATATCCCAATGCCTGATATAATATATGTTCTGTGTCCAGATAAAAATCCGCCACTGATAATTTTTCGCATGATTGTTTTCCGATTATAAATAAAACAGCAATCCATCTATGTCCGCAATATATCCACGCGATGTTGACCATGATGGCATTTTATCCGCATGATGAAAACGCGTTGCGCCATTGCATGAATCTGGTAATGTGCCATGCAACATTCGTGACACCACACGCAAACACATCTGGAATCCGTTGTCGGTTACATTAACAGACAATAATTTATTGTTTTCAGATTCTGGATTTAATGAACAAAACAATTCTGAATCAGATATGATATCTGAATAATCACGACCAGTTCCATTGGCAATATTTGCAATCATTGATGCCATTGCTTCGACCAAGCGCAATGTTGTGGCATGTGTTTCTGCATATACCACCCGTGCAATTTTATATAATATGGCACGCGATTTATCCGGATTGTTTATCAGTCTTAATTGCATTTGACAATCCCCCCTGTTGCAGCAAATAAAAATGGCACGCAATGATCGCGTGCCATGAAATAAAAAAATCCGCCATATGCGGACATAACCTGCCTGATTATGTTTTGTATACTATCACAAATTTAATAAAAAGTCAAGATAATATTTTTACATACTGATTTCATCGCCATATGCCAGCATATAACGCGTGTCATTGCGCAATATCAGCGCCCCATTTTCATTAATCCCGATTAATTCCATTTCTTCACCACGATATTTTGCCGTGCGATTTAATCCCGCCGCCAAATCCATCCAACGCGCACGAACATTAACAAACGGCATACACCGCCACCGATCCAGATTCTTCATCAAACGATTTAACAATTCCGTTTTTTCAACCGTGGCGTAATTATCCAATTTTGTTGTTTGATACGCCGCAACAGTTGGATTGGATTTTATATTTATTCCAATACCAACAATGACAAAATGACCCGCATATTCAATTAATATGCCGCATACTTTTTTGCCATCAATTAAAATATCGTTTGGCCATTTTATTTTTGGATGAATTCCAAATGAAATCAATGTTTCTGCAACTGCAACCGCAACAACATATGATAATCGCGGATCGCGTTCATCGGCATTATAAATAAAACTGGCATATAAATTACCATGATGCGAAACCCATGTACGCCGATAACGACCGCGACCCGCAGATTGCGCCATTGCCATAATAACAGTATGATCGCGCGCCGTACCAGATGCAACCATTTCCAACGCATATGTCTGGGTACTGGGGATTTTATCAAAAGAAATCAATTTATAATTTGCCAATTTGATATACCCCATTTATATTTTTTATAAATTCATGTCCAAATGCACGACGCAATTGATATATTGCCGTATCAACCGCATGCGTTGTCGCATTTGGCGAATAACCCAATGCATTGCGTAATTGCGATGCCGACATTCCACCCGATTTGTATAATAAAATTATAATTTTTGCCTGGATTGTAGGCATTTGTACATTACGCCCAAAAATATTATGAATTATTCCAATATCCATATCCAGCGCATGTTGAACCGCATTGCGTAATTCCAGCATGGATACAGGTTTAACGATATCTAATGAATCGAAATCAATACCATATGCAATTGGCGTATCAGATACATGCGCCCCCAGGTCAGACAATATATGCCGCCATATCGCATCTGATGAAAAAATATTTACACCATCAAACATGGTTTCAGAATAATAAAAGAACCCACAATTGTCCAACAAAAAAAAGACCGCAGCATACGCCACGGTCAACGATGGGATACGCAATTATTCGCGATCTTTGCCATGTGATTCAATGAATTTTGTAAAATCTTGGATACTGGCGCCTGTTGACGACAATATTTTAGAAATACTGTTCGTTGATGGCCAACGCGGTTGCCCTTCTTTGGACCAACGTTTGCTTTTATTAAAAGTTGTCGGATCCAGACCGCTGCATTTTGCCAATCCAGAACAAGACATGCCGTGTTCCGTGGCAAAACGCTCGATAGCCCGCCAAACATCTTCGTGTGTCATGATTCTCTCTCCCTTTGTTTTTTAATGCGACAAACCATATACGGGTTGGGCATTATGTCTGATATTGATTTTATTCCAACCCAGCCCCACGGGCAACAAGGACGATTTCCTATTTTTGGCGGATTTTCGGGATTAAAAACAATACAAAAAATTATTTTGACAAAAATACTTGACAAATTAAATAAAATGTATTACATTTCGATTCGTCAAAGGGGGAAACCCCGGCGACGGGGTGAAAACCCCATGGGGTTCAGGGATTCAGACTCCCTCCTACATTCTCTCTCCTCTGGACTCTGGACCCCAAAAGTTTTTTTGGTTTAGAATGCCCAATTTCTTTTTCTCCTTTCCTTCCTTTCGGGGCATTCGGAAACACCGCCGGGAAACCGGCGGCGTTTTTTTATTTTTTACTGTTTTCATCAATTATAAAAACGGCGCAAAAAAAACCGGTCTGACCCCAGACCGGTTTATGTTTTTTTCACAAAAATTATTTTGCCGGAACAATTTCATTTACTGTAACAGTAAACACAACATCTTGCCCCGCCAATTCTGGAACATAGTTTTCAGGGAATGTTATATTAATATCACGCGTTTCGCCCTGTTCCATGCCAATTAATTGTTCTTCAAATCCAGGCACGAATTGACCACTGCCCAAAACCAATGGGAAATTTGTTGCGGTACCGCCGGCGAATTGAACGCCATCTTTATATCCGGCAAAGTCAATTACAACCGTATCACCATTTTGTGCGCCGGCATTGCTGTCGCACGCGGTTAAAAACATTGCACCACAAACTGCAACCGCAGACATCAGTTTTTTCATATTTTTCCCCTTTGTTTTTTTGTTAATTATTAATTGTTATACACGCATCTGAAACCGTATTCACGCATGGTGGATCCTTCGGCTTCGACCCGATAATCAAAATATGGCGTTGGACGCATAACATCAAATGATGGGCGGTCATATACCATAACAATACTGTCCGCATTACGACCGCATACACGTTTCATTTCATAATCGGCAACCTTTGCCAGAATTGTACGCGCATCACCATCAATATCCATGCCGTCTGCATTTTGAACCAGACGCAGACGCATTTCGCGCAAATCTGTATTCCCCAGCAATATTTGCACACGAACCATTGTACCACGGTATTCTTGCCAACGCGTTTCCATACGCGCGGTATTCCATTTATTATCATTTTGTTCTTTTTCTGCCGCCGTTTTTGGTTTATATGAATCAATATTAGAATATTGGTTATCCGCCTGCATAAATTCACTGGTGCGTTCATTGTACAATGGCGCATCTGCCCCACCCTGGGCAAAATCGGTTGTATTGTATGGCGTATCAGAATCCGTTGCACATGCACACAATGCAAATACAGAACAAATTGCAAATAACAATGATTTTTTCATTATGTATCTCTCTTTTTTATAATTTTATCAAATAAAGCGTTTTGATTCAAGTCGGGATTTGTGATAAAATTATTACGATGTCAAATATCGTTCTGGAATCTTTATTAAAGCCACTGGAAGAATTCTATAAGCCATCATTCGTGGAAGAAATTGCAATCAACCACGCGGGTGAAGTATGGATGCGGCTGCATGGTGCGCGCGTTCCATGGGTTGCATATAATGCCGCAGTTTTAACAAAACAATATTTAATTGATTTAATTCACACGGTCGCCAATATCTATGAACGTCCATTTGATCCAATTCATGGCATGCCGGTTGTATATGCAACACTGCCCGGCAATCACAGATTTACCGCAATTGCGGGTCCAAATGTACAATATGATGATCGCGATGTGACGGGCGGTGTTGCGCTGAATATCCGCGGAACATCGGCGCCAGATACATCATTTGAAAACTATCATTTACGGCGTGGCGAAAAACTGTTAAAGGTTAAACCGCGCGAATCTGTACGGCCAGACGACCCGTATGACAGATTAATGACCGCAATAAATGATGGCAGTCCGATTTTAATCAGTGGTGCAACCGCAACGGGAAAAACGACATTTTTAAATCATATGTTGAAATTAATTGACAAAAACAGTCGTGTTATTACGGTCGAAGATGCCCGCGAAATCCAGGTTCCACAACCAAACCATGTTCATTTTATATTATCGCGTACCGAACAAACAAACGACTTTAACTATGCGCGATTATTGGATTTGGTTGTTCGTATGACACCAGATGTAATTATTGGCGGTGAAATATCAACGGATAACGCCGCCGTTTTGTGGGAAATGCTGGGGACAGGACATGATCATTTTTACACAACAATTCATGCCGAAAGCGCGGATGCCGCATATGCCGCATTTGCAGACAGAATTCTGCACACCCAACCAGCATATGACCGTACTGATTTAATTGCAGAAATGAAAAAGAAAATACGCGTTGTGCAATTATCACGCGATGGCGCCTTGCGCGCGGTAACAGAAGTGGTATAGTACAATTATACAAAACAATAAAAAGGATAAAACATGACAAAAAATAAAACAAACAGTCCATGGCTGGAAGACCAACTGGCAGCGGCAAAAACACCCGCAGAACGCGAAGAAATCCTGCGCGAATGGGAACAAGAAAAATTGGCGCGCGCGGCGGCAAAAGAAGAAGCGCGATTAAACGCGCCATCAATGGTGGACAAACTGCGCGCGGGTATTGCAAAAATAAAAAAGAAAGCCGCGACAAAAAAAATACCATCAAAAGAAAAAACCAGATAAAAAACAGACCCAATTTTGGGTCTGTTTTTTTATTCACGCATTAATTTTGATTTCATTCGTTCGTATTCTGATTTGGTGATAACCTTGTCCTTGTATAATTTGGACAATTTTTCCAGTTTATCCAAATTATCACCAGATAAACAATCGCCATGCCATACCAGCGATAATATCAGTGCAACAAACCATGTGATTCCAAAGAATATCCCCAAAATCGACAGGATTATAATTGCAACCTTTTCACCACCACTGATGCCCCGCGCATTTGCAATCATAATTGGAACGGATATAATTGCCACCCCCACAACGACAACTGCAAACATTATTAAAAATGCCACAATTACTTCCCCCATGTTTTACCCCATTGTTTAATATAAATATAGATATATTATAATACACTTTGGGGAATTTTGCAATATAACTTACTTGGTGTAATAACATGGCTGGATGAATTGAAATACACCAGTATCATCACGCAATGATATATTTGCACGCATATAACACTGGGTTATATCGGTTGAACCAACATTTGCATATCCAGACACATTGCTGCCATGACTGCTTTTTAACGACGGACATTTATTACATGCACCAGAATCAGACGCACTGGTTGGTTGACCGTACATATTTGATATACAGCGATATTCTTTTTTTACCCCGCAATCACAATGTGCCGTCAATGGATCAGTGATGTACGGTGTGGATTTAGCTTCTACTTCGTAAACCTCCATCTGGGTCCAATCATAATACATATCAGGATACCATTCACGACAATCATCAACCGTTATATCACATGGGTTATCAATCTCACAAGTTTTATACTCTAATTCACATCCCTCATCAAAATGTAAAACGGCATCTTCTAATACATATCCGGGCGGACAGCTTCTGCAACTGTATGTAAACAACCACACTGTATTTAATGGTCCATCATAATGCCACGCATACCAGTCGTACATACCCACACCATCACAATTCAATCCGTCTTTTGATACCACCACCCATTCATCATGTGGATTAGGTTCTGCGTAATCCGTACCGGCAAACGAACATGTGGCACCATATGCGTTCGATGCAAACGCAGAAAACACAACAATCAATCCGATAAAAATCGGTATATTTATTTTAGAAATAATCCCAGAAACCAGCATGTTTCATCCCCTCTTTTTTATGCCGAATCTAAACGGTGGTTAAAAACAGGCAAAAAAGACAATTGACAATCGCCCGGAAAATATGCAAAAATTAATGCATAGAATCAAAAAATATATGCCGAAAATAAACCACCGATTTTATCATGCACATTAAATATAAGTATGCATTTTTTGTAAAAATTCTGGTGTTAATATTGCCCATGCTGTCCGGAACAAATGCAATTGCGGAAACATGCGATATCGTACCATGTGATAATTTTCCAACATACGGAACAGTATTATATGCGTATGGCTGTGGTGGTGGGACATTGGATACCGCAAAATGTTATAGGGGCAAAGGTAGTACACGCTGGTTCAGGGTTTATAAATGCTTTTATTGCCCAGACGGATACACAGAAATTTATACAAATGATAATTTTACTTGTGATGCAGATCAGAAATTTTATTTAGCATGTGAATGTATATGCACGCCAGAATGCACCGCAACAGGCTGGACAGATATAACAACGGGATACCAACAAAAAATAAATAACTATTGCAGCTGTTCTAGTGGTGTCGCAAAATGCAATCCAACAACATCATACAGATGTGCAGCAGGATATTACGGTTCATCAACAGACGGAAAAACAGGTTGCACAAAATGCCCAACATTAACCCGCAAAGATGGCACAGAAAATCCGGGTACTTCATCAGTTGGCGCAACCAGCATTACGAACTGTTATCAACCCCAAGGAACAGAATTCGAAGACAATGTTGGGGTATATAAATTTACGGGCGCTTGTTTTAATACGGGTGAATAAATTGCCCAGATTGATGTATATTTATATATTTTTTCTGTTTTTATAAAAAAACTGCTTGCATTTATTCCAATAACAGTATAATATAAGTCTCGCGCTTAGGGGTTGTAGCTCAGCTGGTTTAGAGCGTCTGCCTGTCACGCAGAAGGTCGCGGGTTCGAGCCCCGTCAATCCCGCC
>CALXWX010000004.1 GCA_944392565.1 uncultured Alphaproteobacteria bacterium | reverse complement strand
CGGTGGATTGGTTTTTGTGTTGTCTGTGTTTGTTTGTAATGTGGCAGGTGCATCGCAATATGTGCCACCTGGATGTAAACGTGCGGTTACATATACCGCGTGTGTAAATCCGATATCTATGGGTGCAGACAGTCCGAATTGCAAGGAAACAGCAGATTTTACATCGTGTGTGGAATGTGAACCATGTTATGAACAATATCAAAATGGCAGTTATCCAAATAATGAAATGGGTGATTGGTCTGGGAAATTGTACGGTTGTTCTGAAATACCATTTACAGAGGTAAATACGCGTGGCAGTAAATTTTATGAGGGCAGAAGTTGTGGTGGTGAAATGGAATATCGGTGTACAGGTAAATTGGTAGATGGTTATTATGTATATCAAAGTAGAGATACAGTAAGTTGCAATCCACCAACCACAGGTACGCTGTATACTTGTTCTGGATGTTCAAGATGTAATACAGATACCGAAATTTGGGAAAATCTATCTGCGCATGTGGGATATCAACAATTAAATAAAAATATTTATTCCAGTGCTGGCACCGGGTCATGTACAAAGACACCACAGAATCAATACCGGTGTGGCGCCGGATATTATGGAAATGCTGTGGTCAGTGGCGCATCTTATTCAGGGTGCAATAAATGTCCAACAGTTGAAAGTACGGGATTGACAGTTGTCGAAAATCCATTTGATTATCCGACTGTAACCAGTTTGCCTGGATCAACCAGTGTATCACAATGTCATGCACAAAATTGTGGGAATGATTGTTTGATTGTTATGAATGATGGTACAGGAAATTTTTATTGGACATGGGACGATGCAACCGCAAGTCAAGGAACATGTTATTATGGTAATTAAATGCGGGATTAAATCCCGCATTTTTATCGGGTCGTTGTCGTATCAATTTGTATTTTGCGGCGATTTATGATATTATTCGTGTATAATAAAAGGGGAATGATATGCCGGCAAAAAAATCTGTAAAGAAACAGCGCGAACCAGTTACCAGCAAAAAATATACTAATATGTTCCAGGCGTACGGTGCGTTTTGGCGGCGTGGTTTTACTGCGGCGGGCACATCATCACGGTCGGAATATTGGTGGTCGGTTCTGGTTAATTTTTTTGTGATTGTTTGTTGGGTGTTCTTGGTCGCTGTGGCGGGGTGGCAGGGCGGTTTTTATGCGCCAGTGCATTTTGTTTATACCCCGGGGGTTATGGTATTGTTTGCGTTGATGGTTGTGTTTAGTGTTGCGGTTATAATTCCGGCATTGTCCATGACTGTGCGGCGTTTGCACGATGCGGGGTTGAGTGCGTGGTGGATGATGCTGTTAATTGGTACCGCAGTCGAAGGATTGGATGTCATTATTAGTATCGTATTCTTTGTGTTTTCTGTATTGCCAACCAAAGAAACAGACAATCCATATCATAAATTTAATAAGAATTAAAAAAATCCCCCAATTGGGGGATTTTTATTTACCCCAGAATTTTCCAATTACATAATCTGCCGCCAGGGGTACAGACAATTTTGCGACGCTTTCCATCGCGGTTTCTATTTTTTTTGCAAATTCATTTGCGATATTTTCATCGCATTCAAATATGATTTCATCATGAACCTGCATAATCATGCGGATTTTGTCGGCGTTGGGCTGGATTATATCACGATCAATATTTACCATTGCGCATCGCATCAGATCTGCTTCGAATCCCTGGATCGGGGCGTTCACCGCGGCGCGCATGGCATATGCCCGCATGCGGGGATTTTTTACCTCTGGCAATTCTATGCGGCGTCCCCATGGGGTATATACGCATGCATGTGTCATCGCAAAATTTTTAATATATTCAATATATTCTTTTATTTCAGGCAGTCCCGCCATATATGAATCGATTATTTGCTGGGCGGCGGCGCGTGAAATTCCCAATTGTCCCGCCAGACCAAATGATGATATGCCGTATATAATTGAAAAGTTTACCGTCTTGGCGGCGCGTCGTAAATCTTTTGGTACCGGTGCATCGGCGGCAATGCCGAATATGCGCCGGGCGGTTTGTTCATGAATATCGGTGCCGGCATTAAATGTTTCTTTGAATGTATGAACATTTGCAACATCTGCCAATAATCTTAATTGAATTTGTGAATAATCCGCAGATATTAAAACACGACCCGCGGGGGCAATAAAACATTTTCTGATTTCTGTACCCAGTTCGGTTTTTATTGGAATATTTTGCAGGTTGGGATCACGGCTGGACAGGCGGCCGGTATTTGTGCTGGTTTGCAGGTATGTTGTATGAATGCGACCATCGGATGCAATCTGGTGCGGCAATGCGTCCGTGTATGTCCCCGCCAGCTTTGCAATTGAACGCCAATTTAGTATTTTTTCAATTATTGGGTGGGCGTCAATCATGTCGTTTAAGTTTTCGGCATCTGTTGAACGCTTTTTATTCGCCGGCAGATTTAATTCATCAAATAAAACGGTGCCCAATTGTTTGGGACTGGCGATATTAAATTCATGACCCGCCATTTTCCATATTTCTGATTCCAGTTTCGTCAGTTGTTGATGAAATATCCCGGATAATTGCTTTAACCCATCGCGGTTAACCAGTACGCCTGCGCGTTCCATTTTTAATAATACCGGCATTAATGGCAAATCGCATTTTTCATACAGTTCGCGTAATTTTTCATTTTTATCCAGTTCTGGGCGCATCTTTTCATACAGTGCCATGCAAATACTGGCATCTTCGGCGGCATATGGGGTTGCCGTTTTTATATCCAGCATGTCAAAATGCATATCTGCATCACGGGTTTTTGGCGGAAACAGTGATGCGAAAGAAATATTCACATGCCCCAGGTATTTTTGTGCCAATTCGTCCAGTCCATGTCCGTGCAATGTGCCGTGCAGTGCATATGACAACAACATTGTGTCGTCAATTGGGGCAATCTGGGCAATGTCCCAATTTTCATTTGCCAGCATATGCAGGTCGAATTTCAGATTATGTCCAACCTTGGTAATATTTTTATTGGTGAATATTGACCATAATTTTTTACGAACTGTTTCAATGTCTAATTGATTTGGGGCAATTGATTGTTCATTAAATAAATCATTTCCACCAGTGCGATGGCGAATTGGTATGTATGCGCCATGGGTGGAATCAGTTGCCAATGAAATACCAACAATTTTCGAATCCAGATAATTTAATCCGGTTGTTTCGGTATCAAATGCAATTATGTTTTTTACATTTGATAAAAATTTATCCAGCGCATCGGGTGTGGTAATTGTTTCAGATGTTAATTTAATTGGATGGTATTTGTCAGATTGCGAATCGCCAGATGGAATATCGCATTGTGATTTTGCGTATTCGAATGGGGCGGGGTGGGGCGATGCACTAAATTTTTCCATTGGAAATAATTTTTCTATCTTTGTTGCCAAAGAATTACTTTCCAGTTTTTCGCGCACAAATGCCAGCGCAGATGGAGTATTAAATATAAATGGTTCAATTTTTAATCCAGATAAATCAACATCTGTTTTCAATGTTACCAGTTGTTTTGATATATATGCGCTGGTGCGATTGTCGCGCAACATGTTGCGTGTGCGTTCGTTTTTTACATCGTCCAGGTGTTCATATAAATTATCCAGTGAGCCAAATTGATTTATTAATTCGGCGGCTTTTTTCGGACCGATGCCGGGAACGCCGGGTACATTGTCAGACGAATCGCCCATTAAACTTTGCACATCAATAACCTGGTCTGGGCGAACGCCAAATTTTTCCAGAACGCCATCAGCACGGATTTCGCGTTGTTTCATACCATCGTACAAGAACACACAATCTGATACCAATTGCATTAAATCTTTATCACTGGTGATGATTCGCGTGGCGTTTGGTGCGGTGCAATTTTCGCGTGCGATTGTGGCGATGACATCATCTGCTTCGACCCCGGGGATACATAATACAGGAATTCCCATTGATGCGATACCTTCGCGGACTAAATATGATTGAGATATTAAATCCGCGGGTGTTTCAGTACGATTTGCCTTGTACGCGGGGTAAATATCCTGGCGAAACGATTGACGTGATGCATCAAATACACAGACAAATGCATCACCGTCTTTTGCCGCACCCAGTATTGGTAATATCATATTGAAAAATCCGTATACCGCCCCGGTCGGTGTGCCGTCCGCGCGGGTCAGGCGACTGTGTACACCATAATATGCGCGAAATAATAATGAATTACCATCAATCAGTGTCAGCATGTTTGCCCCGATATTTTTATGTTTATATGTTAAAAGATGTAACGCAGTTTCAGACGGCCTTCGTATTGCAGAATGTCTGGCGCGATGTTTGCGATGTCATAAATATTCGGCAGGTACATCACCCGACCTTCGACATCAATTTTCAGTGGCAGTACATGGATATTAAATGTAATTCCCAACATGCCCTGGTACGCGGTGACTTTTTCAATATCTGTGCCGTTCATGTCGCCATCAAATACCGTACCGATACCCGCGCCAATATACGGCTGGATTGTGGTTGTTGGCAGTTTGGCGTACGCGTTTATTAACCCCAGGTGCAGTTTTGTATCTTTTGGTGTCATATAATCGTATTCCAGTTCCACGCGCAAAATCGGAATATCGAATCCGGCGGTGGCACTGAACGATTGGGCATTATCTGTGGCATTGTCGTCATCAACAAATATTGTCGCAGAACCAATTCCAAACCCCAGTCCGATATACGGATCAAACAACAACGCGGCGTTTGAACTTGTGCTGAATAATGCGGCAGATACAGCGACCAATGCGCCAGAAATTTTTAGATTCATATTTTTCTCCTTTGTGATATATTATAATAGAAAAAAGAGATATATATGCAAGAAAATAAACCGTTATTGGTTGTTGGACTGGGGAACCCAGGTGCGCAGTATGTGCGTACCCGCCATAATGTTGGGTTTATTGCTGTGCGGCATTTTGTCCCGGTGGATGCGGCGTGGCGGCGCGAACATGATGCATTGACATATTCTGAAAATGTTGATGGGCGTCGTGTAATATTTGTGCTGCCCCAGACATTTATGAATAACAGTGGAATGGCGGTTGGGGCATTAATGCGATTTTATAAAATTCCAATTGAAAATTTAATTGTGATTCATGACGATATGGATTTGCCTGTTGGCGCGATGCGTGAAAAAGTCGGCGGGGGCAGTGCGGGTCATAATGGTATAAAATCAATTGATGCCGCCGTTGGCGCCGAATATCGCAGAATTCGAATCGGAATTGGACATCCGCGGGATTTGGGATTACCAATAAATCCCGCAGATTGGGTATTGGGGCGTTTCAGTGATGCAGAACTATCTGAAATCAGTTCTGTAATATCAAAAATAAAACTGTTTTGACATTATTATTCCCAATTGATAATCCATGTTGCGGGATCTGTTATATTACATTGGGGTGTATTGGGCCATGTGCCGTCAGGATTTTGTTCGCATTCATCACCATTTGCAGTTCTGTAAAAGTTTGTTGGATATGCATTAGGGTTAGTGGCATCATATTTTGGTGTCGAATATTTTCCTGATCTTGATACCAATACATAATTGCCGCTGCATTTGACGGTTTGCCCGTTTGGAAATCCAGCTCTTGCTGTTTCATCACCATTAGTAACATCGCCGCCGATGCATAATATATATGTAAAAGTATCTCCATCTGGATATGCGGCAACAAATGTTATATTTTTGCTGTTTGGCATACATAAACCATTTGTTGGCATTGATGTTTTATCTTTACTAAAATATGGTGTATTGGTACCCCAATCTAATCCGGTGATTGTTTCTTTTGACCCATTAATGCAGCATAAACCGTTTGTTTCAAGGAACCCGATTGTGTCTTCATCGCCTTCTACTGCGGCACAGCAATTTGTGCTGTTGGGGTCGTCTGGGTTAATGGGTTCGGTTCGTTCAAATGGGGGTACCGGACAAATCCAATTTTCATAACTCATGCTTTCTTCGGATACGCATATGGTTGTATTATTGTTAAGTATTCGTGGAACATATCCAGGACCGCATGATGTATCACGGCAGCTGTCAACAGCGTCTTGGGTGTTTGTATTTTTTGCAAACCATGACAATAAAGTATCGTCAGCGTTTTTACTGGGCATTTTTATTTTATTATGTGAATTTTCTTCTGTTAAATTTACGGTTGGATGGGTTTCACAATTACCCCATATACGTTCAGCGATACGGCATATCTGACATTGGGATGAATTTTCTTGACCGTTGCATTCATTATGGCATATATCATATATACAATTTTTTGAATTCGTTTCATCCGCAGTAATACATATTGTTGCAATTTCGTCCTGGGTGGGTCCGGTGGTTACATATTCATCATTTGGGGTAATGCCATATACATTGTTATAAAATGTTCCGTTATCATCAATGATACTGTTTGCAACCAATTGTGCGGTTATTTGGTCAATTGCATCGGTGCCGGCACTGGCAACACAATTATATACTTCATCCCAGCAAGCTGTACGGTTGATGATAGATTTTCTGTTAACAGATGTTTGGATGTTTTCACACAGACCAAAATTACCAGATATTGATTTACATGATTGTATTATGCAATTGCGTCCAACTTCGCGACAGGTTTGTAAAATTGTTTCATATGTTTTGTCGTTCGCAATTTCTGTCATACCAGATGACCAGTCGGTTCCCCCATCAACTGTATCCAATAATGCGGTACATGACGCCTGGACTTCGGCACACATTTGTTTTACGGTTTTATCCGCCGCCACACCAAATATAGACAGTGCGCGCGCATCAAAATCTTCCAGTGATTCGGCGGCATCAGATAAACATTGTGCGGTTAATGTGGTGCAAGACTGGCGGACTTCTTCCAGTTTGGCTTCTTGTGCCAGTTTTATTTGCGCCAATGCATCATCAATAAATTGATCCCATACGGTGTCGGCGATATCTTCGCAATTTTCGGTTGCTGATTCCAGGAACATCTTTTTAGAATTTAAATATGAAACAAATTTTTCGTTGCCGGGTGCGCTGGTCCATGTTTGATTGTCGGATGGACGTGTAATTAAATTGCCCAGGTTGACCAGGTTGGATGTTAATATTGCTTCACCGGTTGATGGATCAATATATTGACCACTGATGTCTAAGCATTTCCCCAGGTTTTCACCGCATACGGATGTGCTGCTTAACATATCCAGCATTTTGCGTTTGCATGTTAAAATATCATCAGAATTGCGGGTCTGGTAATCGTCCAGACGCGACATGTCCAGCAGTGCGCTGCTTTCCAATATTTGTTCGCGTGCCTGGTTTTGTTGGGTTTGATATGCCTTGGCAACAGTATTGCAGTCTTGTTCAATCAGCATTTGATATCCGCTTTCTGCGATGGATAAATCGTTTGCGGTGCATACCTCCATCGCCATTTCACGGCATACGGGTAATGCGGCGTTGTATAAATCTGTGCCAGATTTTGCCGTTGTTGATGTGCCAGATAATGAATCCAGACTGTCAAATGCCGCATCTGTGTCCAATGATAATGAAATAGGTGCCAGGTTGGCATCAAAACTGCTGGTATCAAATGTTGTATTTAATTTGTTGGCGATTTCATCCAGTAATTTTTTTGAATCAGATGTATCGTCTTGATTAAATGCGATTTCGCCTTCGGTTTCTTGATATATTGCGGCGGCATCTTCTTTGTCCATATTAACGGTCAGTAATCGTTGACTGAAATCCAGTAATTTATCTTCTACTTCTGCCAGTTGTGCCTTGACATCATCAAATTCATTTACGCGTGCAGAACATGCACAGCGTTTTAATTGACTGTCTTTGTTGGCGCAAAATTCATCCATGCAATCGTAAAATACATCACGGCATGTGGTGTAATCACGGTTCATTATTTCTTCGGCAGTTATTGCCGCACGCGATACACGGGCGCCGGATGTGGCACTGCGTGCGGTAGATGATGTTTTTGGGGCAGATATGTTGCGTGTCGCAGTTGCCACACGCGATATCGTTGATGTCGCGCCATTGCCACGCGGGTTTGATGTGGTGGTGGCACCGGTGCGGATGCCCGTACGGGTGGCATTTGTAGTTGCAGTACGCGCACTGGATACAGATGGAACAGATATTACATTGGATTTATTAACCGCCGCGCGTGGCATAACAGTTGATGTTGTGCGCGCAGATACCGTTTGTGATGAATTTTCTGTGGCGGTACGCGCGCCACTGTCGCGAATGACAACGCCAGTTCGCGCCGTTGTGGTGCGTTCGCGTACATTTTGTGATGTGTCGTTATTTGGTTGGCGGGTTGTCGCACGTGATATCCCAGATGTTGCATTTGTTCGCGATGATACAGATGTGGCGCCAGATTGACCACGATTGGATACGACCGTTGTTGTCGCGCTGCGCCGCGTCGCCGCGCGTGCGGTGTCATCGTCATCAGCATATGCACATTGAATCCCAATGAATGCAAAGCATGCAGTTAAAAATAATCTGATTCCTTTCATCCTGTATATATAAATGGTAGCAAATTTTTAAAAAGTCGGGCAAGTATATTTTATTTATTATTTACATATTTTGGTGCGGGCAGGGGGATTCGAACCCCCATGGATTTTATCCACAGCATCCTTAGTGCTGTGCGTCTGCCGTTTCGCCATGCCCGCGATATCTACAACACTGTATTCTGCGTCCCGGCGGCACTTCGCTGCGCTGCGTAGTCGCCATGCCCGCAATATCTACAACACTGTATTCTGCGTCCCGGCGGCACTTCGCTGTCGTCCGTCGCCGCCATGCCCGCAATATGCAAAATTTTACAAGAAGCAGTTTTTTTTTCAACCGTTTTATGATAGAATGTTTACTGATAATAAAAATGTAGGGGATAAAAATATGAGAAAAGCATCATGGGTTATATTAGCGTTTTTACCATTTGCGGCACATGCGGCGGGAACATATTATACGGGCGCATATCAATCGCCACAGACACGGTATTCAACACAAACATATGCCCAGCGCCAAACGGGGTATAATCGCAGCTATACGACACCATCATATGCCAGTACGCGGTATAATACATATAATACTGCGGCAACACAAAACAGTACAAATAATGCAACACAGCGTACCGCGACCAGTTCAGCGCAATCGCAATCGTCAAAAAAATCTGGATTTTGGTTGGATGCGGGAATAACCCACGAAATGGCGCAGTGGCAATTTAGCATGAATCAATCAGGCAGTATTTTAAGCTATGATAATATTGCGTGGAATGTTTTGGATATCAGTGCGGGTTATGCATTTGATGTTGGCAGTACTACTTTACAGGTCGATGCCGGGTTTAAGTACGGTATGCAGTGGGGTGAAAATGCCATGTATGATGACGATATTACAAATGGTGGGTATCTGGTTACATCGTGGACAGGTGATGTTAATGATGATCAACAGGCGGATAGCGGTACTTTTGATCAAATTGGGCATGCGATGTCAATTGGTACCAGCCAGGGCGGCAACATGATGGAATTTAATGTTGGGTTTGGGTTGACAGACGTGTTCAAAGTCGGAAATGTTTCAATAACACCATCTGTTGGATATCGTTATTTGAAATATAAGCTGGAAACCGAAAAGAACTATGGTTTGGCGGTTGATACACATGCGTGTTTCGAAATTGATGGCGAAATTCAATGTGATCCGGCATTAATATTTAACTTTGATAATGGAAAGCAGGCGATTATTTGGCGTGATGATATAAAGGTGCCGGTAAAGGTTCCAGATGGCGCGACCAGTGTTGATACGGCGGGAACTTATTATTATCAGCAACCGGGGGTCAGTCATTCGTATGAAACCACGTGGGCGGGACCATATATTGCATTAGATATGGATTATATAATTAATCAAAATAATGCAGTAAACGGTCATATAGAATTAGGATTCCCAGGATATACATCCGAAGGGGATCAGCCATATCGTTTTGATTGGGCGCATCCAAAAAGTGTTGAAGACGAAGCCGGTATGTTCAGCGCATTCCATTTTGGATTGGGGGCAAATTGGACAACTGCTATAACAGATGCAGTTGCATTATCAATCGGATTGACATATGATTACTATACCGTCAGTGATGCTGATGCAAAAACATACTTGAATGAAGCGTACTATACAGATATGTATAATGCGATATTGAATCAAGAAGGCGCCCCATGGCAGGGAAATGAAACCGCAATGCTGGATCCAGAAACAGGCAGTCCGACCGCAATAAATATCAAGGCATTGGAAGAACAGTGTCCGGGTTGGGTTTGTTCAACGGGTGGCGAGGTAAATTCTTTCTATAAAGCATTGGGAATACGCGTTGGAATAAATGCAAAGTTTTAATAAAAAATGAATTTGAAAAAATTATTATTTGTTATGTTTTGTGCAATCGCGCCATTTGGCGCGATTGCGGTCGATTTGTCGGGTGTGGCATCTGTTAATGTTACCAGTGAAACTGCGGCAATGGCAAAAGATATGGCGTTTGACGAAGCACGGCGTCAAATATTGGCGGATGTGTTGGGACAATATTCAATCCCAGATCAGTTGGCGGTGGCATTGCAAAATGCAAAAAATTCGGAACTGATGAATTTAATTGCATCTTCGTCTATTGACAGTGAACAACAGTCTGATACCACGTATTCAGCAAATATTTCAATGACAGTTGATCGGAATGCGGCGCGTGAATGGTTGATGGACAATAATGTTCAAAATTGGTTAACAGATGGCAATTCTGGGGATGTGTTTGTTGCACAGATTATAATGTCTGATAAATTGGCGGGGTGGATGGAATTAAATCAAATCGCCAGAAATGAAGGCATAGTAATGACAACAAAGTATATAAATGGGAATCAAATAACGGTTGAAATACCGGTTGCCAGTCGTGCGGATTTTACAATTGCTGTGCGCGAAGCGGGGTGGCGGTATTCTGACCAGAATGGCGTGTTGCGTATTGTAAAATAATTTATCAACTTTGGTTAAAGTTTTGAAAAAAATTTCTGTGTTTTTATTATTTATGTTGTTGCCAGTTATGGCAATGGCGGATGATGCAAAAACGGAAAAGTCTTTATTCGGCGTATCGCATGATAACAGTAAATTGCAATTATCGGTTCGTCGGATTGGACTGGATTGGTCAAAGACCCAGGTACGAAATTCCGAAGAATACCAAGATTCACCTGTATCTGCACTGAATGCAACCAGTCAAGATTATATCAAGGGTGTTTTTGATACAATATTAGAATATACAAAAAACAAGTTTAAATGGGATAACAGCTTGTTTATGGAATATGGTAAAACGACATTGAAACCATATAATGAACCTGCGACAACAGATGAAAATGCGGATAAAATTTTATATTCCAGTGATTTATCGTACGCATGCTGGGATTTTTCGGGATTGAAATTTGGCCCGACAGTGCGTGCAGCATATGAAACGCAATTTGCAGACAGTACAGAATCGCCGCGGCAAAATATTATTCGTTCCAGTGCAGGTATTTCTTTGTTTGACCATACGATTATAAAAAGTTTGTATTTAACTGGAATCCACGAATATGATTTTACATACGCTGGGGCGCAAAACAGTAAAATTGGTGCAGAATTTGGCTGGCGGTTGGAATACCCTGTGCGCCGTGGGGTAAAATTTTCAGCAGATGGTTATTATCGTGAATATTTTGCATATTCCCGTTATGTCAGTACTGATTTGGAACGGGATTTAAGTGCCGTATTGCGTTTGGATACTAATTTATGGGGTGATTTTACAATGGGACCATATGTTCAATATCGTTTGGCACGCGCCCGTGGTGCGGAACATTATGGCAGTAATTTAGTGCTGGGGATTTCATTTAACTATATTACAAAATTTTTATTGTAATTAAATTAAGGTTGATGGCAAATTGTACCGGTGTTTATTTTATGACACTGAATTTTATGCTGGTTGCGGCGCCCATTTCATCGATTGTTTTTACAATATGATCACCCATTGGAACAGGATAACGAAATGTTTCACCAGATATACTGGTGCCGATTAACTTATCATCCAAGAACCAAAATATTTTTGTATCAATCATATCTGATATTGCGCGGAATGCGATATCTTCATAATCTTTGTCCGATGTTATTACAGTTCGTGTGCCATCAATTGGCGACATTATAATGGTGCGATTTCGGTTGGCGGAAACATCATCCAGATTACATCCCGGCATAAATGGTGGCGGGGTATTGCGATGAATCCCGGCACGCTGGAACATATCCAGGTATTCAGCGTCCCAAAATTCATACACTGCCATTTTTGTTGTTTGGGGATTTCGGGTGCATGCACGCAGACCTGTTTTTATATCAATTGGAATGGCACGATAAATTGTTGATGTTTCAATTGGTGATTTGCCGGGAATAAAATATGCCGTTGTTGTTTTTGGGCAATGTTTTCCCGCCAGTCCACCAACACCGTCGCACATTTCTATTTCTGATATATTTAAATCATTGCGCCAGAAATTATTATTTTTTATTGAGTTTCCATGTGTTGCATAATATTTTTCAACAGTGTTTGCCAGTGAAAAATATATTGGTGCCGCAGTTTTTGCCCCACTGAATGCATTATTTGGGGTTCCATCAAAATTGCCAACCCAAACAATCAATACAAAATCACCAAATATTCCAGCGGTCCATGCATCACGAAATGATGATGATGTGCCTGTTTTCCAATAATGGCGCAAATTGTTTGTTTGTTTTTTTGCAAATGGAATGTTTTTTGTTGGTGTTGATTGACGTGCCAACATGTCCATGACTATAAAGAATGCTTCGGGGCTTAATAATTGTTTGCCGGTGTCTGGCTGGCTGGTGGTATCGGTGCGAATTTCATGACGCGTTCCCAAATTTGCCATTGTTGCATATATATCAGCTAGTTCCAGCATTGATACTTCGGCGCCGCCCAATGCAACAGATATGCCATAATAGTCGGGGGATTTCAGGTTAGATACCCCAGATTCAGATAAAATTTTATAGAAATTTTTTGTTCCGATTTTCTTTAATAAATTAATTGCCGGTATATTTCGCGAATGTGTCAATGCATCGCGTGCCAATACCGGACCATAAAATTCACTGTCGGCGTTTTCTGGGGCGTATACACCAAAATTTATTTTTGCATCTTTTAATAATGTCATTGAATGTATGAATCCCATATCAACCGCCGTTGCATATATTAATGGTTTCAGTGTTGAACCCGGACTGCGACGGGCGCGAACGCCATCGTTTTCACCGTATATTGTTTTATCAAAATAGTTAACAGAACCAATGTATGATAAAATTTCCATTGTTTTATAATTTAATAAAATTGCAGCAGCATTTTGTACACCAATGCTGTGCCGGCGCGCGATTTCATTTGATAATGCATTTTCCATGGCGGCTTGTAAATCTGCATCCAGTGTTGTATGAATTGCCCAATTGTGGGGTCCCATATCATTCCAATAATTGTTATATTGTGCGGATATATAATTAACAAAATGTGGGGCAATAAACGGCAAATCCCGTGTTGTACGGGTGTTTAATGGCATTTGTGCCAATGTATCCAGGGGGGCGTCATCTGGGTTTTGATTAATCCAGCGCCGTGTCAGGTCCGTACGCATATTCATTATATTCTGTATGCCTGTTTTTGTATTCAGACCGCGTTTTATGGGATTTTGTGGGATTGTTGCCAGTGTGATGGATTCGATTTTTGTTAAATCTGATGCAGGCTTGTTAAAATATATTAATGATGCAGCGCCGATGCTTTCAATGTTGCCACCATATGGTGCCAGATTTAAATATGCTTCTAAAATTTCATGTTTGGAATAAAACATATCAATATAAATTGCTGCGGCAATTTGTTTCAGTTTTCCCCAGATTTGTCGTGTGTCCATGTCGTATTTCAGGCGTGCAACCTGCATCGTTATGGTTGATGCACCAATTTGTCGCGTGGCGGCAGAAAAATAATTTATTGTTGCGCGAACCAGTGCAATTGGGTTTATGCCGGGGTGATATTTAAAATATTTATCTTCATATAAAATTGTTGCCTGTTGTAATGTTGGACTGATTTCTGATAATGGCGTGTACAGGCGATACTTTTCATCCGCAGTCAGGGTTATTCGCATTAATTTCCCATTTCTGTCCAGGTATGCACGACCAAAGTGTGTATCGGATAACAGGGGCGGGGTAAAAAATATTTTTATTATTATATATGCAAATATAAGTATTGTGATGATTGAAAATAAAATCCAATGACGGCGAATGTATGCCGTCATGGATTTTATTATTTGTGAAAATTTATTACTTTTTTGCACCATCAGATACGGTAAATGTGCCAGATTTTCCCAATGCGTTTATTTGTGGGTTATACATAGATTGGGCGGAAATTGGCGGGATATTGAATGTACCGGCAACGCCTAGTTGAACCGTGTATGTGTATTCTGATTCCGTACGGTTCAGGTCGGTGTATATTAATATCCGGTCTTCACGCATTTCGGAAAAATCTGTATTTCCATTTATTGAATCAATGGTTGGTATAAAACCGCCGGGCAACATGTCTGTGATTACAACATTGTCGGCAATGTCGGTATTTCCGCGTGTGCGTGCAAATATTTTTACAGTTATAATATCACCAATATTACCGGATGTTATTTTATTCCCATCCATATCATAGTATTCACGAATAATTTCAATGCCATTTGAATATTTTGTGGATTTTGTCGGATAACCTTGCTGTATTATTGTGTAATATAATATGTTGTCATCGTTGCAATCCGAACAGGTTATGTTTAATTCAGATGTGTCTGATGGAATATCCATTATTATGGAATTATTTTCTGGGGTAATTGTTTTTGCATCTGATTTATTTAATGCAATTGATATTTCAGGCAGTTTATTTGTATCAAATTTTTGACCCGACATTGCCATTATTATTGATGCAGATGTGTACGCACTGTAATTACCAGAATTTATGTATTTGCGTATTGCGTCTGATTTTGTTGCATCATTGGCGTTAAAATATTTTGCAGTCAGATAATAATACATCGAATCATTTGCGATATTGTTATCGAACATTGTTCTGTATTCATATTTTGAATTTGATGATAATTTATATTTCGCAATTAAATCGCGGGCTAAATCGTCTTGCTTTAATATTTTATAAGATGTTGCAATATATGACCCCATCAGTTTTGATTGCCAATTTTTTATATTTTCATTTGCATATTGGGTGAATGTATCAATATAACTGGTGGTTACATAATCGTTTTCAGAAATTACATATATTGCATATGCCATTGCCGCAGCATACGCGTCATCTGTTATTGTGCCACCGGCAAAACTGCGCAGATAATCAATTGCACGCGATAACATTTGGTTGGGTACTGTAAATCCAGCATCATTTGCGATTGTCAAGAATTGTGCAACATATGCGGTTAAATACGCTGTTTCTGAAATGTTTCCAGATGCAGTGCCAGTTGACCATAATGCGAATGATCCATCATCGTTTTGACGATTCTTTAACAGATTGATTGTATCTGTGATTTTTTTCGCAGATTTATCAAATGTCGTTCCCAATATTTTATCATCCGGGAACAAGGCGTATGGTATTGCGCGTGATACTAATTGTTCTGTGCAAGGCAGGTCATATTTTGACAGGTATTCATATAATGGTATTACCATTGCCGATGCGCCGCGTGTTATGTAAATGCGGTTTGTCGCAAATTCTGGGTACATCGATATCAGGAAATCTTTGACATCTGTTTCTGATGATTTTATTTCACCAAATTTAATATTTGTTGTGAATGGTGTAATGGGACGCACAGACAGTGTATTTATAGCATTACGCGCCGCCAATGTTTTGTCATCGGACGATGTCAGGCGTGCATTTGTTGTTATTTCTGTGTTGCCCAGTTTATCAGTGGCGTGTGCATCAAATGTAAATAATTTTTCTGATTCAAATGGAATATTTGCAGTTGCCGTGGCATTTGCGATTTCAATTCCGCCCGTTGCGTTCATTGATACCAATGCGTTGGCAGATGCGCCACTGTCGTGGGTCATGTTTGTGATTACTGAATTTATTTTGAAAGAATCTTTTGGTGCAACAAATGTTGGTGCAGATGTGGATATTATCAATGGCGATTGAACCAGTGTTTTGGTGTCTGTGGCACCAACCGCATTATCGCGCGCGGCAACCGCAAATATTGCAATTTCGCCATTAAAATATTCTGGGATATCAAATTCAATTGTGCCTGGTTTATTTGCCTGGGCATTAATAATTCCAGAATAAAATGCAACCGGTGGTAATGTGCGGCGGGCAAATGGATTATTTGTGATTTGTTCTAATGCGCCGGCATCGCCACCGTAATCACCGCCCCCGGTTTTTGCATATTCGCGTAATATGTTATATTCAGGCAACAGTAATGATAAAATTTGGTATGTATTTACCTGTAATGCGGATTTCTGAAAGAAATGTGCCAATGGATTTGGTATTTGATATTTCGCAACCTGTAATATGCCATGATTAATTGCAAAAATCATCATTCTGGCAGATTTGTCAGATGTGTATTTTACAGTTAATTTGTTGTCTGTAATTATTTCTGGGGTTTGTAATTTTATGTTTATATTATGTGCCGATGTATCGGATGCGAATGGTGCAACCGCATATGCGTATGGTGTTGTGAATATGTCGCGGCTGTTTATATCGCGAACAAATGATACATTTATATATCCGGTACCTTTAAATCCAGACGGAACGGTTATATGTTGTACAGATGTTGTAGATTTGGTGTTAAACCATTTATATGCGTATACTTTGTCGCGTTCGATTGTTATTAATCCTGTGCCAATATACGGCGCGGTTATATTAATTGCGATTTCATCGCCCGGGGCATATTCGGATTTATCCAGTTTTATTTGTAATTCAGCATTTGTATCTGATTCCAATGTGGTATTTTCGCCAGCAATAAAATATTCAATATTTGCCAATACGCGGTCTGATGAATCCAATATTTGCAGAAAATATGTCCCACTATTTTTTGTGTCCAGTGCAATATCTGTTCCATTTTGTGGGATATCAATTTGGGTTTCTGATACAATTTTGTCGGACGAAACAGTTTGATATTTATAATAATTATTATAGTCTTTGACCAATGTCGTTTTGTTTTCGCGCCGTATCAGACGCAGCGTTAATCCATTTGCCACAGTTGGGGTTGCCGTATGATCCAGTGCAATAATGTTAATTTTATGCGCGGAATTTTTATTTATGTATGATAAGTCTGTTGATGTGTGATATCCCACCAGATATTTTGCATCAGATACGCGGGTTGATATATTTGTCTGTACACTGGTGCCAGAATTTGCATCAAACCCACGAATGTTCATTGTCATTACATATGTCCCAGATGGAACAGGGGTATCAAATTTTACATCAATTGTTGCCGTGCCATTTTTATCTGTGGTTGCATCTGGCAATTCAACAGAAAATGTTTGTGCGCGCCGGGCGGTATTTTCAGCAAATTCACCATTTGATGTAAAATTGGGCGTAAATATATATCCATTATATTCTGGAAAAGAATATTGAACAGGGGTTAATGTTGCGTTTGCCGCGATTCTGCGCGATACAGCAGGTGTTCCAAATAAATTACGCAATGAAACATTTACAGATAAATTTTCTGGTGAAATCCATCCATTTTCAGTTGCCCCGGCAATGTTTGCAGTAATTTTCATTGTGTCTGGCATAAATTCTTGGACATCAAAGTTTAATGCACCCAGTGTATCTTGGGGCAGATCGCGTGAATTTAATGAATAAACAAATGCGTTCCATGTACCCAATGGGGCATCAGATGGAATTTCATATTTTATGTCAAACATACCGTCTGGATTTAGTGAAAATGTTTTTTCTGATATCAATCGACCGCGTGCATCACGCATTTCAAATTTTACCGGAATCCCAGCCAATGATTTAAATGATTTATTCTTTACAATTCCGCCAATAACCATTGATTCCCCAGGACGATAAATACCGCGATCAGAAAATATAAATGCGTTTAATGGATTTGATGCAACGGAATAGGTGCCATCAATATCAAATTTAGAATATTCTACACGCTGGGCATATGCGTTATATGGGATAAATGCGACATCATTACCGCGGCGTGCAACAATTGCAACGGGTTCGCGTGCATTTCTGTATTCAGACCATGATAATTGTGGAATATTGGCACGACCGTTTTCATCAGTACGACCCGCCCATACAGCGTTTCCATTACGCCCCAGTACAGAAATTTCAACATCTGATGCCGGTTTGCCATTTGACAGGTTTGATACAAATACAGATGATGATTCATCCAGATTTACTTTACGAATTATTCCCATATCGGTCAGTAAAATTAAACGCTTGTCATTATAATCGGTGGCATTTTCAGATGTGCCGGTTTGAATAACGAATATTCCAGTGTTATCACCGTATGTTCTGTCCAAATAGTCGCCCAGGTCAACAGATGCATAACTGGCGCGGGTCATTGATGGATTGGCAAATGATATTTTTTTCTGGAATACAACAGACATATCATATACGCCAAATGACCACGATTTAAATTCCATCGCAGATGAAAAAACATCATATGTTTGTGATATTAAATGATTTATTTCATCTGATTTTATTTTGTACAGGTTTACATATGCAGTATCCACACCGCCGCGGGCAACAATGCCAAGCATGCGGTCGCCAGATAATGATAATAATGCGCCACTGCCGGCGATTTCAACAGTTGCCGCGGGGTATGGTACGCGCATTACGCTGTTTATGCCGTTTTTCATTATAAAATCGTTTGACGATTTTGTTCCTGGTTTTACAGATACATATATATATCGTGGACCATGGTCAGAAACATTATATGAAAACCCATATTGGTGAACACCGTTTGGTGATTCAAAATCCATGTTGGTCAGTTCCAGTTTTTTTGAATTATTTAATACATCATCTGTAATTTCATCGTTTTTCCATTCGTGGTTGATGGCGGATTCTTCGTCATCACTGTCGCGATATTGTGGCAACAGATATGCAGATATATATTCAGACCAGTTTGTTTTATCAGATGCAGATACAGTGGTGTTTAATAATATTAACTGGTTCGAATTGCCGTCATTGTTATCTGCAATTATTGTTTCCAATGATGATATTTTATATATGTTGTCGGCGGATTCAATTGTAGTATGTGCCGTTATTTTTTCTGTGCGGCAATCGCCCGCCATTGCGGGAACACGATTTAATTTTAATCGCACAGTTTGTGCAGTATCTGTTATTTTTACGGGATTGGATATAATAAAGGCGGTGCGATGGAATTTATCAAATTTTACAGCAAACCCCAGGTTTTCGTTGTCTAGTTTTAAAGATACTTTATCATCGAAGTCAGTTGTATCAATTTCATAATTGAATGATATAACCGCGATACCAATGACGGATTTTTTATCATCAGGGGCGGGGTATAAATTAAAATTATCAACAGTTGCCGTAATTTCAGGTGTTGTAAAGGATACGCGCGTGGTGTCTGGCTGTACATCATCATTAAAAATATCAGGATTTATTTTTATGGTGAATTTTGTTTCAGCAGGCCATGTTATATCGGGGGTAAATATGATTGTGTTATCACCACGCATTGACCATGTGCCACGGATAAATGGGGATATTTTTATATTTTGCGCCAGTTCTGTATCCGTTAAATTCATTTTAAATGCCGGGGCATAATTTCCAGATTTTTGGGTATATGAAATTACCGCATTACCGGGTGTGCTGATGTTTCTGGCGTTGTTTGGTTCGGGAATACTGGTCGATGTTGCAAAGAACATTGTGTTGCTGTCAGTAAATGTTGCGATATCTGGGGTATACACATTCGCGGTAAATATTGTTTTATTGCTGTCGTTCGCTGCAATGCGCCACCATATTAATGCGCCAACAATAATTATTACAGCAGCAGAAATTACGCCGATTATTAATTTTGTGCGGTTTGGCACATGTGCTGTTTTTTTTGCTTTTTTTACTGAATTTAATCGTTTTTTTTGACGCATGTAAAAATCCCTTCCTGTTAATGTGTTAATATTAAATGTGAAAAGGCGAAAAAACAAGTCAAATTAATTAATTTTTTGCGCTGTCGTAATTTTATGAGATTTTTTCTGTGTCAAACAGGGGGGATTATTTTTGGAGCGGGAATGCGTGTATTTGCCAAACACCAAGGGAGGTAAAAATGATATATGGCTATATACGTGTGTCAACAGACCACCAAACCACAGAAAATCAGCGCTTTGAAATTAAAAAATTTTGTGAAAAGCAAGATTTATCAATCGATTGTTGGATTGAAGAAACAATTTCTGCAACAAAGGATTTAAATAAACGAAAATTAGGCAGATTAATAAAAAGAATTCAAAAAGATGATATGATAATTGCGTCTGAATTATCACGATTGGGACGCAATTTGCTGCAAATAATGAGTATTTTACACCACTGTATGGATATCGGGGCAAAAATTTGGACGATAAAAGATAACTATCGATTGGGGTCAGATATCACCAGCAAAGTTTTAGCGTTTGCGTTCGGTTTGTCGGCGGAAATTGAACGCAATTTGATATCGCAACGAACAAAAGAAGCCTTGGCGCGTATAAAAGCCGAAGGCAAACATGTTGGGCGTCCCCAGGGCAGCCGCAATATATGCAAATTAGATGGTCGTGAAAAATACATATCACAAAAATTGGCGTGTGGCAGCAGCAAATATGAAATTGCCCGTCGATTGCGTGTGCATCGTGATACACTTAGTAAATTTATTAATGTACGTGGAATAACATCAGATGAATTAATCTTGGATGACGATGACGCAAATCAATAGTCATTCTTGTGCATTTTTATTTGTTTGAAAAATGCTAATTTTTTCTTGATTTCTGGATACTGGTGGGTTATCATGTGGGTACGCATTTTGGTGCGAAGAACACAGCCGTACGGTTTATATTTCTGTCCAAATATTTATTTGGCGTTTTACCAACGGCGAGGATAACAACAGAAAACAAAGGATTTTACAATGGCATTGCCAACATTTACGATAAAGCAATTAATGGAAGCGGGCGTTCATTTTGGGCATCATACACGCCGCTGGAACCCGCTGATGACACCATATGTTTACGGGGTCAAAGATAAAATTCATATTATTAATTTAAATAAAACGGCACCATTATTGTATCGCGCAATGGTTGCACTGGAAGCGATTGCCGCAGCAGGTGGCAAGATTTTATTCGTTGCAACAAAGCATCAGGCAAAAGATATTGTTAAAGATGCCGCAGAACGCTGTGGTCAATTTTATGTGAATAATCGTTGGTTGGGTGGTATGTTGACAAACTGGACAACGGTTTCACAATCTATTCGTCGTCTGAAAAAGATGGAATCTGATATCGAAAATGCAGATAAATTGGGATTGACCAAGAAAGAAGTTGGTGTCATGACCAAAGAAGTTGAAAAACTGCGTGATATTTTCGGTGGTATTTTAGATATGCATGGCACGCCACAGGCGATGATTGTGATTGATATGCCACGCGAATTAAATGCAGTACGCGAAGCAAAAATCTTGGATATCCCAACAATTGCAATTTGCGACACAAATGCAAATCCAGAATTGGTTGACTATCCAGTGCCGGGCAATGATGATGCGGCACGCGCAATTCAGTTGTACTGTGATTTGTTCGTTGATGCAATTCTGTCGGGTATTGAAAAGCGTTTGGGTGGTGCGGCTGGTAAAAAAGTTGAATCTGATATGGCAGATGCCGCCGCAGACGATTTCGAAGCTGATATCAAAGATAAAGAAGCGCGTCAGAAATCTAAAACATCCGAAGCGCGTGCAGAACGCCGCGGTAAAATGATTGAAAAAGCGGAAAAAGCAGATAAATAATTCAGAAAGTGCGGATAAATGGTGCAGATACAGATGTTTTTGTATCTGCATCTGGTTAAACAAATTAATATATGGGGGAAAATATGGCAGAAATAACGGCGAAATTAATTCAGGAACTGCGTGAAAAAACATCTGCGGGTATGATGGATTGTAAAAAGGCGCTGGTTGAAAATAATGGTGATATCGAAGCAGCAGCAGATTGGTTGCGTCAAAAGGGTATTGTCAAAGCCGCGTCCAAGGCAGGTCGTGTTGCGGCGTCTGGTTTGGTCACGGTCGTAAAATGTGATGATATGGGATGCGTGGTCGAAGTTAATGCAGAAACAGATTTTGTTGCGAAAAACGATAAATTCCAAAAGTTGGTGTCTGATATTGCTGCAAAAGCCGCAGAATTAAAGGGTGATTTTGATGCGACAATGAATGCGGTCAAAGATGATATTGCGGCGACTATTTCGACAATTGGTGAAAATATGAATCTGCGTCGTATTGCCAAGGTAACTGGCGACCATATTTATACATATATTCACAATGCGCTGGTTCCAGGTATGGGGCAAATTGGTGTTGTTGTTGCAATTAACGGTGATTCTGAAAAAATTGATGAAATTGGTAATAAAATCGCGATGCATATTGCTGCGAACAAACCTGAATTCATGACAATTGCTGATGTTGATCCGGTGGCGGTTGAACGCGAAAAGAAAGTGTTTATTGAATCAGGGGCAACAGCCGGCAAGCCGGAACAAGTCGTTGAAAAAATGGTTCAGGGTCGTATCCATAAATATTATGCTGAAACTGTTTTAGAAGAACAGCCGTTCGTTATGGATCCGTCCAAGACCGTAAAGCAGGTTGTCGAAGAAGCCGGTGGTAAATTGGCGGGTTTTGCGTATTTTGTCCTGGGTGAAGGTATCCAGAAACGCGAAGATAATCTGGCAGACGAAGTTGCAAAAATGTTGTCATGAACAGATGACAATGTCTGTATTAATGGAAACAGTTGTTTTACACGATTTGCAAATATTATGTGTAAGGCGGGGCTGTTAGCAAAAAAATAAAAATCCGGTGTATGCCGGATTTTTTTGTTACGGAATTCATACCTTTTGACGCAGGGTGCATGTTCAAACTATCCTGTGTATGAAAATCAAAGGGGGATTTTTATGTGTAACAAATTTGCATTTATTTCGTTGGGGGTATTGACCATGTTGGTTGGGGCAAATGCGCGGGGCGAAATAATTTTGCCATCGCCATATGTGTCGGGTAAAATCGCGGTTGCTGATTTTATTGTTGATACAGACCAATATATGTATCATACGCCAGATGCATATAAATCAACGGTTGTTGATGGACGTATTGATGATATTAATGCGGCATATCGCGCCGCGATTGGTTTGCGTTTTGCTGATATGCGGATAGAGGCAGAATATGGATATGGAAATTATGCAATTTCGGGTGATTGGGCGCTGAATACAAAAAACGGTGTTCCGGGTTCGTATCCGCATAATTTAAGTTATCCATCAACATATACATTGAAAAGTCGTGTGCAAACATTCATGGTTAATGCGTATTATGATTTGTTCAAGTTCTGTACCCGGTATAAAAATGCAATGTATACAGATATGAATGTTGTCGAACCGTGTTGTTATAATGCAATTTATATAACCGGTGGAATTGGAACAGCGCATATTAATGAAAGTGCGGGTGTTGTTATTGATACTGTAATGGCGTGGGGTGGGGAACCATTGTACGAATCGGTGGACAGTGCAGTAAATCGTTTTATTTATAATGTTGGGGTTGGAATCAGTTTTGCAATAACACCAAATTTGGGGGCGGATTTATCATATCGATATACTGATTTAGGCAAATATTCAATTGCAACAACCCGGCGCGATTTTTCATCGCATGAAATAATGATGGGATTGCGATATGAATTTTAGTTGTTATATCCGTGAAAATAATTGAATAACGGGGCTTGCCCCGTTATTATTTTGTGGAAAAATTGCTGGTTGGGTGGTATCTTACTATAACAGGGGTTTTTATATGGAAAAGTACATTGTTGATAATATTAAAATAAATGATTTTGGGGCAAATGTTATACTGACGCGTAAAAATGGTGGCGTGCATAAACAACATTTTCCGGTAAATTTTGTGGCAGGTATGCAAAATGGTGATATCGTTCGCGGATTGGGGCAAAATGATTATATAATTCCACCAGCGTGGGTGTATCGCGGACGGTTGCATTTAACCGTAAAACCAGTCAGCGAATACAGAATTAAAAACTTTATTTCGGACAAGTTTGGATTTGGTGATGGCATGTATTTTCGATATGCGCTGGCGCGGGCATTGATTGGACGCGGTATTATGCCAACATTCAATGATGCAAATAATTTGCGATTGTTTTTGTATACCGATAAAGTGCGTTAAAGGGGATTTAAACATGCAAAATGAATTATTACAGGAATTAGAAGCGCGCGGATTTATTAACCAGTCATCAAACATGGATGGGTTAAATGATGCATTAAATGCGGGACATATTGCGGGATATTGGGGAACAGATCCGACCGGTGATTCATTGCATGTGGGGCATTTGGCATCATTGATGTTAATGCGTTGGTTTCAGAAATATGGTCATAAGCCAATTTTATTGGTTGGTGGCGCGACGGGGCGCATTGGTGACCCATCGGGACGGGACAAGGGGCGCCCAATGTTGACGGATGCGCAAATTGAACATAATTGCGCGGGATTGCGTAAATCTATTTCAAAATTTATTCATTTTGGCGACGCGGAAAATGATGCCATAATGGTTGATAATAATGATTGGATGAAGAATTACGGACATATGGAATTCTTGCGCGAATATGGTACTGATTTTACAGTTCCGCGGATGCTGTCAATGGAAAGTGTGCGGCGCAGATTAGAAAATGGGATGACATTTTTAGAATTTAACTATATGACATTCCAGGCGGTTGACTTTTTAACGCTGTATAAAAAATATAATTGTATTTTGCAATTCTGTGGTGCGGACCAGTGGGGTAACAGCATCATGGGGGTGGAATTAATTCGTAAAAAATTGGGCAAGGAAGCATTTGTTTTATCAACATCATTGATTACAGATGCGCGTGGTGAAAAAATTGGGAAATCGGCGGGTAATGCCGTTTGGGTGAATGAAGAAAAAACATCGCCATATGAATACTATCAGTATTTCCGCAATACCCCGGATGATTTGGTGGAAAAATTTTTAAAGATATTTACGGAAATCCCGTTGGATGAAATTGCGCGATTGTCAAAATTACAGGGCGCGGAATTGAATGCCGCAAAAAAAGTCTTGGCATTTGCCGCAACAGAAATTGCACATGGGCATGATGCCGCCGTTGCGGCGGAAAGCGCATCAAATGCGTTATTCGCCGGGGGGGCGGGCATGGAAAATGCGCCAACATTTGAACTGGATATGGATGTGCCAATGGGAATTGTTGATTTCTTGGTGGCGATAAAATTGTTCCCATCAAAATCCGAAGCGCGCCGAATGATAGAACAGGGTGGAATTCAAATTAACGGCGAAAAAATTACAGATTGGAAATCAACAATCAGTCCATCTGATGAAATAATGGTGCAAAAGGGTAAAAAAACATTCTTGCGTGTTGTTAGAAAGTAATAATGAAAAAAGTTCTGATTATTTTTTCTTTGCTGTTTGTGGGGGTGCCACAGCTGGCGCATGCCGCCAGTGAATTGTCCCAGGTCCAGGCGCAAATAAAAAAAACAGAACAACAGAATGAAAAACTGGCACAACAGGTTAAAAATTCTAATAAAGAAGTTGAATCAACAAAAAAGAAACTGGTAAAAGTTGCAGACCAGGTTAGTACACTGGAAGATCAACGCAGTGCCGTTGCAAAAAAAATTCGTGAATTGGACACCCAACGGGATAGACTGGAAAAATCGTTGGCACAAAATCGGGAACGAATTGCCGATGCTGCTGCCAGTATATTGTTTATTGCATCGCACCCCAGTTTTGATTCTGAAAATATGCGCGATTATGTGTTAACATCGGCAATATTGTCTGGTGCGGCGGATAATTTTGATGCGGAAATTAAAGATGCCACCGAAAAAATTCAAGAACTGGAAAAAATTCGTGAACAGCGTGCGATTGAAAAAGAAAAATTGGATCGTACAGCAAAACGATATGCAGATGAAAAATCGCAGCTGGACAAGTTGTTGCGAACGCGTTCGGCACAAAATCAAAAACTGCGTACGCAACAATCGGCGTTGCAAAAGAAATTGCGCGAATTGTCGGCGCGCGCAAAGACATTGTCTGAATTGTCTGCCGGCGTGGGGAGTTCGGAAATGTCAGGTGATTCCAGATTTTCAATTCGTAAGTTAAATCAGCCAGTACGCGGTCGCGTTGTTGTGCATTTCGGTGAAAAAACAGCGTTGGGTTTGAAATCTGATGGTTGGCGTATACGCGTGCGTGGAAATGCGCTGGTTATGGCGCCGGCGGATGGCGAAGTGAAGTTTGCAGATAGTTTCAAGGGGTTTGGTCGTGTTGTGATTATGTCGCATAAAAATGGATATAATACTGTTATGACGAATCTGGGGGATATTAATGTTATGTTGGGGCAACAGGTATTGGCGGGCGAACCAATTGGTCGTATGGATCCCGATAAACCAGAAATGTATTTGGAAGTGCGCCGTGGGGATAAAGCTGTTGATCCGGCGCGTTTGTTCCGCGAAGATGATTGATGTGGATTATTTAGAAAATTGTAATTCTAAATCGATAATATTTTTAATTTGTTGACGCATAAATGATATTTTCAATAAATTATTGTCTGCGCTTTTTTGGTTTGCGGGGTTTATGCGTAAATCATCTGCGGCCTTGATAAAACGACGCAGGCATGCGGTCATAATACGATATTTCATAATTTCACGCAGTGTGTCATTTTTTATCCCTAACATTGGATACAAATCTTTATTGTGTAATTGGCAATATGTTTCATAAACGCGTTTGCATATATTCAGTTCAATTTGTAATGGGGCAAATATATCGCGATAGATAAATTTATAATCTGCTTCGGCAAAATCAATGAATGATAATTTGTTGGTTTGGGTATCGTATAATATATTGCCTGAATTTAAATCGCCGTGCGACCATGCCAGTCTGGTTTCATATTCAAATGCGCCAATACGATCGCGGATTGCCGCCATTGTTAAAATTTCGGTTTTGGTGAACCATTTATCCATTTTTTGTTCAATAAAATTATCCAGACGGGAAAATTTTATATCATTCGCAATTCTGTATTTTTGTATATCACCAATTGGTTTCAGTTCGTTCATGTCAACCAAGAAACTGGCGATGCTGTTTATAATTTTAAATTGCTGGGGCTTTGATAATGTTGAATATAATTCGGCGGTTAATGGTTCGCCGGGGGCGCGTTCTTCCAGAATTTGATATTCATCATCATTGATAAAGTACATTTCAGGAATATTGTAAACAGGATTGCCAACAGCGCGTATTTCATCAATTTTATCTTTGGTTTGATGTTGTTTCGCCAGCCATGTTGTACGTTTGTCGGTATTTAATGTTGGTAATGGGCGTTTTAATACAAATTTGTCGCCGTAATATACAGCATATGTTTCGCGCCCATGATTAAGATTTTTTATGTCGTTTGTCATTATTATAATACCCGCGATTTTTTTAGTAATTTTATAATTTCTTTTTGCGTACGCAACAGGCATGCCGACATATAATGTGTGTATGCACGATAATCGCCGTTTGCATATTGACAGATTGCTTCTTTATAGCGTTGTTTATCGCTGCGCTGGTTGAATACGATTGGACGATATCCGCCCTGGACCAGTACCCAGTTCATAACTAAACGTGAT
This sequence comes from uncultured Alphaproteobacteria bacterium, assembly GCA_944392565.1. Classification (GTDB taxonomy): domain Bacteria; phylum Pseudomonadota; class Alphaproteobacteria; order Rs-D84; family Rs-D84; genus Enterousia. Next base: position 40,439 of record CALXWX010000004.1, on the reverse strand, counting down.
GTGCGTTTGTTAAAATCATCAAATGGTTGCAGTGCGATTAAATCATAATGAATGTTAAATGCCCGTGTTAATATATCAGGCGTGTTATTCATTTTATAAATAATTTCATTCATTTGTGATGGTATTTCATATGCGTCTGGTGCATGCATCCGTTGTCCATTTACAGTTATTTCCAGAATTTTTGGTGTGCTGCGAAATATGCCACCCTGGATGTGTGTGTTTGCACACAACATACTGTGTATTCTGCAAATTTCTGTGGCATCGATTATCTGGTTTGGATTATCAATAATATAATCATATGCGTCACCAATATTTTTCATATTGTTGTAATCTATATATGGTGTTTGTTCTTTATTTGGAATATAAAATAGTGTTCTGGGTTCCACATATGCGATTTCGTGGCGCAACCAATTTACATTATTTAATCGTTTGTGCGTACCCGCCCCAGATAACATCTTGGTTATTATTTGACGATTTTGCTCAATTTCTATTTTGGTTTTTGGCGTTTTTGTCATGTAAAACCTCGCTTTTATTTCAAGTATATTATAGCCCTTAAATTTATTTTGTCAACATTTGTGATGTTTTTTTTATTAAAAGTGTATAAAACGCGCTTGCGGGGTGGCGCTTTTTGTTTTATGCTGTGCAATGAATTGCTGTATATTTTTGTGAAAGGGATACCGATGTTAAAAAAGTTATTGGTTTTTATGGTTTTATTAACGCCTGTTGTTGCATTTGGTGCTGATAAATCAAAAAAAGATGAACCGGTGGAACATTTAACCGACGAACAGATTTATGAACAATTGAAAAAACTGGCGTTGGTGTTCGAAACTGCGCGTGATTCTTTTGTCGAAGAAGCCGACGAAAAAAAGATGTTAGAGGCAGCGATGAATGGTATGTTGCAAGCCTTGGATCCACATTCATCATATCTGTCGGCAGATGATTTCAAAGAATTTAATGATAAATCCCAGGGTGAATTCGGTGGGCTGGGGATTCAGATTACCAGTGACAGGGGTGCCGTGCGTGTTATTTCGCCAATTGACGGAACCCCCGCAGACAAGGCGGGTATCAAGGCGGGTGATTATATAACCCATATTGATGGTGAGCAAGTATTTGATATGACATTAAACCAGGCGACAAAAAAAATGAAAGGACGCCCAGGAACCAAAGTTAAATTAACCGTTATTTCCGAAGGGCAAGAACCGCGTACAATTACATTGAAACGCGATATCATCAAGGTCGAATCGGTTAAATATGAAGAAAAAACAATGGCTGGCATGGAAGATGACGAAGATGCCGACAAGATTGGATACATTCGTATTTCTGATTTTGGTGCAACAACCGCGAAAGAGCTGGACAAGGCATTAGAAAAATTGGAAAAGAAAGATGTTATTGGATATGTTTTAGATGTTCGGAATAATCCGGGTGGTTATTTAACAGCGGCGATTGATGTGTCCGATGCATTCTTGGATGGGGGTGAAATTGTTTCAACCCGTGGTCGGCGCGAAACAGACATTGAACGCAATTTTGCAACCCCGGGCGATTTAGCAAATGGAAAACCTGTTGTTGTGTTGATAAATCATGGTTCGGCGTCGGCGTCTGAAATTGTGGCTGGGGCGCTGCAAGATAATGGTCGTGCGCTGGTTATGGGGTCACAATCGTTCGGCAAGGGCAGCGTGCAACAGCAAAAACCGCTGGGTGATGGTACGGCAATACATATTACAATTGCGCGGTATTATACGCCATCGGGACGTTCTATTCAGAATGAAGGAATTACCCCGGATGTCGAAGTCTTGCAGAGCAAGGTCGAGGTTCTTGAACGCAAAGAAAGCCTGTATTCAGAGGCGTCGTTTAAAAATGCATTAAAGAATGAAGAAGCGGAAAAGAAAAAGAAAGATAAATCTGATGATGACGATGAAGAGCTGACGGATGAAGAAAAAGATGCGTTGGATTATCAGCTGCAACGCGCGATGGATATGGTGCGTGCAATGTCTAAATTACAGGCGCGCGCCAGTATTGTCCCGGCAACGCCCGATGATCCAATTGCTATGGAAATAGAAACAGGTGATGATTCAGCAAAGTTGGATGATAAAAAATCTGATGATAAAAAGACCGATAAAAAATAAAAAGTGGGGCATGCGCCCCATTTTTTATTTGTCAAGTGTTTTTTATAAATCTTGCCTTGTTGGGAAAATGGGGGTATTATATAGCCTGTATGAATTTTTTTAAGGGATTTAAATATGGCAAATTTAATTGTTGATGGTAACTGGGCGGCGGCAGATGTCGCATACAGATGTGTTGATTTTGCGGCGATTTATCCAATCACCCCCAGCAGTACGATGGGTGAATTGGCGGATGAATGGTCGTTCCAACACAAGAAAAATATTTGGGGTGCAATCCCACAGATAATTGAAATGCAATCTGAGGGGGGGGCGGCTGGTGCAATGCATGGTGCATTGCAAATGGGGTCGTTGGCAACAACATTTACGGCATCCCAGGGATTATTACTGATGATTCCGAATATGTATAAAATTGCCGGTGAACAAACGCCATTTGTTATGCATGTTGCGGCGCGTGCGCTGGCAACACATGCGTTGTCGATATTTGGTGATCACAGCGATGTTATGTCTGTGCGTTCAACGGGTTTTGCCTTGTTATCCAGTCATAATGTGCAGCAGGCACATGATATGGCGGCAATCGCACATGCGGCAACACTGCGTGCGCGGGTGCCATTCTTGCATTTCTTTGACGGGTTCCGCACCAGTCATGAAGAATCGCGTCTGGACAGAATTAGCGATGATGTTCTGCGTGAAATGATACCAGATGATTTGATTGTGGCGAATCGTGCGCGTGGTATGACGCCGGATAAACCAACAATTCGTGGTACCGCGCAAAATCCAGATGTGTTTTTCCAGGGACGCGAAGCAGCCAATCCGCTGTATGCAAAAACACCAGAAATTGTTCAGCAGTGCATGGACAAATTTGCCCAGTTAACAGGGCGGCAATATAAACTGGTTGACTATGTCGGTGATCCAAATGCAGAAAATGTAATTGTCGCAATGGGCAGTGCATGTGAAACAATCGAAGAAACATTGCCATATTTGCTGGCGGGATTGGGACTGGTAAAGGTACATTTGTTCCGTCCATTTCCAAAAGATGCATTTTTAGCAGCGTTGCCGAAAACTGTTAAACGCATTGCGGTGCTGGACAGATGCAAAGAACCCGGCAGTTTGGGTGAACCATTGTACCAGGATGTTAAAACAGTTGTTGGCGATACGGCGGCGGTATTTGGCGGTCGATATGGTTTGGGGTCAAAAGAATTTAAACCACGCGATGTCAAGGCTGTATATGAAAACCTGATGCGTGATACATTGCATCATAACTTTACTGTTGGAATCGACGATGATTTGACGGGGCTGTCATTGAAAACAGATCCGGCATTTGCGGTCCAGGCACCAAATTTCAAGACGGCAATTTTGTATGGTATTGGGTCTGATGGTACGGTTGGCGCAGTTAAAAATATTGTAAAGATTGTTGGTGAAAATTCTGATTTATATCCGCAATCATATGCAGTATATGATTCCAAAAAGTCGGGCGGTCTGACCGCATCACATGTGCGATTTTCTGATGCGCCGATTAAAAGCCAATATTTAATCGAAGTGGCTGATTTTATCAGTGTGTCAAACTTTATGATTGCCCAGCGGTTTGATATATTCCGCGGACTGCGTGCGGGTGGTACGGTTATGATTAATACATCAATGGCGCCCGATGTTGCGTTTGCAAATCTGCCGCGTGATGCACAAGAACACCTGATTCGTATGCGCGCGCGTGTGTTCTTTTTGAATGCAAATGCGGCGGCGGCAGAATTGGGTTTGGGTAATCGTATTAACACATTTATTATGTTGAATTTCTTTAATTTAACGCGTGTGATTGATCCGGCGGTTGCGGCAAAAAGTGCCAAGGTTGCAATCGAGAAAACATATAAAAAGAAAGGGATGGATGTTGTCCAGGCAAACTGGGCCGCGGTGGACAAGGCGGCAGAATACTTGCACGAGTACCAGTTGCCGTCATCGGTGTCAAATTTTGCACCTGATTTTGTGCCAGCCATGACCGCAGATGCACCAACAGAAATTGCCGGCACATTGGGCGAAATGGCGGCACAACGCGGCGACAGTTTGCCGGTGTCGCGGTTTCGTGTTGATGGGGAATTTGGTGCGGGTCAATATCCGGTGGGTACCGCAAAATATGAAAAACGCGCAATTTCTGAACGCGTTGCATCAATTGATTTGTCAAAGTGTATCCAATGTGGAAAATGTTCCGCACTGTGTCCACATGCCGCAATTCGTATCAAGGTTATGACCCCGCAACAGGCAGATGCTGCACGCGCCGATGGTGTGATTGTGGTGCCGGTTAAAACGCCTGAATTGGGGACGGATATGTATTATACGCTGAACATTTCGCCGGCGGATTGTACCGGGTGTGGGATATGCGTTAAAAATTGCCCGGTACATGCGTTGGCGATGATTGCGGCGGCAGATGCCGGGGATGCACAAAAACAATTTGATGCCGCACAAAAAATACCAGATATTCCGCGTGAAAAATTAAACCTGAATATTCCAAAGCATGTGGAATTGTTGCCGCATTATTTTGAATTCCCAGGTGCGTGTGCGGGGTGTGGTGAAACACCGTACATCAAAATGTTGGCGCATTTGTTTGGCGACAGAATGGTTGTTGCAAATGCAACAGGGTGTTCATCAATATATGGCGCGAATTTGCCGACAACGCCATGGACCGCGGATGCAAATGGACGCGGACCGGCGTGGTCTAATTCATTATTCGAAGATAACGCCGAATATGGGTTGGGTATGCGTATTGCGTTGAATCAAAAGCGCGATACATTAAAGGGATTGTTGTTCGAATTAAACATCCCAAATGTCGAAGAAATGTTTGCCGAACGCAACCCAGAAAAACAGCGCGAGATAGAGGCTAAATTGCGCGCACAATTGGCGAAAATCGATTCGCCACGCGCAGAACTGGCGCGCAGTTTGGTCGGCGAAATTGTTGATAAATCTGTGTGGATTATCGGCGGTGATGGATGGGCGTATGATATTGGATATGGCGGTGTGGACCACATATTACACAGTGGCGAAAATGTGAATATATTGGTTCTGGATACCGAAGGGTATTCAAATACTGGTGGGCAACAATCCAAGGCAACGCCATTTGGTGCCAGTATGAAATTCGCAATTGGCGGCAAAGAACATGCCAAAAAAGATTTAGGGATGATTGCGATGATGTCGGGGGCGTATGTTGCGCAAATTGCATTGGGCGCGAACCAGCCCCAGGCAATTCGCGCATTTCGCGAGGCCGAGGCATTCCCCGGACCGTCAATCATATTGGCGTATGCGCCATGTATTGCGCATGGGTTCGCACTGCAAAACGCGGTTGAACATGAAACACAAATGGTTAATACGGGCGCATGGCCGTTGTATCGGTTTGATCCGTCGCTGATTATTGATGGACACAGCCCGTTGACCATGGATTCAAATGTGGACAGCACGGTACCATTGGAAGATTTCTTGAAAACAGAAAGTCGTTTTGGTGCGGCGCGTGCGGCAAATCCACATTTTGACAGATTGGTTGAAATGGCAAAAGAAAATAACCATTACCGCAGCGAATTAAAGAAATACATCGCGCATTTTGCAATGATGAATTCGCCAGAGGTAAAAGAGAATGGAGAAGGGTAAAACACGGGGCATGCGCCCCGTGTTTTTTCTGTTGCATTGGTGGCGTGGTTTGGTGTAAATTTTGGGTATGAAAAAATTTATGCTGATTTTTGTGGTTTTGTTGTCTGCATGTACTTTTCAGACCAAGCATCGGGGTTATGTTTTCCCGCCTGATTTGGATGCGGTGGTTGCTGATATTAAAACAACAAAACAATTAACAAATGAAATTGGTTCGCCCCAGGTGAAAACGATTTATGGTGATGAAGTTTGGATTTATTATGGTGCAGATGAAAACTATCGTGGACCATTGCCGTTGAAGTATGATAATCAAACAGTTTTATTGGCGTGGGTTGATGGGGCGCGTGTTCGTGAAATTCAGGTATTGCATGATGACGATTTGCCGGATGTTATGATTTCCGAAGATGAAACAGAAATTCCGGCGGCAATTGAACTGAACGCAATCCAGGAATTGTTTAATAATATTGGACGATTCTCGCCGGCGGGGTTGGGACAGTAATGTTTTATTGCGGCGGCATTTTGTCGCCGCAAATTTATTTTGAAATATGAAAAAAGGCGTTTGCATATAACTGCTAAAATATGATAAAATAAACTGTAAAGAGAATTTAGGATATGAAAAAATTTTTAATTTCACTGATTGCAATTAATATTGGGCTGGTCGCGGGTGGCGCGGCAATGGCGGATAAATTCACATCGTGTGGACCGGGGTATATATTGGTTTCGCACAGTGATATTGACGGTATTGATGCCGCAGAATGTCAAAAATTGTGGTGCCGTGATTTAGAAAATGGTAAATCAATGGGTAATGGTGATCGCGCAAACAGCGGATATAAAGAAACATCGTATCCGACGGAATTGTGTGATGCGAATAATAACTGTGTTGAATGTTTTGGGGATCGGCGCTGGTGCAGTGGGGAAACACCGGGGTATTGGAATCCAGAATATGGTGCATATACATATGATGGTGGCGATAATGTAACATATTCGTCATATCAAAAAGGCAGTTGTTTTGCATGGCGACTGGAAAAGCCAGATTGTCCATCGGGGCAGACGGCAATATTACAGGATGGCGAATGGGTTTGCGCGGTTGAAAGTGTTAATACATCGGGCAGTCATCAGTCCAGTATTCGCCGAACCAGTGGGACACTGCGTCGTACAATCAGATGATAAAAAATCGTCCAATTGGACGATTTTTTATTTTCAGTCATTTATTTGTTTTTCTGGTTTTTTGTGGTATAATATGCAAGACATTGAGAGAATGGCAACCGTAAAGGGTATCCAAATATGCCAAGTAAGAAACTAGATTTTAAAGCAGGACAATATGTTGTATATCCGACCCAGGGTGTCGGAAAGTTGGTGCGTGTCGAAGAACAAACAATCGGCGGGCAAAAAATAAAAATGTTGGTTATTGATTTTGAACGAAATCATATGACACTGCGTGTGCCAGTGGAACGCGCGGAAATATCCGGTCTGCGTCCATTGACCACAATTAAAAAAATGGATGAAGCAATCGCATCAGCCAAGGGTAAGGCTGGGGCAAAGCGTATGATTTGGGCGCGTCGTGCGGCACAATACGAAGAAAACATTAATTCTGGTGATCCGATGAAGTTGGCAGAGGTTGTACGCGATCTGCAACGACGCAATGCAACGGACACAATGACATTTTCTGCGCGGCAATTGTATTTGCGGGCGTTGGAACGGATGGCGCAAGAATTTGCCGTGTTGCACAAGATTGATTTGGACGCCGCGTCTGAAAAAATCGAAGATATTTTGGGTGTGCCAAAGGAAATTGATTTGAATGCCGTTGATATTGATGATGACGATGATGAAGAGTCAGATGACGAATAAAAATACGGGGCATTTGCCCCGTTTGTTTTAGAGTGAATTATTCCCGTGCGACTTGTTACAGGTGGATTACATCACAAAATCTTCGCCCAGATATACTTTTTTTACCATTTCGTCTTTGACGATTTCGGCGGTGGTGCCGTGTTTTAATATTCTGCCATCGTGCAGAACATAACTGCGGTCGGTGATGCCCAATGTTTCGCGTACATTATGGTCGGTAATTATAACCCCCAGACCGCGATTCTTTAACTGGGACACCAAACTGCGGATTTCATTTACGGCAATTGGGTCAATGCCTGCAAATGGTTCATCCAGTAATATGAATTTTGGGTCGTTTGCCAATGCGCGTGCAATTTCAACGCGGCGGCGTTCGCCCCCAGACAGTGCGGTTGCCGGACTGCGCCGCAGGGATGATATTGAAAATTCGTCCAACAGGGCATCCAGTTTTTTTTGGCGCTTTTTCTTGCTGGGTTCGACCACTTCTAGAATTGCCATAATGTTTTGTTCAACCGTCAGACCGCGGAAAACACTGTTTTCCTGGGGCAGGTATCCAATGTGCAGGCGCGCACGCTGGTAAAACGGCAAATGGGTTATATCCTGGGAATTTAAAAATATTTGTCCGCCTGTGGCGCTTAATTGACCGGTAATACAATAAAATGCGGTTGTTTTTCCCGCGCCATTCGGTCCCAGCAGACCGACCGATTCGCCTTGGTGTGCCTCCATCGATATGTCTTTGATGACCATGCGTTTGCCATATGATTTTGATAAGTGTTGAATGCGTAATACAGATTGTTTCATAATTTTATCACCAATTCTTGTGTTCGGACTTTGTCGCCATTGCTGGAATCTACGCGTACATTGCCGTTTAATGTTATTGTTTTGGTCTTGCGATTATATTGACCGGTATTTGCGACGATATTATCAGTTATTTTTTGTCCATCGGATTCGCGGCGAATGGTGCCAGATACAGCGTCTAGGAATATTATATCAGGTTTATCGTATTCTTGACGACCACTGGCGGCATGAATTTTAAATGGTTCGCCGTTTGTATCTGTGCCAGCAAATGATGCATTTGACATTTTGAATTGATTGCTGACGATGTCTGTCATATTTATTGCAGATATTGGCGTCCATAATAACTGGCGGGTGAACAGTGAACCGGCAATTAATGCCGCAACCATTACCAGTCCCCATCCAGTAAAGAAAAACTGCCACAGGCGCTTTAATCGTCTGTGTTTTGTAAATATTATAAAATTGCGTTTGTCGCGTTGCACATCTGTCAGTTTAGCGCGCAATACATCAAAAAGCAATTTTTATATTTATTCCGATGTTTTTTTGTGTTATAATCTTTTTTAAGAGAGATGAAGAAATTTTTACTGTTTTTTATTAGTGGATTTTTATGTATGGGTAATATGCCCGCAATGGCAATTACTATTACCAAGGCGGCGTCCGTTACCCCCCAGGAAACATCCAGTTCCAGTGCAGGCAGCAGTTTGATTCCCACCGTATTGAAATTAGTCAGCGGTGTCCAGCAGTTAAATGCCCAGCAAAAGGCATTAACCGCAGAGTGTGTCCCCAGCGCCCAAGAAATTACTTTTGTTGATAATACGATGAAAGAATGGGCAAAAACAGGCGCAATGACCGCACAAGAGGTTCAGCAGCGTTTGGGACGGCGTCCATGTGCGGCGGCGGTTGGCGGATATAATGCGGCAATTCAAATCGCGGTTGGTACAGAAACAAAAGACGATGTTTGCTATGATTATTTTGCAGGTGATGGAAATGATGGAATGGTTTGGGATGGATTTCCAAAGGTTGGGACCGCAACATATTGCGAAGATGGGTCGTTGTCGTGTTCTGATAGAAAAACATCATCTGATATATATGAATTGTTTAACTTGATTACATTTACAGAGGCGGATTATACCGCGTCTGAATTGGCAATGGCGACGCGATTAATCCAAAAAATAGAAAAGTGTTCTGATGCGCGTTTAAGTGCGAAAAAACGTCAGATGTGGGGCGAATTCTTGACGGATACAATCAGTAATTTGGGGCAGTCGACAAATACAGGCACAATTATGGAACAGGTCAGCAGTATTACCGGCAGTGGTGGCGGGGCATTGGGGACACTGGGGTCGTTGGGGTCTTTTGCCGCCCAAGCATTAGGAAATTAAGGCGTCATTCAATATATGGGTGATGCTTTTTCGCTTTACTCATATGTCAGAAAATCGTATAATATAAGGGATTATAAAAAGGGATTTTTTATGAAAAATAATTCTGGTGTATCAACATGGATAATTTCGCGCATGGTCGCAATTGCGGCGGTTGCTGGCTTGGCGGCGTGCGCGGGCAGTGGTGATAATGAATATGCGCCGATTGCAACACCAACTGTTGATTATGTCGAATCGTTGGATGTTTATTCGGCACCACACCAGGATTCTTTCTTGAATCAGTTGGCAATGAACTATCGTTCATATGCGATATATAATGCGCGGACCAGCGGATACCCAGAAATGGGTGAATTGTTCGCGCAAAAGGCGGTCGCCGCGTTTTCAGGTGAACTGCCATTCCCGGAAAGTTTGGATAATTGGCCCGTTGCGGATGAACAAGAATCTTTTGAATTGTATACGGCATATAATGAATTAATGGATCAATTGGTTAATGATGCCAGTATGACAAATCCACAATTGGCGGCAGAGGCACAGGCAAAATACGATTGCTGGTTGTCGGCGTCTGCCAGTGGTCAGGCGGGGACGGCAAATGAATGTCGCGACAGATTTTATAAAACGATGACTGCGTTGCGTGATTGCACGGGTGGAAAAATTGTAAATACAGCAAAGACAGAAACAACCACCAAGACAACAAAAACAACAATAAATGCAAATGGTGAAACTTTTGTTGCAGTGGAAAGACAGTCGACGCCAGCAACCCAAACATATTATCCAGATACGCGTAATATGGCGGCGATGAATGGAACCAAGGCGCGTGAGGGTGTTATTATCGTTAATAATGTGAATGTCCCAGAACATTTGATTAATCCGGTTCCTGTTCAACCAATGGTATTTAATCAAAATATTTATGGCGGCGATAAAACCATGACGGACAGTAATAATGATAGCAGTGTCAGCACACAATGCACGCGTGAAGGTGATGTAAATTGTCGTATCAAAGATTCGTCAAATAATGATGTTGCACCACAGCAAGAAACAAATGCAACAGATTCTGAAATTCCAATGGTCAGTGATGAATTGGTAACCCGTGAAGAATTTATTAATATGATGATGGCAATGCGTGCAGAATTGGCGGCGATTAATGCGCGTCTGGATGCAATACAATCATCAAAGAACGCGGGTGATAAAACAATCATAAAGGTTCAGCAAATCCCATTGGAACCGAAACAGCATGTTATGGAAGAAATCTTGGAAATCAGATTTGATTTTGACAAGGCAACAGTAAAACCAGAATACGAAGAATTAATTCGTCAATTGGCAACAGCAACCCAGGAAAATAAAAATATCAAGGTTTCTGTGGTCGGCCATACAGACACAATGGGATCAAAAGATTATAATTATTCATTGGGTGGACGCCGGGCAGAGGCTGTTCAGAAAATGCTGATAAAGTATGGTATCCCAGCCAGCCAGATTGTTGCGGTTTCTGCTGGGGAAGAAGGATTGGCAGTGCAAACAGGTGATGGGGTTGCAAATGCGGCAAATCGCCGTGTGCGCGTTGTCAAAGAGGTTCACTATACAGAACCTGCAAAACAGGCGCCAATTGCGGTTGTTGAAGAATATGTCGCGCCAAATGATGCCGGTGTTTGCGGAATGTATGGTTGTACACAATAATACTTGACAAAAAAGAATTATTAGTATATGTTCTATTTGTCAGAGAGATGTTTTTGAAAGAGGCATTGAATATGACTGATAATATGAATAAATTTAACAAGGCGGCTGCATTATTGCAGAACAAGGCGCGTGGGGCAGGCTATAAAAAGGCGGCGGCGGCGGTAAATTTGGCGGCTGAATTTATGGCGCGTGGTGTTAATGTTCAGCATGGTCAGAATGAAAAATAATTAATTGATTATAAAAGTTATGTGAATCACAGGGGATGGTTGTGTCCCCTGTGATTTTTTATATCAGATTGTTGTTTTGTGTTAATATTTTAAAAAGATTTGATATAAAGTTTGAATTTTAATAATACATATGCCATAATAAATACGCATTGGCTGATTACCAATGCGGGGTGTAAGAACCTCTACAGAAAAATCTCCAACCAGGTTGGGGGGGCTGCGAATATATTGAATAAGCACACTATTTCTGTATAGTTATGAACCTCCAACCGCCATTAATCACGGCGGTGTTTTTATTAATAAAAACAATGGGGGAAAATATTATGCCAGAAAACAAACGACAAAAATTAAGACGCGCAATTTTACGCGATGAATTTGATACATTTATTACCGCCGGGCGGCTGTTAAAAAACTCGCGCGCAATGTTGGGCGTTGGGACAGAATTTATATCTAAAAAGTTTGGAATTGACCATCGTAAATGGCAGCAATATGAAAATGATCGCGTAAAGATACCAAATACACTGTTATTAAAAATATTTGTGTTTGGGTTATCATTCTGGTGCAACATGCCAGATAATGCCATGCCCCAGCATATGGATAAAGATTTATGATATGTGTTTTATCATATTTGTCATTGCGAGTGAAACGAAGCAATTCAGTCAATTATGCACGCACGCGATTGCGTGCGACTTTATTATTCACTGGATTGCCACGCCATCTGCGATGGCTCGCAATGACAGAGGTGAGTGGGGGTGTACCTGGGGACAGAGTGGGAACTAGTTCTTGAACTCTCTGACCACCCCGCCGCTGCGCGGCACCCCTCCATAGAGGGGAACTGGGTGTGGTGCTTTTTATCATCGCGGGGGAGCATTGCGACCGTGGCGATCCAGTTAATAATAAAGTCGCGCATTCGCGCGGGCATAATTTACTGGATTGCCACGCCATCTGCGATGGCTCGCAATGACAGAGATGTGTGGGGCAGCGTATCTGGGGACAGAGTGGGAACTCGTTCTTGAACTCTCTGACCACTCTGCCGCTGTGCGGCACCCCTCCATAGAGGGGAACTGGGGATGGTGCTGTATTTTTTATTTTAATTTACCATGACAGTGTTTGTATTTTAAACCAGAACCACATGGGCATGGTGCATTGCGGCGCGCTTCGCCAGCTTGGTTTAATTCAGCGTCATGTTGTGCGCGTTCGCGTTCAGTTTTTGCAACATCTTCGTGGGTTAATTCCATACGACAAATGTATGATACAGACATGATTTTAAAGTTATTGATTGTATTTTTAAATAAATCTAATGCCTCGCGCTTGTATTCGTACAATGGATTTTTCTGGGCATATCCGCGCAGACCGATTGCCGTTTGTAAATAATCCATTTGTTGCAAGTGCCGTTTCCAAACTGTATCCAATGCCCCCAGCATCATTTGACGCGATGCCATTTGCATTAATTCTGGACCATATTTTTCTGCCTGGTGATTATAACGACGCAGTGCCAGGTTATTTAATATTTCATATGCACGGCGTTCTGATATTGTTTCATCTGTTTTCCACTTTTCAATATCGGTAATATCCAATGCAAATGCGCGCAACATTGCATCATGGATGCCGCGCAGATTCCAATCCCCAGGATTCGATTTTTCGGGAATGTTATTTTCGCATATCATTTCAATAACATCACCAATCATTTCCCGTGCCAATGGTGATAAATCATCTGATGTCATTAAATCATCGCGCTGTTTATAAACAACGCCGCGTTGTTCGTTCATGACATCATCATATTTCAATAATTCTTTACGGGATTCGAAATATCTGGATTCAACGCGTTTTTGCGCCTTTTCCAGTGCCTTGGTTATCCATGGATGGGTAATCGCTTCGCCTGGCTTTAATCCCAATGTGGTCAACATTCCTTGCAGGCGCGCCGCGCCAAATATGCGCATTAAATCATCGTCCAGTGCCAGAAAGAATTTTGAATCCCCGGGGTCGCCCTGGCGTCCAGAACGACCGCGCAACTGGTTATCAATACGGCGGGATTCATGGCGTTCGGTGCCAATTACATACAGACCGCCGGCATCCAAGACCTGCTTTTTATTTTTTTCAATCCGGTCATAAATCTCTTTCTTTTTAGTTTCAAAATCCGGATCATCCGGGGATAATTCTGCAATCAGATTTTCTGCATTCCCGCCCAGTTTAATATCGGTACCGCGCCCCGCCATATTTGTTGCAATAGTAACAGCACCCGGGGCGCCAGCCTGGGCAACAATTTTTGCCTCTGACTCGTGATGTTTGGCGTTTAAAACCGCTGGGTTAATCCCCAGTTTTTTGCGAACAATTTCTGCCAGTTCTTCGGATTTTTCAATAGATACAGTACCAACCAAGACCGGCTGTTTGCGTTCCATGCATTCGGAAATTTGCTTTATAATCGCGTCGTATTTTTCATCTTTGTTGCGGTATATTTCATCATGATGATCAATACGCGCCACTGGGCGATTTGTTGGAATTGACACCACACGCAATTTATATATTTCTTCGAATTCAGCCGCTTCGGTCATGGCGGTTCCGGTCATCCCGGATAATGTCGGATACAGGCGGAACAGGTTCTGGTATGAAATACTGGATACCGTTTGATTTTCTGGTTGTACCTTTACATGTTCTTTGGCTTCAATTGCCTGGTGCAATCCTTTGCCAAAGCGGCGCCCCGTCATCACACGACCGGTAAATTCATCAACAATCAGAATTTCGCCATTGCGAACGACATAATTTACATTCTTTTGATATAAATGATGTGCCAGTAATGATTGCTGGATATGCATAACCAATGCGGCATTTTCAGACGCATACAAATTATCACCGATTAATAACCCGGCGTCTTTTAACATGCGCGTGGCATTATCAACCCCCGCATCAGTCAGTGTTACATGCCGGTCTTTTTCATCTTTTTTATAATCGTCGGCACCCAGTTGCGCAACAACCGCATCAACCCGTTCGTACAGTTCACTGGTATCTTCGGCGGGACCAGAAATAATCAGTGGGGTGCGCGCTTCGTCAATTAAAATGCTGTCGACTTCGTCAACAATGGCATAGAACAGCGGGCGTAATACCTGTTGTGCCTTGGAAAATTTCATATTATCGCGCAGGTAATCAAACCCCAATTCAGAATTTGTTACATATGTTATATCACATGCATATGCCGCACGGCGTTCGTCATCGGTCATGTCATGCTGGATTATACCGACCGTCATGCCCAAGAACCGGTACACATTGCCCATCCATTCAGCATCGCGTGATGCCAGGTAATCGTTCACAGTAATCAAATGTGCGCCACGACCATGCAGAGCCTTTAAGAATAATGCCAGTGTTGCAACCAGTGTTTTTCCTTCACCGGTTTTCATTTCGGCAATTTGCCCATTTGTTAAAACCATTCCGCCAATTAACTGAACATTAAAATGGCGCAGCCCGATGGAACGGATTGATGCCTCTCTGACCAGGGCAAATGCATCCGGCAATATATTTTTTTCTTTTTCGCCCGCCGCCAGACGCCCGCGCAATACATTGGTTTGTTCGCGTAATTCGGCGTCCGACATTGCATGGTATTTTGGTTCCAGATCATTGATTAAAGAAACTGTTTTGTCATATGATTTAACAATTCTGTCATTGGCAGAGCCTAATAACTTTCCGATAACATTTTTTAACATACTATTTTCCTTGTCTATTTCCCTGTTGGTATAGCAATTTTGCGCCTTGCGGTCAAGATACTTTATGATATAATGCAAACAAATAAACAAACAAGTATTTGAATAGAATAAATTTTAATTTATGGGGGGATTTATTATGCGTGAACCTGTATATCGATTGAATCCATCAAATATAACCAGCGAGGTTTTTGTCATCGCACCAACGCAAATTGAATATATTTCACAGATTTTTGCAGATAGTGTTGCAGATGCAATGAATATGCGCACATTTGCACAAAAAATTCGACAGATTGCGGAACAATCGTTGCGTACGGCATTATCAGCCGCACGGCACCAGGGCGAACGCAGATAATAAAAAAAACACCCCGAAATGGGGTGTTTTTTATTTAATATGATGTGATTATTTCTTTTCAGAAAAATCTGCATCGCGTGTGCCGTCATCGTTTGGCTTTTGGTCGCCATTTGATGCGGATGCTTCTTGGGATGCTTTATATACCGCTTCGCCCAGTTTCATTGCTTTTTCAGCCAATGCGTCTGTTTTTGCTTTCAGGCTGTCGGCGGTTGCATCTGCCTTGGTCAGTTCGTCTGCCAATTCTTTCTTGGCATCTTCGATGGCGGTCTTTTCATCAGCGCTGATTTTATCACCATGTTCTTTTAATGATTTTTCAATGCTGAATATCGCAGTTTCTGCGGCATTTTTTGCCTCAGCCAGTTCGCGTTTCTTTTTATCTGCGTCGGCATTTGCCGCTGCTTCATCAACCATGCGTTTGATTTCGTCTTCGGACAGACCGCCATCAGATTTAATTGAAATCGCCTGTTCTTTGCCAGTGCCTTTATCCTTGGCTGAAACATGTACAATACCATTGGCGTCGATATCAAAAGATACCTCAATCTGTGGCATGCCGCGCGGGGCAGGGGCGATACCTTCCAGGTTAAATTGACCCAATAATTTATTATCTGCTGCCATGTCGCGTTCACCCTGGAATACGCGAATTGTCACCGCAGACTGATTATCTTCGGCAGTACTGAATACCTGGGATTTCTTGGTCGGAATTGTTGTATTACGATCAATCAGGCGCGTAAATACACCACCCAATGTTTCAATACCCAATGACAATGGGGTAACATCCAGCAGCAATACATCTTTGACATCGCCTTTTAAGACACCACCTTGGATTGCCGCGCCTAATGCAACAACTTCATCTGGGTTAACGCCTTTGTGTGGTTCACGACCAAAGAATTCTTTGACTGTTTCTTGAACTTTTGGCATACGGGTTTGACCACCAACTAAGATGACTTCGTTAATTTGATTTTTATCCAAACCTGCGTCTTTTAATGCCTTGCGGCATGGTTCAATTGTTTTTTGAATCAAGTCGTCAACCAATGATTCCAGCTTTGCACGTGTCAATGTTGTATTAAAATGTTTTGGACCCGTTGCATCAGCTGTCAAGAACGGCAGGTTGATATCAGTTGTTGTCTTGGACGACAATTCAATTTTCGCTTTTTCTGCGGCTTCTTTCAGACGCTGTAAAGCCAATTTATCGTTTGATAAATCAATGCCTGTTTGCGATTTAAATTCATCAATCAGGTATTTTAATATACGCGCGTCAAAATCCGAACCACCCAGTGCAGTATCACCGTTTGTCGATTTTACTTCGAACACGCCATCAACAATTTCCAAAATTGAAATATCAAATGTTCCACCACCCAGGTCATAAACTGCGATAGTTCCATTTTTATCTTTGTCTAAGCCGTATGCCAATGCGGCGGCTGTTGGTTCATTAACAATACGCAATACATTTAAACCCGCAATACGACCGGCGTCTTTTGTTGCCTGACGCTGGGAATCATTAAAATATGCTGGCACGGTAATAACGGCATCTGTTACTGTTTCGCCCAGGTATGCTTCGGCATCTTTCTTTAATTTTGCCAAAATCATCGCAGATATTTGTGATGGGGCATATTTTTTACCGTCAATTTCAACCCATGCATCACCATTATCACCCGCCACAATTTTATATGGAACGCGCGCGGCAATTTCTTTGACCGCCGGGCTGTCATAGCGCAAACCCATTAAACGCTTGATTTCATAAATTGTGTTTTCTGGGTTTGTAACTGCCTGGTTTTTGGCGGTTATGCCAACCAGTTGTTCACCATTGGATGTTATTGCAACAACAGATGGGGTTGTGCGCTGACCTTCTGAATTTTCAATGATTTTAGGATCGCTGCCGTCCATGAACGCCATGGCGGAATTTGTTGTTCCTAAATCGATACCTAAGACTTTTGCCATTTTTTTCACTCCTTGCTGAAAAACTTGTATAATTTTTGTTTGAATACCATATAGTGAATACTAAAAATCATTTCAAGACCACAGGAAAAAAATAATACAAAAAACGCCCCATAATGGGGCGGGAAAATTCATCTTTAATCAGATTATTTTTTCGCATCTGTTGCCGGTGCCGCCGTTGCTGTCGCAGCTTTACCCGCGTCAGCATCATCTGGCATTTTACCGCCAATTGTTGCGAATGCTAATTCTGCCTGGTGCAGACCTAATTCAATACCATTTGGCAATACCAGGTCAGAACCGTGGACAGAATCACCAATGTTCAAGTTCGTTAAATCAATTGTAATTTTTTCTGGGATATCGTGAACCAGACCGCGTACTGCGACCTTGCGCACAGCAAAGTTCAATACACCGCCCATTTTTAACCCCTTGGAAATATCTGCATTAATAACCTCGACAGGGACGCTGACATTAACGGGATTTTTTACATTGATGCGTTTGAAATCGACATGCATTACGGCATCGCTGACAGGATTATATTGAATATCCATTAACATTGCGTCTTCATGACCATTTGTTGTTTCGATTTCAAATAATTTCGTACGCAAACTGGGTGTTTTTAACAGCATTTCAAAATCACGACCGTTTAATTCAATAGAAACCGGTGCCTGTTTTTCACCATATATAACAGCGGGGATGTTTTTGTTTTTGCGAACGCCACGTGCAGCCCCCTTGCCGACACGCCCGCGAATTTCTGCATTTAATTTAATTGACATGTTTGATTCCTTTTATATGTATTGGTTTTTTATATGCGCGACCTCCAAGGGTGTCGTGCGGGGCATATTATTTATCAAAATTATTGAAAAATCAAGGTTTTTATTCAATTGTTCGCCGCATTATTAAAAAATGAGCACGACCGTACACTTTGTCCCGTAATATTTCCCAGCCGTTTGGCGGGGGGGGCGTATTAATTGATTCTTGTTCCCAGATTAAAATTGCGCCATTTTTTGCAGTGCGTGTTAATTTATGTACAAATATTGCGCCAATTTCAGGTGTGTCATATGGTGGATCAATAAAGATTAAATCGGCATCGCTGCCATATTTATTTATCGCATTGGTTGCATCGATTTGTTCAGTTGTTGCATTCGGACCAATTTTTATCATTGCCAGATTTTTGCGTACTGTTTGAATTGATTCAGGTGATGTGTCGGTGAATATTACATGTGCATTTGGATATCGTGATATGCATTCGATACCGAACGCGCCACTGCCGGCAAAGGCATCCCATATTGTTAAATCATCATTTTGATTAATTATTCCAGATGCCAGCATATTAAACAGTGCCGCGCGCGCGCGGTTTTGTGTTGGACGCGCATTTGGTGGCAGATTTAGTTTTCGACCGTGAAAGCGACCGGAAATAATTTGCAATTTTGAATCCATATTGTACAGTGTAATGCATGAGTTTTATGACGCAAGCGTTAATTTTAGCCAACCGCGCCCAGGCGCATGATGATGTGCCGATTGGGGCGGTTATTGTGCGCGATGGAAAAATTATCGCGCGCGGGGAAAACATGGTGCAATTAAAGAAAAATCCGACATTGCATGCTGAAATTGTTGCGATAAATCGCGCATGTAAAAAATTAGGGCAAAAGTTTTTAGATAATTGTGATATTTATGTCAGTTTGGAACCGTGTGCAATGTGTGCCACGGCAATTTCATTTGCGCGGATTCGTAATGTGTATTTTGCGGCGATGGATGAAAAGGGCGGGGGAATAATGCATAATGCGACTGTTTATGATTCAGACCGGCATTTATGGAAACCGAATGTGATTCAAATGCCTGAATACGCAGACGCATCGGCGAAAATGCTGCGTGATTTTTTCAAGGCGCGTCGTAAAAATTTTGATAAATAAAAAATCCGCTATTTGGCGGATTTTTTATTTCTTGGATGACCAAAATAATGCCCACAACCATCCAATGCCGGTCCACAGGAACAACCAACTGCCCAAGCGGACCAGAATCATATCATTTTTGCTGCGTCCATTCTGGCGTGCCAGCCATGCGGGCGCCAGAATAATCGCTAATACAATCGCAATTGATACGATGTATTTTATTACCAGCAAAAATTCAAATGCTGTGTTCATCTGTTCATTTGTTTATATGCCGTATTTTGCGGTGTTGCCCAATTCTTCTTCGATACGCAACAATTGGTTATATTTTGCCATGCGGTCTGTGCGCGACATTGAACCGGTTTTGATTTGACCCGCATTTGTTGCAACGGATAAATCCGCAATTGTTGTGTCTTCGGTTTCGCCACTGCGATGTGATACAATGACACCATAATTCGCATCTTGTGCCATTTTGATTGCACGCAGTGTTTCAGTCAGGCTGCCGATTTGATTTACTTTAATTAATATAGCATTTGCAACGCCGGCGTCAATACCCTTTTTCAGACGCGCCGGATTTGTTACAAACAGATCATCGCCAACCAATTGGCATTTTGCACCAATTGTATCAGTTAATTTTTTCCAGCCATTCCAATCTTCTTCTGCCAGGGCATCTTCGATTGAAATAATTGGGTATTTTGAAATCAAATCTTGATAGAATTCAATCATTTCGTCGGATGTCAATGATTTGCCTTCGAATTCATACATGCCATTTTTATAGAATTCAGATGATGCGACATCCAAACCAATGGAAACATCGGCGCCTGGGGTATATCCCGCGGCACGAATTGCCGCAATAATTGTATCCAATGCCTCTGCACAAGAATGAAAGTTTGGCGCAAATCCCCCTTCGTCCCCGACATTTGTTGAATTGCCGCCTTTCTTTAAAATAGATTTCAGGTTGTGGAATATTTCACTGCCCATGCGGATTGCATCAGATTCTGATTTTGCGCCATTTGGAATAATCATAAACTCTTGGGCATCCAGACCATTATCGGCATGTGCGCCACCATTTATAATATTCATCATCGGACGCGGTAATACGCATGGATTTGAATTACCGTAAATTTCCGCGATATATTTATATAATGGAATATTCTTTTGTGCCGCAACCGCATGTGCCGCCGCCAATGATACCGCCAATATTGCGTTCGCGCCCAGTTTTTCTTTGTTTGGTGTGCCGTCCAGTGCAATCATTTTTTCATCCAGTGCGGTTTGATCAGATGCATCCATACCAATAATTGCCGGGGCAATGATTTCATTTACATTCTTGACCGCGGTTAAAACGCCTTTGCCCATATATGCGTTGCCGCCATCGCGTAATTCCAATGCTTCAAAAGAACCGGTTGATGCACCCGATGGAACCGCCGCGCGACCAAATGCGCCGCCATCCAGTGTAATATCGCATTCAATTGTCGGATTTCCGCGACTGTCCATAATCTGACGCGCGTGTACAGTTTTTATAGAAAACATACTTTTTTCTCCTTATTCCTAAAAATATTTGTTTTTTGTACAGTTCCGTCTTGTCTTAATTGACGAATTGTGCAATAATATAATCATAAAATCGATTGGAAGAAAGAAAAAAATTATGATGAAAAAGACAATTTTCTTTATGTTATGCCTGGCACCGCTGGGGGCGCAGGCTGCAACCGCAATTACTGTTGAATCTGGTAATGGATACACAACTGATACGGGATTTACAGTGAACAGTATGTATATTGGTACTGCAATACCGGCACCGGCACCCGATGATACATTTTATGCGGGACCAGATGTCAGCAAGACGGATTTTACAATCCGTTCGGATGGCGATATAGCGGTTAATGGTGTATTGGACATAACGGATGGCTATTCTTTGGGAATTGGTGTTGATGCAATCCCAGAAACGCCAAACACAATAAATATTTCTTTTGGCAGTATTGATGCAAATGGGGCATTGCGTATCGAAGATGCAGATGCGTTTACCGTATCCGGTTCGGTTGAGGTAGCATCTGGTTTCAGCGTTATTGCAAATACCATGAAAACTGGCGCAATTAATGTGACGGGTGGTAATACTAATTTGACGGTCGCAGGTGAATTAAATATGGGCCAGTTTATTGATACCGGCACAGGCGATGTGAATATCACGGCGGGTTCAATAACTGCGGGTACGATTCAAAATGGTCAGATATTGGGTGCGGGTACTGTTGCGCCGGCGGAAAATATGAATATAAAGCTGGGGGGGGATATTACATCCAGTGGCAGTATTTATAATTCTGGGACAATGACAATCGGACGAATCGAAGAAAATGATGTCGTAAATATGGATGTGACGGGCGTTATTACAAACGATTCGAATGATGGTTCGTTGACATTGAATTTAGATAGTTTGCATGTATCGGGCGGGGATAGTGCGAATCCGTCTTTTGTTAACAAGGGGGATTTAAAGGCAACAATAAAGGGTGAAACATATCTGGAATATGGATTCGACCTGAGTGCGATGCAAAATACAAATTCGTTTCATTTAGATACGGGAACATTGGTATTTGGTGATAATGCAAATGATGATGCATGGTTACAGGTTTTTGCAAATAAGTTGGATGATTTTTATCTGGCGGTGCGTAATGGTGCAATTGATGTTAATGATATTATAAATGGTGATGCGGGCAATACTGATGCAAATATGGAATTGCTGGCAGAATCGATTACTGCGGATTCTGTGATAAACCGCGGTACTGATTTAAAAATGACTGCGACCGATTCGTCGGGGACTGGTATCGTAATCAGTGGCGGGGTTGATGGTGCAACCGCCGAATCAAATACAGAAATTTTATCATCTGGCGCATTAAGTATTGGTGGAAATGTTTCTAATGCGGGAAAAATGGTTCTGAATGGTACAACTGTTGAATTGTTGGGCGTATCAAATACGGGAAATATGGAAATTATTGCACCGACAAATACAACCGGTAAAATTACAATTAATGGTGCGGTTGTAAATAATTCAAATGCTGAAATTGTTGCAGAAAATGGGCAAAACTTATTAATTAATGCGCGTGAAATTAATATTAAAGGTGCGTTAAATAATATTAATGGTGTTTTAACTGTCCAGGGGTCGGATACCAATGGCGGTAATATGTCGGTCGAATCGGTCAGTGTTGCCGGTGGGGTTATGAATTTAAATTCACTGATCGGTGGTGTTGATATCACCAATGGTTTAAGTGTTACGGGTGGTACATTGAATATTAATTCTGCAACACATGAAATTGTTGCAGGTGGAAATATCCAAATCAATGGTGATTTTACATTGGGTGGTAATGGAACCCAAGGGGCGGGTAATGTAAATGTTGCGGCATCTGGTCCAGATGGGTTCTTGATGCAATCAACATTGGCAAACGGAAATATTAATATTGAAAAAAATATTGTTGTAAATGGTGGGGCGGACGAATCGTATGGTGTAACATTTGATGCGGCAAATATAACGGTTGATGGTGATGTTACCGCCGGAAATAATGGTCGCATAACATTTGGCAGCGATACATCGCAAAAATTAACCATTGCTGGTAATGTATCATCGGGTGCAAATAGTACATTGGAAATTTATTCTGATGATGCAGATGTTGGTGCATTGACCAGTGCGGGGAAATTCTTGGCGCATGGCAGCCAAATTACTGCCACAAATGGTGCGATTGATATTGATGGTGGAATTTGGTTTGATGGTGTCAGCAATCCGACCACCGGGATGATTGTCAGTGGTACAAATTCGTTAACAATGACAACAGATGCGGCGGCAATTGATGTCGCAGGTGGTGTATCGATTGTTAATGGAAATACATTGACATTGGATTCTGCAACTGATGCAACTGTGTCTGGGTTGATAAATAATGCGGGTACATTTGTGGTTAATGCAAATGGTGCGGCAACTTTTGATAATGATATTGATGTTGCGACGGGTGCAGAATTTACGGTTGATGCAAAATCTGTTCATGCGGCGGATATTGAAAATGCTGCAACAGTCAGTTTGACAGCAACAGATAATATATCTGTTGGAAATATTACAAACAGTAATGATTTTGTTATAAAATCAACCGGTGGTAATGTCAGTGCCAGTGCAGTCGATGCAACAAATGGCGTGTTGGATATAACCGCGAAAAATGTTGGTATGGCATTTTTAACAGTTGGTGCCAATGGTAATACAAATGCGCGTGTTAATATAAATGCAACAGGGATTGCCACAGAAAATGATGTAATTGTATACGGCAATATGAACCAGGGTTCAAATTCTGGGGCGTTAAATTTAAACGCAACGGATAATGAATTAACTTTCTTGGCAAATTCGTTAACGGTAAATGGTGCATTTGATGCCGCGGGTAATGATGGCACATATGATATTACTGGGGCGGCAAAAATTACGGGCGATACAACGGTTGCAAATGGTGCCGCGGTCCGTTTATCGGCAGAATCAATTGAAACGGCAAATATTAATAACAGTGGCACATTAAAATTTGCCGCAGACGATGGCATAAATTTAACTGGGTTAATCACGAATTCTGGTGATTTAACATTGGATTCTGGGGGTGGTTTTACCACTGTTGCCAGTTTTGTAATGGGTGATGCTGGAACGATTACTTTGGGTGGCACGGGATTAACAACCACCGGGGCATTCACATCAAATCACATGTTGTATCAAAATTATAATGGTGCATTGGATGCGGGTGATATAAATGTTGCGTCAAATGATTATACAATAACAACATCAAATTTAGATGTTGCCGGTATTAACCAGGTTGATGGCGTAATGGCAATAAATACCAGTGATATTGATATTGGTGGCAGTATTATTGCCCAAGATTTACGATTCGCTGCAAATCCGGCGGATAATTGGATGCGGGTGAATGTTGAAGACAGTGTTTCTGGTGGTGTACAGTTCATTGGACTGGAACAAATGACAATTGGCGATAATTATGTATTTAATAATATCAGTTCGATTAATGCCGCAATATTGCCATATGCCGTTGGTGGCGGTGTGAATTTATCAGATCGTAATTATTGGTCAACGGTCAGTTTGAATGATGATGACACACTGGGGATAATCACCAATGCCGCAGATGGTCAGGCAATGATTACAGTTGGTGGTGAATTTATATCTGATGTGTCTGGATTTGGTACGGCATCAAATAATGAACCATTAAAAGACGGTCAAATTGGCATTGATTTATTTGATATCGTTAATCAGGGAACGGCAATATGGTTATTGCACGCAGACGAAGGCATTCGTGAACTGGGTGATAAAATCCGTAATTTGAATGTTAATTTCTGTAATGCGGATGGTTCGATTTGTATAAATTACCTGGATTCGTTGGACAAGAACAACGGTTCAAATGGTGAAGATTTGCCGGCATATTTATCAATGCGTGATACAGATGGCGATGGTGTCGAAGACAGTATTTACATCGTGTTTGATCCGCGATTCGGTGGACCTGTTGAAGTGTTCAAGATTCAACCAGTGGTTGGACGCGTTGATGGGCATACAGATGGTGAATATATGTCTGCGGGTGCGTTGGATAACTTGATTGCGGGACAATTGCAAAATACTGGGTTCTTTAACAGCACACCAATAGAAGTTATCCCGGCAATGTTCAAGGGGACAAACCTGGCAACAATGGCAAATGAATTGTATAACCGTATGGAATATTACAATACCAGCCGTGATGGTACGGGATTGGCGCGGTTCAGTCGCTTGTTCCAGCCGCGTGAAATTGAACAAATCGCGGGCAGTGTTGCGTTAAATGAACACACGAATTTCCGTTCTTTCGAAGATCGTATGTTTGATGAATTTATTTGGAATCGTAATCGTAATATAAGCAAGGCATGGATTGATGCAGAATTCGGTATGTTTACCCAAGATGTATCAGACGGTAAACGCGTTGATGGTAATCGGTTCAGTGTTGCGGGTGGATTTGATTGGCAATATTCAGAAACAACGATTTTCGGGTTAACCGCACATGTATCAAATATGTCCAGCGATAATTCCGATACGATGGAATTGGGGTACAAACCAGGCGAATCGATATTGGGGCATGTTGATATGAATGTTGAAAATACCAATGTTGGTCTGGGCGGGTATATGATGAAGATTCTGGGTGAAAAGACGCGTGTATATGGAAATGCGTTCTTGGATATGCATTTGTTTGATATTTCGCGCAACCAGAATTTTGTTGACCCAATCGACGGCAGTGGTACGGCGTTCAGTCTGATCAGTGAATGGGGGCTGATGCATGATTGGCTGAATCAATATATCGTTGGTAATGCGTATGCGCGTGTTGGGTATAACTTTGGTTTTTCTGTCAAAGAAGAAGCCGCGGGTCAAGATTATATGAAATTGAAATCAGACGGATACTTTATCTTGACACCGGGGTATTCATTGATTGCCCAGAAACGCATATATCCGACATCTTGGTTCCAGATTCGTCCATATGCATCGATTGGTGTTGAATATGATGTGTTGGGTGCGCCAGATTTTGCAAAATATAAATTTGCACCGGCACATGAATTCACAAAATATGACATTGATATTGATCCATTATGGGCGAATATTGGTGGTGGAATTGAATTCTTGGCGGCAAATGGTTTGCAAATTGGTGTTGATTACAGATACCAATATAATGATGCAATCCAATTGCATAATATCAAGATATCGGGATCATATCGATTCTAAAAAACGGGGCATCGCCCCGTTTTTTACAGAGTGCAGAGTTCAAAGTTCAGAGTGCAAATAAAGTCGCACGCATTCGCGTGCGTACATAATTTACTGGATTGCCACGCCATCTGCGATGGCTCGCAATGACAAAGATGATAAAATACATATTACCTGGATCCTGGGGTCAAAATGTACCCCACAAAAACATTCGTTTTTGTGGGGACCCTGCGCCCCAGGATGACACGGTGGTGTGGAGACCCCGCGTCCCAGGATGACAAGAGAGTGCGAGCCCCTATGCCACGGGATGACAGGGGGTAAATATTTTGTTAAATCGTGAAATAATTTTTTATCGCCGGATGAAGGCATCCCATTAAAATGGGATGTCGTCACCAATATCGGCGACCGATATTTCTTCGCGTGGTTGTGCGGGTTGTGCCGGTTGACCATAATCACCGCCCGGGGCGGCGCCATCCAGGCTTTTTGCACCCGCCAATATAACCATTTGACCCGCAAATTGATTCAAAACGACTTCGGTTGTATAAACATCGGTGCCCTGTTGATTTTGCCATTTGCGGGTACGCAATGATCCTTCGATATATAATTTTGTCCCTTTTTGCAGCATGCGTTCGGCAACCTCGACCAAGTTAGGGTTAAAAATAACAATGCGGTGCCATTCGGTTTGTTCTTTCTGTTCGCCGGTTTGACGATCACGCCAGCGATCTGATGTTGCCAGGGAAAAACTGACCACTTTTTGACCACTTTGCATTGTACGAACCTGGGGATCTTGACCCACATTACCAACCAGTATTACTTTGTTTATGCTGCCTGCCATAATCTTATCCTTTTTATGGTTTGTATTTAATGTATTTTTTATTGGAGCAGGAATACCCATAAAAATCAAGAAAAAAACAAAATATGCCGAAAAAAACGGTGGTTTATTTTATTACTAACCTGAATATATTTTATCCCAAAAAACCGGGCTGCGTCAATCCTAAAATTTGCCGAAAATAAACCACCGTTTATTTTCGGCAAAGGAAGGGGATAATATGAGAAAGATTTTTGCGGGTTTGGTATTGTTCGGACTAACAATTTCATATGCACATGCGGTCAGTGTATTTGCATGTTCAAAGTGTGATCAAGATTTGATGAAGGTTGGGTCCGCGCCAGATGGTCAATCATATGACTCGTGCGAGCAAATGTGTCAAGCACTTAAAAATACTATGCCAGCCTATGGTACAACCGGTGATCCGAATGAATATGGGGTGTATGTATATCAAACATGGACATATGAGGAAACATGTGGTGCATGGGTTGATGGTATGGGGCGATTGGGTTCTTGTCATGCTGTGCCAGAGGATAATTATAAATGCGGCAAGGGATATTATGGCACCGCCACCAGTGAAACATCTGGGTGTACAAAATGCCCGGCAAATGCAACATGTACAAATGGAATCTTTTTTAATTGCAATTCCGGTTGGTACAAAAATGATGTAGGCAACGGATGTTCGCCATGTCCAGATCCAAAAACAGGTCCAAACGACGAAAAGAATTGGACCGTTGCCAGCAGCAGTAGGGTCGGCAGTACCGGTGTAATGATGGACCAAACGGGCGCAACCGATATTGGTCAATGTTATCTGACCAATACCAGTGTTGTAACCGACAATACCGGCACATATGAAATAGAGGGGGCAACCGGTGGCGGCGGTTTTTCGGGGCCTGGTAAATACTGTGATTATTATGGAAAGTATTAAAAATATTTCCAAATAAAAAATCCCGCATTTGCGGGATTTTTAATGTAAAACTTGACATGTTGACAAAAAAATAGTATAATAAATGCATCTATTAATAAAAGGGTGCGGTATCACCGCATAGCCCATTCCCACAAAAGGATTATTTATGCATGTAAATGAATTAAAGGCTAAATCGCCCCAGCAATTGCTGAAAATGGCGGAAGATATGGGGATTGAAAATCCAGCGCAATTAAATGTACAACAATTACGATTCGCTGTGATGCGTGTGTTTGCCGCGGATAAAAAGGTTGTGTTAATTGGTGATGGTGTGTTGGAACGGATGCAAGATGGGTTCGGGTTCTTGCGCGCGCCAGAAAGCAATTATTTGGCGGGACCAGATGATTTATATGTGTCGCCGGCGTTAATTAAAAAATATGGACTGAAAACCGGCGATTATGTCGAAGGGCAAATCCAGGCACCGCAAAACGAATCAGAACGGTATTTCGCGTTGGAAACAATTGAACGCGTAAATGGTGGTAATCCAGATAATTTGCGGCATCGTGTCTCGTTTGATGATATGACGCCGTTGTATCCAGATGAAATGCTGAAAATGGAAGTTGTTGGCGATAAAGACAAGGGACGCAGTTTATCGGCACGCGTTATCGATTTAATCGCACCGACCGGCAAGGGACAACGCAGTCTGATTGTTGCGCCACCGCGTACGGGAAAAACGGTTATGCTGCAAAATATTGCGCATTCGATTGCGACAAATTATCCGGATGTAAAGTTAATCGTGTTATTAATCGATGAACGTCCCGAAGAAGTGACTGATATGCAACGCAGTGTCAAGGGTGAAGTGATTTCATCAACATTTGATGAACCGGCGGCGCGGCATATCCAGGTTGCAGAAATGGTCATCGAAAAAGCAAAACGATTGGTCGAAGCAGGGCAAGATGTTGTAATATTGTTGGATTCTATTACGCGTCTGGGGCGCGCATATAATACCGTTGTTCCATCCAGTGGCAAGGTTTTAACCGGTGGTGTTGATGCGTATGCATTACAGCGTCCAAAAAGATTCTTTGGCGCCGCCCGTAATATCGAAGGTGGGGGGTCTTTGACAATTATTGCAACCGCATTGGTTGATACCGGATCCAAGATGGACGAGGTTATTTTCGAAGAATTCAAAGGTACCGGAAACAGCGAAATTATTTTGGACAGAAAATTGTCTGATAAACGCGTGTATCCGGCAATTGATATAACAAAATCTGGCACGCGCAAGGAAGATTTGTTGGTCGGCAAAGATACACTGGCAAAAATGTATGTTTTGCGGCGCATAATTAACCCAATGGGAACATTGGAAGCAATGGAATTCTTGTTGGATAAATTGCGTTTGACAAAGACAAATGCGGATTTCTTTTCATCAATGAATCAATAAAATTATTATTATGTGATGCAAGATTATATCCTGTGATTTAAAACATTACAGGATATTTTTTATGGTGAAATTATGGCGAAATTATATGTTTTTATTGGATTTGTTTGTGTTGTTTTGGGTGCGTATTGGGTTGGTCGACATGTCGGGAAAACACAATGTAATATGCATGTCGCAGAAATGCATATGGAATCACAAAAACAGGTTATAAAAGCAATGGGGGATATAGATGTGGAAATGGCTGGTACTGGGGTGCGCGATATTCGTAGCATCTTGCGCGAAAGATACACAATTACAGAATAATATCTGTATCCCATGCGTGCCAATATATGGGCGTGCAAGTGATTGGAATATTATCAGTGATGATTTGGCACGAAATATTTATCGGCACAATCGTATGTGTGATATCACTGTGAAATGATAAAATATTATTCGTCAAGCGTAATATCGATTAATTGTTTTACAATATTGGCGCTGGATTTATCGCCGGTTGGTGCGTATTCAACAAATTCAAAACTGTGTGCGTCGGGGGCAAATGCGCGAACAAAATATTCGGCGGCTTCCATACTGATACCGTTTGGTTCGGGAACCAAGACATCGCGGAATAATTTTGGATCGATTGCATCGAAATCAAATGATACAACATATTGACGCAATCCAATTCGGCGGCGTATTTCGTCAACTGCACGCGACCAATCATCTGGTGTTTGTAAATCATTTGCACTGCGCATGAATATATTTTTTGCGTTAACAAAATTTATTTCAGATGGTTCATATGAACGCGTTCCCAGATAAAATATATTTTCAGGACGCAATGCAGGACGGCGCATTTGTAATGATAACCAACGCGAATCGCCGTCGCCCAGTAATGCACGAACATTCGTGCCGTGTGGGGCGCCGGATGCTTCGGCGCGTGAAGATTCCGGCGTATGAATATCCAGATGTGCATCAATATATATCAGGCACAAATCTTTATCCGGCATCCGATTCGCCAGTGCAGAAAAATGTCCAAAATTTACGGAATGATCGCCGCCAATCATTATGTGTGGTTCGAATGGGGTTGTTGCAACAATCTTTTTCTGGATTTGATAGTTTTCACCGAACCTGTCATTTGCGCATAATTCGGCATCGTATGGATCGGCAACAACTGTTGTCCAATCAGCGTCGGGATACATTTCTTTGACCGCCGCGGGTGCCAATGCCGGACCGCCATCAATAACAATATTTGCGGTCGCGCCGCGACCGTATTCAATGCCCATTATGCTTTTTTTCATTTATATGACTCCACTAAACTTTCGGCTGCGTTTTGTAATTTTTGTAAAGATGATTCATATGTTGCGCAATCGCGCGCGATTTCAGATCGATATGCATCGCGCAGGTTTGTTTGCATGTATGCACAGCCACGCAAATGTTGTACACAGTATGCATGTCCCATGGCAAATGCCTGTTGCCCGCGGACATTGCTGTTGGTCAGCCCCGCCCAGTCAAAATCCAGGGCATCTTCCAGATTTTTCCATGAATTTTCACCAGTATATTGACCAACCATTTCCATCCAATATTCATTCATTTCAGCGTCTGTCCAATGATTTTCATTTTGTACGGTTAATATTTCTTTGATTAATTGGTCTATCTTTGGTTGGTATTGGGCATCTATTTGTGCTAATTTTGCACTGCAATAACAACGGTTATATTCAGTGTTTTCACGTTCGCAATAATCATTCATGCATTCTGTATAATCCGCCAGGCAACGCGCCGATGATAATGGGGCAGTATCAGATGTAAATGTTGCCGTACTGGATGATGTGCGGTTTGTTGTGTTTGATGCATCGCCACGGCTGGTTCGTGATGTTGCAGATTGCATTTGCGATGTTGTTGTGCCGGCGCGTGCCACAACACGGCGCGCAGATGAATTTGCGTTGCGTGATGTTGTGGTGGCGGCGCGCGCTGTGCCGCCCGTTGTTGCCGCACGGGCAGTAACCCGCCGCGCAGACGCGTTATTTGTTGCCGCGCGTGCGTATGATGATGCGCTGTTGGTTGCACTGCGTGCCGCGGATGCGGTTCCGCCATTTGATGGGGTGCGTGCAACAACATTTCTGGTTGTGGCGTTTGCAGTATTTGTTCGTGCCAGAACATTTATCTGGGCGCCAGATTGGGTTGGATTGGTCCCAGGATTTAATTGGGTCCGCATTGTATTATTCATATATGGGTACAGGTTGTTATATGTGTTTGCACTGACATAATCAGACGCGCGTGTTGTCGCGTCTGAAATATTTGGTGCAAAAACCAATATAGAAACTGTAATGATATGTATAATTGTTTTTAACATCAGTATTATTGTAAAAATTTTGTTTGAAACAGACAAGCATAAAATCAATATAAAAATTTGCAATTTATAAAAATACTGTTATAATGGCATTCGTTTCGGGGTGTAGCTCAGTCTGGTAGAGTGCTTGCTTTGGGAGCAAGATGTCGAAGGTTCGAATCCTTTCGCCCCGACCAGAAATTTTAACCCGCCGCATTTCGTGGCGGGTTTTGTTTTTTCGTATATCCTGGTATTTGTGTGACTATTTAAGTGTTTGCTAATAATTAAATAATTATATATTAATAATAGCTTTTTTTGAATATACTTATTTTATTAAAAAACAATTTAATAACTAAAGAGTAATGTTGATGCAAAATCCTTGGCGCAATTTTCCTGAAAATAGTCCGTTCGTTTTAAAAATAGATGAACATTTCGTTGAACAATATAATGCCAGCGCAAAACCGGAACATAAATTGCAGACTTCTGTAATGCCGACCCCGTATAATGGTGGGTTGGATGCGGCAAAAGTCGTATTTTTATCTTTAAATCCAGGATATGATATTTTAGATAATTTTCGTACAGAAGAATATCGTAAAGCAATTAGAGAAAATCTGGCTGATCCATATGGATATGATAATTTCGTTTATTTGGATAAAAATTTTTCAAGTCTAAATGTAAACGGAAATATAATTACAGATCCTGGCTATGAATGGTGGAAAAAAAGAACGCGCTGGTTGATAGATAGATGTGGAGAAATTAAAGGGCGTTTTATGGCATTAGAATGGTTCCCGTATGCGTCCAAAGAATTTAAAAAACCAAAAGAAATTTTCCCATCACAAAGATTTACTTTTGATTTAGTGCGTGAAGCTATACGTAGAGGCAAATTAATCGTGATTTTTAGGGGGCGGTCTAATTGGTTCGATAGTGTAACTGAGTTAGAAAAATATGATAATTTATTAAAATTAAGTAGTAATCAAAATATATGTGTGTCACCCGGTAATTTAAAAGATAATGGGTTTGAAAAAATTGTTGCAGCTATGAATAGTGATTGATTTTAGTTTGCAATAGTTTGACGGTGTAATTTTGATTATGCAATTTTGTATCTTTGTGTTGTTAGCGAACGCTTTTTATTAATTAAATGTTCCTGTGGCGGGGCAGATGGCGTTTTGCCAATATTTATATGTTTTGTATACTGTAAGGAAACTTGGCATATATAAATTGTTTTATTGAATTGATAGTTTTTTTGTAATATAATTATTACATAATGTATGCATAAATTATAATTCAGGAAGGGAGATTGGAATGCCAAAAGCAAAAAATGCAAAATCTGATGTAAAAAATTCAAAGGCGCGTCAGGCGCGTGTAAATCCGATTGCTGCATCGGTGAAACGATTGTATAACAAAAGTGCGCCGTTATTGATATGCGAGGCACTGTTGTTTGGTATCGCGGCGATATTGATGGTGGTAAAGCCGGTTGCGATTCTGACCGCGCTGACGCTGGTTATTGGAATTGCATTAATTTTGTTCGGTTTGTATCGTACGATTGCTGGATTTGTTGTGTCGCGTGATGTTGGTGGCGGATGGGTTGATGTTTTATTTGGTTTGGTTAATATCGTATTGGGGGTATTGTTCTGTATATATCCGGTTGGTTCGATAATCAGTTTGATTTACATATTTATTGTGTTGTTCTTGTTCAAATCGTTGCGTGCATTGATATTTTCTGTCAATATGATACGGGCAAAATTTGGACATTATTGGTTTGATTTAATAATGTCTGTTATACTGATTGCGCTGGCAATATTCTTGATGGTGTATCCAATGGCGGGTGCGGTTGTCATGGTTTATTATTTGGCGGCGGTATTGTTATTGTATGCGGCGGCAGATGTTTATATGTATATTGAAATTTTGCGATTGAAAAAATTAGCAGATGATTAAATTTTACTGATTAAATCAGTATTTCAAAGACCCGTATTGACGGGTCTTTTTATTATATTTGATTTGCTTGAATTTTAACTTTTTATGTTATAAAATATCGCCAACGCGCCCATAGCTCAGCTGGATAGAGCATCGGATTTCTAATCATCCGTAATTTTTATGGATAGATTTGGATTTGAATGCATAAATGCTGGATTTGTGTGGATGTGCGCAAAAATCAGTTCTGTATAAAACCGGATACAGATTGATTGAAATGTACGCAAATTGATGTAAAATGTTACATATTTGCTACATAGAATGTTACATAGGAATTGGATGACGTTCGCGTCAAATTCCATAAAAACAGTTAAGTGCCCATGGCTCAACCGGATAGAGCAATTGCCTTCTAAGCAATAGGTTGCAGGTTCGAATCCTGCTGGGCACGCCAAAATTTAAATCGGGTTTATCCCGATTTTTATTTTTGCCCACGGTCGGCACAGAATTTTGTACCGAGCAAGAGAGTCATGCATGGCACCCAAAACTTCAAAACCAGCGCATACCAATTTATCCCGTTATCTTGCTTGCAACATTATTTGCGGTGCGACGCGCGGCAACACTTGACGCATGCGTATATATTTCTGTTGTGGTGATTTTTGTGTGTCCCAGTACATCTTTTAATATTCGTATATCTTCGCCCATGCTGGTTGCCAGTGTTGCAAAGGAATGACGCAGGTCATGTATTCGCATCCGCGGTAATCCCGCACGATCTAATGCCCACCAAAATGCTTTACGCAAATCTGTCAATGGACGCGTATGGTCAATTGGAGAATGAAACACATATCGGTTACTTTTGCAAATTCTCAAAGCTTGATTTATAACTTCTATTGCTGGATCGCCTAGGGGTACATTAAATGCATTTGTTTTGCGTTTGTTTAAACGCAGATACCCGTTTTTCAGATCTAACTCATTCAGTTCTAGGTTTGTTATTTCACTGCTGCGACACCCCGTCAGCGCAAGAGTTTTTATTGCCAAGACAGTTTGTGGTGCATATCTCCCAACACAAAGCGCTTCATCCAATGCACTAAACAACCGTTTGTATCCATCAACATCCAGAATTGTGTGGTTCATCTTTGGAGATTTAGCTTTTTGAACTAAGTGACATGGATTTGAATTTATTGTGCGATAATTGTATTTTTCGCACCAATTTAGAAAAGTCGATAACAATCGCATAACATGTAAACCAATCGCAATGGTTTTCGTGTTTTTGATTTTATCGTACATGTCCTGGATTATACCCAAATCAATATCTGCAATGTGTTTATCACCAAGATATGGATTTATATACAGACGCATCAACGCTTCGTTTGATCGATAAGTGTTCGCCCGATTATTTTCACGACAGTGTTTTTCCATAAATATTGCGGTTAATTCACGGACTCGTTTACGTCGTGCTGCGGCCATTTCATTTTGCCTTATGCGTATGCGCTGTTCTGATTGTGGGTCCAACCCGTTGGCGATATCTTGCTTTGTCTTTATCGCCCGAGTACGAATTTCATTCAAGCTAAATTCCGCCAACGATCCTAATCTTATATGCTTTTGTTGATATGAACCGCGAACACGATATCCCAAATAGAATACTTTGCGCCCCGTTGCAGCCGAATATCGGCATTGCAAACCCGGCAATGCTGCATCTGTTATTTGCAAATCAATGTCTGATTTCAATTTGTTGAGAAATCCTGTTGTTAAAGCCAACTTTTGACATTTAAGCGTTCGCATATTTATCCCTTTATTTACACACAACATTGATAAGAAAAGCGCATAAGTCCAGAGAATAACGTTATCAAGGGCTTTATATATTTTAGCATTTTTATTCTCCTTCGTTTCCTGTTAATATGTTGCACAAGCCTGTTAATGCGGCCTTAATTTCCTTGGTTAAGATATACTCAATATTAGAAATATTTGTCTGACCGACAAGCTGTGGTGCTATACGTCGTGGGATCATCAATAAATAATTTCTGGGGGCCCTGGCTGCTGTAAAAGCCTCAGATTGCGCTTGTACTAACTGTATCAACTTTCCTGCCCGTTCTTCATATTCTATTTTTTTAAGCATTGCTTCATATGCCGACTTCATTGCTTTGCTTTTATGATAAGAAGTTGAAAGACCGTCGTTTGGATGCGTGCTATTATAGGCTGGGTTAGTATTTGCCAACCACTCTTTATCCGCCTTTTCGGGATCAATCTTTCCGTCTGTTAGTGTTATTCGTCCTGTATCGATGGCTTTTTGGACAGCAGATACTGCAACTCCACGACGTGCTGCATATTCTCTTCTAGACAATAACATAGTCACTCCTTTTAGTGTTCACTGTTCACCGTTTTTTATTTCTATCGCTAGGCAAGTGTCGCGGTCGCCGTTACCCTCAATGCAAAATGTCGCCACAGGACCCATATTTTATGTGAAATTTCCTTCATTTCTTATCCATCCTATGATTTGCGCAATCGTTTTATCCTGCCCCATGCACTTGCGTTTCAATGATATTTGTCCTTTTTCAATTTGTTCTGGTGTAAACTCGTTGAATATTGGAAACAAATTTGGATTCCGTTCAATAATTTTTGACAATGAAAATTGGCTATCTATACGATATTTAGGTTCGCGCGACGCGCTGAAAGAGCTGGCTAATTTTTGAAGTAAAACATTTGCTTCCTTGCTTTGTTTTATTGTGCTTGTATTGTTGATCTTGCTATTTGCTATTGCGTCTGATTTCTGTCCGATATCTGATAATGTCTGTTTGATATTTGATGAATTCTGTTCGCCCCAACGTGCCAATCTGTTCGTGGCCAACCGTTCGCATTTGGCTTTGTATTTAACATCGTCTTCATCTAATTCGGCTTTTATAAATGGCCACACAGCACTTGCACATTCTGCATTCGGGTACTTCAAAACCGCCATGAATATATCGCCGCGTTCCTCACGTGATATATTTTCCAATAAAAGTGCCCATTTTGGATTGGCCAGCCGTTTCATAGCCGTTTCCTATCGTTTATCGCTTGTAGTGCGTTGGAATATGTTGTTTTGCTCAAATTCGGCTATATCTTGTTTTCGATATACGATGCGACCAACACGTTTCAGAAATTTTGGTCCAACACCGGCACTACGCCATTTTTGCAAAGTATTGCGTTTCACACCCCACATTTCAGCCAATGCACATTCGGTCATATATTCATCTTTGGATAATATTATCGTCATGATTTGTCCTTTAGATTCGTGTTCTGATAGGTTTATATAAAGAAATATGCACAAAAAATAACCGTGCACAATGCACGATTTTGCGACAAATTACGATATAAGTGTACGGGCTAGTTTTTAGAGTGATTTAAATTCCAAACCAACGCATCTATTGCATTGGTGTAACGACGGCTGGCGGTCTGACGTAACAAGCCCACAGTTTTACCGATTTTATTCATGGATAATCCACATGAATGTAAGATCAATAATTTTCGATCTGTGACACTATCTACAGAATCTAACCAGCGCACCAAAACATTGTATAAATTATCATATGTGTTATAAAAATTACCCATATTTTGTGGCAATTTAATATCCGCAATAACAGATTCAAACCATTCATATCGAACAGAACAATTCTTTGGCCACAATGTCAACATATGTTGCCATGTTTTGTCGTCTTTACTCATTTTAATGGCAAAAATAACAGCAGAGCAAATTTGCGATTCAATACTCGCTCTCGTCCACCTTATGTCGTTTCCCAATTCGTCTAAAAAATACTTACGAATAACAATTGGATTATTATTTTTCATACAGAAACAATACCGCAAAATCCATAACAATCAAGAAAAAGCAATAAAATGCGATATTTTTCATAAAAAATTTCAAAATAAATGTTTTGTACAATTAACTGGACAAGGCTCGAAAGATTATGCCAAATACAGCAACCCCAAAAAGGATTGCCTATGAAATACACACATTTTGATGATATTGCGCCCAACAACCGCACAGAATTCGCCATGCTTTACTTTGCTGCCTGTCGTTCGTTGTGCAAATTAGAAGCAGCTATACGGCGTACAAATTGTGGTAAACTTACCTGCCGACAGACATGGTTGCTCCGCCGGATTCAAAACAAATTTGTGCAAATGGTCGCATTCCACAAGTCTAATCAGCATAACGATATGATAACTGTACTCAACGCAAAGTATCCTACTGGCATTGTAATCGACCTGAAAGGTCCCCAAGGAAATGTTTTTTACCTTATAGGACTGGCTAATAAACTTATTAAGGAACTTGGTCTGTCCGCCGAAGAAACCGCTGAATTTAAGCAAGAACAATCCAGCGCAAAGACCTACTGCGCCCACCTGAACCTATTACGTAAATGGTTTGGGCTTGTGTTTTTAGCTTCAGATGAATAAATATTATTACCCTTTTATCAACTTGTTACGTTTAGATATCAATTGTTGTTTTGAGACATTCAGGATATTCGGTTCTATCTGTTGTTGCGATGCAATTTTCCCGACAATAGACGCTATTTTTTGACAAGAATTGTTGTCTTGCTTTAATTTGACGACTATTTCTTCTCGTTTGCAATTTTTTGCTTTCATAGCCCCATTCTTTATCGCACAACCCGTTACTATTTTAAAGTCTTTGGGATAATACCACTTTGTTTTTTTGTTGTTTAGATGCAAACCCACCTTTTTCAATCGTTTTTCAATGGTCTTTATAAAACTTTGTGGTATCTGTCTATTGGAAGAAAAAGTAATATCATCAACGTACAGCGTAAATATTATACCCTTTTTTCTGGCCAATCTATCCATATAATCGAACGTACTTTTATAACACCAGAAGATCAAAATCTGGCTCAAAGGGGATCCCGTTGAAAAATATGAATTATGTTCATCTGATGGTTTGTATGGGATAGTAGCGATATCCGAGATACAGTATGCAATATCGTCAGGCATTTGAAATACTGTACGGAACATGTAACTCAAAAAAGTTTTTGTGGCAGTTTGGTAAAAAGATTGCAAATCCAACGTAACACAATATTTGGCATCTATATGGCTTCTTGCGTTCGTTATGTGACTTTTTCCTTTGGTTCCAGAATGCAAATATTCTGGCGTTTGAATCTCTGAAATAAGACTTTTAAATTTAGAATGTATACTTTTTAGAAATACATTCGGATCTTCTACGGGCCTTTTCCCCGTCCTATTAGTTTTTTTGATTTTAAATATATTATACTGTCGTCTGCTGTTTCGAAAATTATGTAAAAACTGTGTGCGACAACCCAACAAATGTGCTAACTTAGCTTTACTAGACAGATTATACAGTGGGCTTTGCTCTAGTATAATTTTTTCTTTTTTCTTTGTCATCTTTATAATCACCCAATATCTGTAACAATTTGAACATTTTGTTGCGTATAGATATTTTCATTTTGCTACGTTTTTTTTCTGCGTCTAAATTCTCAGCAAAAAGTAATAAGGCAGAACTTGTCGTTTTAAATATAGATGCGTATTCCTCTATCAATTCTAAACTTGGTGTAGCGTTACAATTCTCTATCTTTGATAGTTGACCAACAGATATTCCTAACTGTTTTGCTAAATCTGTTACTGATAAATCATGTATTATTCGTATTAAACGCAATGTTTCATTTATCATCATTAGTGCCCACCCTTGGGTTCAAAAAAACATAGAGAAGACTAGTTACTCGTTAATTGTTAGTATCCATGAGATGACCCTAACAATTAACCAAAACAATCTAAGCAACAATTTTCCATTTTTCGCAACATAATTATGTTTTGCCATCGTCTTTTCTTCCTTTATCCCATCTTGATA
The DNA here is from genome assembly GCA_944392565.1 of uncultured Alphaproteobacteria bacterium. GTDB lineage: Bacteria > Pseudomonadota > Alphaproteobacteria > Rs-D84 > Rs-D84 > Enterousia. Next base: position 972 of record CALXWX010000004.1, on the reverse strand, counting down.
TACAAACCTTTTGTCATATCTCAGGGGCATCCGATAAAGGTTTAACGATGCAAGGTGATGGAAAACTTTCGCCTTACTCTATTTTCGCGATAGCATCGCATCCGAGCTATCGCGCCTGTATACGCACATCGTTATTCGACATTCACGTGCACAGACTTTTTAAATCAACTGGTAATCCCAGTCGCAGGTCAACGCACAAGCGCAACCCAGAACAAAGATGCCTTTTCTTCGACCTTGTCATTGGGAAGTTATACGATATAATTTTTCTTGTCAAGAAAAAAAATTTCCAAACAAATTTTTATACAACTGTCTTATATTTACTTGAATAAAACGAAATCTACGGCATATAGAACAACAAACCAAAGGAGTTTATTGTGATATATGGTTATATTCGGGTTTCGACCAACAAACAAGATTGCGAAAATCAAAAACTGGGCATAGATGCCAAAGCTAGCACATTAGGGCTTTGCATTGATAAATACATTGAAGATGCTGGTATTTCAGGGACCAAAGAGCCGGAACAACGTGCTTTGGGCGGAGTGTTGCGACATTTAAACCCGGGCGATGTTATAATATGCAGTGAACTTTCTCGTCTCGGGCGAAAGATGTTCATGATTATGCGAATACTAGAACATTGTATGAAAATTGGAGCTCGTCTTTATACTGTCAAAGACGGCTATGAATTAGGCGACACCATACAATCCAAGGTTTTAGCTTTTGCGTTTGGACTATCTGCCGAGATTGAGAGAAATCTTATCGCCCAACGCACCAAAGAGGCATTAACAGCATTACAGTTACGCGGCGTGAAACTAGGTCGTCCAAACGGTCAAAAGAATACTTGTCACATCATTGATGGTTATGAAAATCTAATTTTGGATATGTATTCGGCAGGGATTTCTAAACGCAAAATTGCCAGGACTATTCGGGTCAGTCCGCCCACAATTTCACGATTTCTTGAAAGCAGAAAATGAC
>CALXWX010000003.1 GCA_944392565.1 uncultured Alphaproteobacteria bacterium | reverse complement strand
CCCCGTCAATCCCGCCAGCAATTTCGCACCGCATGGTGCGTTTTTTATTTTCATATCGGAATAATATTCTGTTGATATACATGTGTATGTTGATATAATTATACGGGTAAAAAATAAAAAAGGGGAAAATATGAACATTAAATCTTTTGCAATCTTGGCGGGCGTTTTGGCTTTGGCGGCGTGTGGCGACAACACACCAAATCCAGAATTGTTAAAGGGCGCAAACTTTATCGCCACTGGCAATGGGACAGACATTACATTGGCGTTTGATGCAAACGAAATGCGTGTAAATGGTCAGGTTGTAAATCTGTATAACGGTTCTTATGAAGTAAATGGTAATCAAATCAAATTCAGTCCATTCGCATCAACCATGATGATGGGACCAATGGATGCAATGCAGACAGAACAGGATTATTTCCAGTTCATGACAACGGTTGAAACATATGATTTAAAAGATGGTCGTTTGACGCTGAAAAATGCGGATGGCAAAGAAATTGTATTTCAACAGGTTGAACCAACCGCAGAAGTCGTTGAAGAAGCCGCCGTTGTCGAAGAAGTTCCAGCGGACGCAATTGCAATCCCAGTTGCCGCCGAACCGGAAACAAAAACGGCAGAATAATAAAAAATATGGCACGGTGGTATTTTGTCTTGACAAAGACTGCCGCGCCAGTTATAATTTGCCAGCGTTTGGTTTGAATAAAATCATTTAAATGGCAGTTTTGGCCCCATCGTCTAGAGGCCCAGGACACCGCCCTTTCAAGGCGAGAACACCAGTTCGAATCTGGTTGGGGCTGCCAAAAATCAAAACCGCATTTTTGCGGTTTTTTTGTTTGTTTTCTAATACTTGCACGAGTTCGTAAGTTGAGTGGTAAAACCCGTGCCTGTTTTACGCATTTACGAACTTTTAAAAAGAAAAGGTTAGAAATCTAAACCTTTTGCGCAGTTCGTATACATTGTGGATATTTGAATTATTTTTCTGCTTCTGCTATTTTCTTTCGTAATTCTGGTTCATTTTGCTGAACAAAATTAAACGACTTTTCCATAAAATCATAAATATCTTTACGGTTCAGATAAAATTTTTTCATGGTATCAAAAATTAATTCACCCTTTATTGTCATGTCGTAGAAGTATGAATAAGCAATATATTTTGGTTGTTCTATTAAATCATTTATATCTGAATTACGAATAATGGTTTCAACGACTATCTCTGACAACAACCATTTGATATTTGGAAAATCATATTCAGAAGGATTATCGTTAAAATACTTATTCCAGAAATAGAACCAAGCAAAATGGGTTATTTCATGTAATGCCGTTGTCATTGCATACGTTGGGTCAAAATAATGATAAATATCAAAAGTATGGGTTTTAATATCACGCGGGCAAATTGGGTTTAATCCAACCTCAGCAACCATATCATCCAAAATACCACTGCAATCATTATCAAAAGCAGAACTGTATGCACTATTCAATTTATCTGCTATTTTTTTCCATTCTGTACTAAATATATTTATAGAGTTTGCTATGATTGGTTTTCTTTTTCCCGCCTGAATCTTCATTTGTTCAGTAATATATTCAAATCTTTTTTCTTCTGGTAAAGATATAGCATATTCATAATTCAAATCAGGGTATGCCTTGAACAATTGCTTTTGCCACCAGACAGTCGTTCCGTCTTTCTGGTGGAACAGTATAAAATCTAAATCTCTTTCAAAATCTTTTTGTTGCCAAGTTAGTTTCATGTAATAACCTTGTAGTATTTCCCTTAATTATATCACAAAATTTGCAAAAATATTTTCATTTCTTTCCCGAACAACAACAATTCATGTATATTATCAGTTCGTGATTTGCACAGATGACCCTGCCAAAATAAATAATGACCCGAATGGGTCGTTTTTTATTTTGATGCCTGCCCCCCAGATTTTAACCGGTACAGTTCATGTATGGCGTTGGCGAAAACGCGCATTGTGTGTTTGAACCATACGAGCCAAAGAGACCCGCCGCGCACGCATGTGCGGCGGGAATTTACAATCTGACCCCCGCTGTCAAATCTGATAAAACAATTACCAAAAATCATTTAAACACAAAAATCCCCACATGGGGATTTTTTATTACTGCGCTTTGTCTTTCGAATTCATCGGTTGCGATAAAATGCGTCGATTTGCAATTTCCCGCAGTGCCGCGTCCAGGGCATCTGTATTTTCGGGACATTTTATGTTCGGCGTAATGCCATTTAATTCAAAATTTTCCATTTCAGAAATGCTGGGAATTTTTTGCATATAAGGCACCCCTTGAATTCTTCGCGTATATTGTGTATAGTATGTATAACATATTTAAAATTTTTTTCAAGGGGGTAAAAATGTCATTATCGTCAAAATTAAAACAGGCAAAAATCGCAATGAGAAATGCTGTACATAAAATCACTGGGCAGGACAAGTTAATTACAGAATATAATGCACTGGTATCAAAATTATGCTACTTATCTGATTCTTTGCCAGATTCTGAACAAAAATCAGAATTAATGAAAAATTTAGAGGCGCTAACAGAATCTGTATTAAAATTGGTTAATAAAGATATTTTTTACATAGATTCTTTTAATCCATATAAAATCGCAAATAAAAAATTACTGGAAAAGAAAATCGTTTCTGCCAGACAATTGGCACGGCGACACGGTATTGTGCGTTAATGTATAGTATAATGAATAAAAAAATCCCCACATGGGGATTTTTCATTTTACGAACACGCGATTTCATATCAATTTTGCGTCACGCAACAGTTGTTCCAGGTATGTCCCGCGAACATGCTTCATGCCCTGGTGTTCCAACAGTTTTATAACCCATGGAACATCGATGTCGCGTAATTTTTTCCGGTCATTCAAATAATAGATACTTTGCAGCAACATGCGAATGTCAAAGCATGAATCAAACACTTCTGGGACGCCGCGATCAATATTCAACAGCGTGTATACCGCCTGCATGGCGGTGCGTACAGAATATTCGGTTGTAAATACTGTGTCGCGTTCTGTTTCTGCATAGTTGCCAATAAACGCCAGATTTACCGAACCACGCGGCACAACCAGTGGTCTGTCGCCCAATGCGCGTGGCATAAAATATGTCGTTATATATGGCATGTGACTGGGGACCGTGTTTGAACGATTTTGTGCGATATCCATTATTTGTGATTCTGGCACCCCAATATGATACAGCCATTCTGCACATAGTTCTGCACCAGTGCATTCGGCAATTTTCTTTTTTATATAATTGCCCGGCGTATTTGACAACAGCCCATATGTCCAAACAATTATTTCATTTGGCTTTTGACTGCGAAAGTGTGGCTGGCGTGAAATACTGAACCCGTACAGCCAATTTGAATCTTTGATGGTGACGGGACCACTGCTGACGATTGAGCCGCTGTGCGGGTCTTTTTTACAGATTTTTTCAATATACGGCACAACCGTATCATCGGTCAGCGTAATTGTTGCCGATATAACCCAATTGGCATCCGGGATGTTTTCACAGAATTTTTCTGGGCGACCAAATTCATCGCACTGTGCCGCCAGATTTTTCCACAACTGCCACGATGCGCCCAGTTCATGGCGCGGGTCGGCCGGCGTATCGTTGTCGCCGTATGTGGTACTTTCTGTGATTGAACCGTTGGTCACGAACACCAAATCATCGGGTGTCAGTTTGATTTCTTTTCTGCGACCTGATTTAACCATTTCTATTTTCTGGGCGACTTTTTTATTTGCGCCGCATTTAACAATAATGTTCGTTATCGTTGTGTCAAAATGGAACTTTACCCCGTTATTTTCCAACCATCGTACCAATGGCGTTATCAGTGATTCATACTGGTTATATTTTGTGAACTTTAACGCCGACATATCCGCCAGACGCCCAACATGATGGATAAATCGCAACAAATACCGGCGCATTTCCATCGCGCTGGACCAGCGTTCAAACGCGAACATCGTTGCCCAATACAGCCAGAAATTAGATGCAAAAAATTCTTCGCCAAACACTTGGTCGATTTGAACATCTTGTAATTTTTCTTCGGGCGTCAAGACCAGGTCTATCATTTCGCGGATGGCATTCGGGGTCAATGTTAATTTGCCGTCATCTTTCATGCGGCGACCGCGATGTTCAATCGCGCGACAGTGCGAAAAACTGGGGTCCGATTTGTTCAGCCAATAAAATTCATCCAGCACAGATACATCCGGATTTTCCAATGACGGAATTGACCGAAATAAATCCCACAGGGTTTCAAAGTGCGCCTCCATCTCGCGACCACCACGAATGATATAGCCCCGTGACGGATTTAATATGCCGTCCATACTGCCCCCGGCGATGGGCAATTCTTCGAATATATGAATTTTATTGCCGCGCATTTTTCCATCGCGAATCATAAACACCGCCGCCGCCAGTCCGGCCAGACCGCCACCAACAATATATGCCGACTTTTTTGTCGCATCTGCTGGTGGTAATGGATTGGCAAACGCTTCGTAATTACCGTTGCTGTAATACATGATATCTCTCTCCCTTGGTTTTTTGATACACATGTAATTTTAATACAGCGCGCCCGCACAAATAAACAGGACAGGTTTCCGATTTGACAATTCGTAAATGTTATGAATATAATACAGACATGAAAAAAATATTATTTGGATTTTTATTGGTCGCGACGATGGCAATTGCCGCATGCGGCGTTAAATCAGAACTGGATAACCCCGATCCATCATATCCCCGCAATTATCCAGTGTATTGATTATAATAAATAATCCGCATCCTTGGCAGCAATGGATGCATACAACCGGTCATAGCCCCGAATATATGATAATTCAAACATATGTTCTGTATCAAATTTCATCATCGCTTGGAATACCGCCTGTTCGGTTGAAACCAGTCCATGACGCAGCATGATTTTCCGAACCCGTTCGAATTCTAGATAGAAATCATGTACCAATTTCTTGGGCATCATGAACGACCCCGCCGGAACATCATAATCTGCGTTTATCATCGCAATATCGACCAGGCTTTGCCGCGCCAATGATTCAGATGTCGCATCCATTATCGGGGCGCGGGTTTTACGATACAAATTATAAATAAATTTTGGCACAAATTTCGGGCGCGTTTTACCCAATGTTGGCGCAATTGTCATGCGAACACGCGTGGGCTGTGCATCAATATGCCCTGTCCAACCATTCCAGAACGGCGCGTACATCGGATGCAATGACCCCGCATCAATCCACATAAAATATTTCGAATTAAATTTATCATTCTTTGCCGCCCAATCCATAACCGACGGCTTTGCCGCAATCAGCGTTAAATAGTCTATCCATTGTTCTGGGGTTTTATGATGCAATAAATATCCTGTCTTGCCGCGCATGTTATTTAGTAATTTTAACCAATTATCGCGTTCGGTATAATGCGGTAAATCTGAAAAATCCATAACACGCATCATTATGTCTGTATCCAAACCCCGCGATTTTATAAATTCCGCGGTTTGTTCGTCACACCACAGTGCAACACGACGAAATGTACGAATAAATTTTTCCAATGACGGCAAATAGAAATCTTCGAATTTGCGTGTCATATGTTTCAAAGAATCCAGATCACGCTGTGCCGGCATTTTGAACAACATTGTGCAAAATGTTATATCGTTGCGTGCGCCATCATATGTTATTGCCATGAATTCCCCCAATAAAAATAACCGCCACACAAGAATGACAGTCGGGGAGTTCAAAAAATCAATCATCGGATAGATTCCGCCTGTTTTCGGGGAAGCCTGTGATATAACTGACGCCCCGACCCCATTCCCAGTGGATTCAATCAGAATTTTAAAATATATTATGAATTAATTCAAGGAATTTGGTGCGGGTACAGAGATTTGAACTCTGATGGGTTACCCCACTGGAACCTAAATCCAGCGCGTCTGCCAGTTTCGCCATACCCGCAATATGTACAACTTTTTGCTCTGCGTCCCGGCGGCACTTCGCTGTCGTCCGTCGCCGCCATACGCCCATATTTGGGTATATTATGATAAAAAAGACTTGATTTCCAGTAAATTTTGCAATAGAATCCAACGCAGAATAAATAAAAGGTTTAAAAATGGCGTCTAAGAAAGGCAATAAAGAAGTCGTAAAGCTGGAAAATAAAGAAACTGGCTATTTTTATACGACAACAAAAAATACAAAGTCTGAAAATACCGCAGGCAAAATGAAGTTTCGCAAATACGATCCGAAACTGCGCAAGCATGTCGTTATGACCGAAGGGAAAATGCCTCACTAATTTTGGATTAGCTTATATATTTTAACGGGCGCGCAATGCGCCCGTTATGTTTTTATGTTATTTTTATTACGATATTCTTTATTTTTTATCTGCAACCGCGCCGAATGATATATCCATTTGTATGCCATTATCGACACCGGTTTCGGTAAATTGAACGGTGCCTGTTACCTCAGTCGGGGTGGTGGACGGTCCATAATATCCAACATTCATATTTGCACCATTTGCGGTAATAACACCATTGTCATTTGCTGTGGTCGCCAGTTGCATATCAACACCATTGTTATTATTTTTGTAATCTGTAAATGATATTGCACCGGTACTGTCCACCACCACATCATACCAATTGTTAAAGTTTGCGGTCAGTGTTGATGTTTGTGATTGCGTATCAAATGTTAATTTTGTTGGGCGGGCTGTATCTTGTTGCAGTTGAACAGCATGGGCGCCTTTTGCCACGCGACCCGTGGCACGACCAGTAAATGTCATGTCAGAATCAATATCCGCAACAGCGATTTTCTTGTCATCATATCCGCCGGCAAATGGCATTAGGAATACATCCACCCGTTGGTCGCCATCCATTGATGATAGTATATTTATCAAACCAAAATCAGAATATGACAACCCCATTTGTTTTGCATCTGAAACATAATCCAATTCTAAAACCCGTCCGTTTTCAATATCAGAACCATAAAATGTACTGCTGTCCCCCAGCTTTGCCAAATCCACATTCCCAGAATCACGGGTTAATGTCATGCCAATAATTTCACCAGTATCATCAATTTTAAATTTCATTTTATAACCGTTCGTGGCGGTCAATGTCGCATTATCCACCGTTAATACGGTTGTGTTTTTAATCAATTCTGTGCGCGATGTGTCAAATATTGCGGTATTATCATTGCGCCAATTTACAATACATTCGGCGGTTGCCGCCCCATCAGATGCATTATAACATTTTGCCGCCAATGATCGATTCAGCACCGCCATTGCCGCCCATAACATGTTTTTATCACTGTTATATTCAGACTGAATTTGCGTGGCATTTGCCGTGGTGATTTCATTTGCCAGACTGGCAACATCCATATAAGATGTAAATGGAATTTGTTCAAAACCCGATGGGATGAATCCCTTTAACTTAAACCCAACCCAATCTTTGACCTGGGTTTCATTTCTGGAATACATACCTGTGATAATTGCATTATTATCTGCGGCATCGTTTGAATATTCCGGGGTTTGAATTGGTGGTTGGTATGTTGGACGATCCTTGTACGGATTGTATTGTACAGAACCACTGCCCGATTCCAGGCACCCCGTTAACATACCAGATAATAAAATCACAGATGTTATGAATGATATTCGCGCCATAAATTCACCTTTGCTGTATTTTATTATTGCAGACATTTCAATTGGCGTTCAAGTTATTTTTACACTTGAATGATATTTGTAATCCCTGTACAATAAAGTTATCAAGGATATTTGGCAAAGGAGAATATCATGAAAAAACTGTCGTTATTGGCTGTGCTGGGGATGTTGACCGCATGCAATGATGGCGGCACGCCGTCGGGGGCGTATGGGCGCCCAACAGATATGCGACCCGGACGAAATCCTTTTGTTAATACAGCAAAAGAATCAAATGCGCAGATTACCGGTATGATTTCTTCGAATGCCGCACAGGTTGCCAGTTATATGGATTACAGACTGAATGGATACACCGGGACAAAAACGCCAAATAATTATGCCGATGTTGCAGAAATGGCAATAAACCTGGCAACAATGAATACTGATGAAATTGAAAATCAATTTGAAACAAATAAAGATATTTTGTTCCAGGCAATGTATGTATTAAATCATAATCTGGGGACATGCGCGGGGGATACAGGGGCGATTGTTGCCGAATGCATAAACACATGGCGCAACGCCAACCAGGGTGCAATAAATGCAGCGATAAACAGTTTGCGTGCAAATGGTGAATTGTTAAGCATTAATGATGCTGAATTTATCGCCCCGGATGCCAGTTTGACTTTTTCAATAAATGAATCTGGGGAAATAACTGGTCTGACCATTGATAACGGTGAAACACAAAGTGTATTTAATCGTAATGGTAATACATTTGTTAATGATACAGAAACATTAACATATAATTCAGGGGCGGGTACGGATTTAGTATTATCGTATTCTGATTTTGGAATATATACAATTACAAATAATGCAGATACAACAAAAACTGCATATGCCCCATTTGCGGGTGGTTATGCGGCAAAGCAAATTGATGTTGCAAATATTGAAAAAGACATGACTTTTTCTGGTCGTGCGGTTGGTACGGCGACCAAGGGGGATGACAGCATAAATCTGGGCGGAACAGCAACATTAAACTTTAAAACAGGTGACACGCCAACATCTGAATTAGTGGCAAATTTTGACAATTGGTACAATGTAACAATAACCCAAAACGGGGACGCACCAAATGCAAACTTTGTATTTTCTGGTAATCCAACAGAAACAGATGTTATATTAACAAATACAACCGGCACAGGAACAATGAATGTCGGATACTATGGACCAGATGGCACCCCGACCGAGGCAACCGGTCTGGCACAATTTACTGAATCAGGTGTCGAAAATGGTGTTAAGTTCGATATGGCATTCGGGGTAAATAAAAAATAATAATTGAAAAAGTTTTATATAATCTTTGTATTAATTATGTTTCTGCCTGGGGCAACCCGGGCAGAATCTGTGTCAGGGGTACAAACGGTCAAAAATTCAGACGGCACAACAGAAATCACCATGTCTGTACTGGACGCTATAAAAATGGCGGGGGTAATGGTTGATAATGGCGAATTGGATACCGCACAGCAAATTTTATCAAATATGCCGCCACTGGGCGGTGCAATGGGGATAGAACAACAGTTTTTATTGGGGCGCATTGCCGGATATCGCGGTGAATTTGACAGCGCAATTAAAATATATCGCGATATTCTGGATGCACATCCGGATTTGGCGCGCGTGCGTTTTGAACTGGCAATCTGTTATATGCATGCAAAACAATGGTATCGCGCAGATTATCAATTGCGATTGGCAATGGCGGGGCGTGATTTGCCAGAAAATATTCGTCAAATGATGAACTATTACCGGTATGTAATTCGACAAAATAAAAACTGGAATGTATTTTTTAATTTTGGCGCCGCGCCAGATAATAATGTCAATAATGCAACCGGTGGCACAGAATGTGTTATGACGATTTTCGGTCCAATGTGTCGCAATCTGATTGAACCAGAATCTGCGGTTGGGTATAACCTGACATTGGGGGGCGATTATGAATTCAAATTGTCTGACCAATGGCGATGGAAATCAGATGCGGGGCTGTATTCAAATTTTTATGATTTACATGATTATGATGATATATATCTGTATGCCAGCACAGGTCCACGATATATATGGTCGCGCGGTGATGTTTGGTTGGCAGCTACCGCGGCGCGCCGCTGGTATGGGTGGGATGGATATAATTGGACCGCAGGCGCACGAATAAATGCAAATTACGATTTTACCAGGAAGCTATCGGGTGGGCTGTCTTTGCAATATGGTCGAAATATTTATGATAAATTCGGCGAATACTTAAATGGCGACACATATTCCACCAGCGCACAAATTTTTTATTCAATAACCCCAAATATTTATACAATATTACGCGGTGGAATTTTACGCGAAAACGCGGCATCAGATACATATTCATACTGGCAACCCAGCGTCAGCATTGGCATTGGTGCCGAATTACCATATGGATTTGGAATATTTGCCCAGCCCATGTTTTATTGGCAAAATTATGACGCAGCGCAATGGTCGGTCCAAGATGGAAAATTTTCACAAATCGTTGAACGCGATTTTTCACAACGATATTCGCTGTCTGTATCAAACAATAAATTTAGCATTCTGGGGTTTGTTCCCACAGTGATTTTCAGTTATACGCGCCGCGATTCAAATATGTGGCAACGCGAATATGATAAATGGTCAATTGAATTTACATTACAACAACGGTTTTAATAAAAAAAATCCCCAAATGGGGATTTTTTATTTGCCAAATTTTCCACTGCGTGGGAAACCAACTGGTACGGTGCGTCCCTGGGATGCACGGCGCCCCGTCCATGGGGACCAATCGTCCAGCTTTGTTGTTCCCCGCCCCGTGGTCCAACCGAATCCATCAGATGCGTTAAAGAACATTACATCCAGCACATATGTGCGTTCGGCGTTATATTTCTGTAATATAACACCCTTGCCCCGGGTCATTTCGGGTATTTCAGATGTTGGGAATATTAATAATTTATCGTTTGAACCCGATATCGCAATCGTATCACCAGATACCGGCACGCACATTATTGCCGGATTGCGCGCATCAGTATTCATAACCTGTTTTCCGGTGCGCGTTTGTGCCAAGCAGTTTTCACCCGATACAATAAATCCGGTTCCATGGCGCCCAACCAGCAAATATTTTGCGGATGGATTCAGTACAAATGCCGATATAATATTTTCATCTGCGCCAATATCCACCATCATACGCACAGATTCCCCGAACCCACGCGCAGACGGCAAATCATTTGCCGCAATGGTGAACATTTTACCGCCACTGGCAAACAAGTTTATCTTGTCCGTCGACATTGCGTGGAATGCAAATTGTAATTCATCACCTTCTTTGAATTTTACATCCAATGCAGATAAATCCAGATGTCCCTTTGCCGCACGAATCCAGCCCATGTTTGATAAAATAATTGTTAATGGTTCTTTTTCAATAAATTCATCGGTATTAACAACTATATCGGCGGTCGATGGCACCCATTGGGTACGACGGCGCCCCAATATGGTCTTTTTATCATAACGCTTTTTAATATCGGCAAACCATGCCTTTAACTGTTCATTTTGACGATCGGGGCTGGCTAATAATTCATTTAATTCTTTCTGTTCCGCCAGTAATGCGGCATCTTCGCGTCGAATTTCCATTTCTTCCAGTTTGCGCAATGAACGCAGACGGGTGTTTAAAATTGCCTCTACCTGGACATCGGTTAAATTAAATTCTGCGACCAGTACCGACTTTGGGTCATCTTCATTGCGGATAATTTCAATCACCCGGTCCAGATTCAGATAAACAATTAATAACCCGCCCAGTATTTCCAGCCGCCGCGCAATGTTGCCCAAACGCCAATTCGTTCGCCGCACCAGTACATTTTTCTGGTGCGCGATAAATTCACGCAATACATCCCCAATGCCCATAACACGCGGTACACCACGCGAATCAATGACATTAAAGTTCATGTTGAATTTGTATTCCAAATCCGTCATTGCGAACAGGTGTGCCATCATTTTATCCGCCGGGACATTACGACTTTTTGGGGTGATAACAATGCGAACATCTGTGGTTGATTCATCGGATATATCGTCAACCAACGGTAATTTTTTGGAATCAATCATACTGGCAATTTGTTCCACCAGTTTCGATTTTATTAATCCATATGGGATTTCGGTGATAACAACCTGCTCTGCCCCGCGGTCCAATTTTTCAACTTCCCATTTTGCGCGGATTCTGAATGCGCCACGCCCAGCGTCATAATTCTTTACAATTGTATCAAAAGAATCAATTAATATGCCACCCGTTGGGAAATCCGGACCGACCAATTTTTTCATAATCTGGGCGGTCGTGGCGTCTGGATTATCAACAACCAGGGTCAGTGCATCACAAACCTCTGCCACATTGTGGGTTGGAATATTTGTTGCCATACCAACCGCAATTCCCATGCCGCCGTTCGCCAACAGGTTCGGGAATGCCCCTGGCATAACAACCGGTTCCGTTGTTGTGCCGTCAAAATTTGGCATCATGTCAACGCTGTCTTCATCAATGCCATCCATAATCAGCATTGCGGCATCGGTCATCTTGGATTCAGTGTATCGATATGCCGCCTGGGGGTCACCATCGATATTACCAAAGTTACCCTGGCCATCAATTAATGGATAGCGTACGGAAAAATCCTGTGCCAGGCGAACCATCGCATCATATACAGATGAATCACCATGCGGGTGGTAATGTCCCAACACATCGCCAACAACCGTTGCACATTTGCGAAACGCAGCGTTGGGCGACAGTTTTTGGCGCAACATAGAATACAAAATACGGCGATGCACTGGTTTCAGTCCATCGCGAACATCGGGCAATGCGCGGGATACAATCGTACTGACCGCGTATGATAAATAGCGTTCAGATAATGCATCTGACAACTGTTGTGAATCAATTCTTTCGATAATTTCTTTACTCATGATACCGAAAAATTTAGAACATTTGATGAAAAATAACAACCGAAAAAATCTGTTGAATACGCATATTTTAAAAATTCATTAAAAAATTTAATATTTTTTGCATTTTTTACTTGAAATTTCAAAATTTCGTTCTATATGTATATACAAACTTTGGTTCCCTGGTGACGGGGCGGGCTGCCGAAAGAATGGCAAGTCGGGGCATAATGGTTCGCCAATATGTCTGAATGTACGCCGCAAATTGCTCTATTGCGACGAACCAATCAAAAAAAGAACATTGAAAACAATTGACTGTCCGACATATGTCGGTCGTGTCTGTTTGATTGCAAAGGAGGTATAAAAATGAGTTTCAAACGCACAATTCCGTACTTTTTAACCAGTGCGGCAATGTTATTTGGTTCGGGTTCAACAATGGGTTCAAATGAAAAATCTGCATCTGATTCAACATATGCAGATACCACAAAAACCACATTAAATGTGCAACCCAAATCAGTAAATGCCCCCGATACTGTAAATGCGGATTATAATTTTGTATCATACGATATGCTGGCCCAAGAACCGGTCAGTGCAATCGCGCAACGGTATGATGTTGTATATACACGCGCAAATGGTAATAAATTTAAACGCAGTGGTGGCACACGCGCATGGCGCAATAATAACCCAGGGTGCATAAGATATTCTGATTTTGCCGCTGAACAGGGCGCAATTGGCAAGGCTGGCGGTTTTGCCGTATTCCCAGACGAAGAAACAGGTCGTCGTGCAATTGCGGAATTATTAAAGTCTGATAAATATTGCAATTTATCAATTGGTCAGGCAATAACTAAATATGCCCCACCACATGAAAATGACACACAAAATTATAAAAATCGTCTGCGCAAAATGACGGGGCTGGATATAAACAAAAAAATCCGCGATTTAACCCCAGAACAAATGGAACGCGTTGTCAGCGCAATATGTGTTGTCGAAGGTTGGCGCGAAGGACGCGAAATAGCATTGCAGCCAATAAATAAATCTGAACATACAGATACAGCAAATACATTTGCAATGGTGCAAAATAAAAAAATAAATCAATTGCGTCAACACAGCAGATAAAAACGCGCATTATGCGCGTTTTTTTAACTAATCTTGTTTTTAATTTCACGAATTCGCGCCAATATTTCACGCAATTCGGCGTCTGTTATTGCGGGCGTTGGGCGATTTCGAACCTCGTCCGCCAGGACAATACACAATGTTGCCAGCAATGCATTTTCTGGCAATGGTCCGATTTTATCCAATATTTCACGCGCACGGGCATCGACCATTTTACCCAATTCAATCAAACGCGATTCTTGACCGTCTTCACAGCCCATCGGGTAATTTTTATTAACAATTGGTATTGATACAACACTCATTTCAATTTCTTTAATATTGATATAGATTGATTTATCATTTCTGTGGCGCGGCTATTCCGTTCACGCAGGCTTTTTACCTGTTCGGTTAAAATTGCCACCTCTAAATCCGTTTGGCGCCCCGCATTTACCGCCGTAGAACGCAGACGCGTGGCGATATCTTCCAGTGTGGACAGTTCTTGAAATATTTGCTGTTTTATATCAGACATATTTACAGTTTAAGATATTTTTTGCATGCGTTCAACAGCAAAATGTGATATAATGACGGCATCAGTGGGGGATTTAATTCTATGAAAACAAAAATCATTTATATTTCTGGTAATGAATTATTCAAAATGTCCGATATTCGTGCCGCTTTTGATGAGGTTCGAAACACATTAAACCTGGGGACAGATACCGTTTTATTCGGTGTGCCGGTCGATAATGATGATGCATTGGCATGTTCTGATGATAACACGTCAAACACCAATATTACAGAAATTATTCAAACAGACGAAAATCCCGCACATGAAATAACCCCAGATACAGCACAAATAATATCCCCCGCACCAGATAATATGCCTGAAATTATCGATACGGTCGCAACCGAAGAAATTATATCAACCGATGTTGTGGAACCGGCACCAAAAAAAACGCGCGGTCGTCGCAAGGCGGTTCATTCAGACGCCAATGATACAGAATTAAAGTCCGATATGCCAGTTCAGGAATCGCCTGTATCAAATGCAGATGATGTTGCGACGCATGAATCTGGGGCGGAAAAAATTATTCCGATTTTGTCTGTATTAGCCGCAAAAAAAGCGGATGCAAATACAAAAACAGATGATACCACAGAACACGACGCAGATATTCCAGATAATGATGCACCAATAATTGATGATATTGATGTCAGCACGGAACTGGCAACGCCGGTTGATGAAAATTCTGGGGAAACAGTTCACACGACAACCATCGCAGATATGATAAATGATGATGCCCCCAGTGCGCCAGTGGAAAAAACACTGGAACAATTGCTAGAAAGCATGGCGCCAATGCGCGAAGATGCAATTGACGATACCACAATTACAGAAATGGACACTGAACAAATTGACATTGTTGAAACATCTGATGAAACGGATGCGACATTGGAACAACTGGCGGCAGAATTTGCCGAAAATCAAGATAAAATCCCCGCAGAACCCAAACCAGAATCGCACAGCAAAATTGGTAAATTAAAAAACATTTTACCGTTTAAAAAGGCGAAACGCGAAGAAAATGGAATAATGGGTGATTTATTTGGATGGGCGGGAATCGCTGCAAATGATGATGATTTTTCCATTCCTGGATTCTTTACAAACGCCGCATCTAAAAAATAGGCGTTAAAAATGATGCGCAATGAACACAGATACCATTCTTAGATTATTGCAAAATTCTGGTTTCCATGTATTGGGAATTGATGACACATATTTGTATCTGGAAGACCCATCGTGTATTTTACGCAGTTTTGAAACTTTTTTTGAATATGCATGGATTGCAATTGTATGCATAACAGGATTATTTTTATTTGGATGGGCAATATCGTTAATACGCGGTGCCAAGACGGATTATTTTACCAATTTACGCAATTTAATAATTATGCTGGGGACCGTGTCGGCGGTTGTACCAATTGTTAATACGATCTGGGGTGATGATTTGTTTGCGCGCGGTTGTCGCACAATCCAGGTTTCGTTTGATGAATTAAATAAATTACTGGATGCACGAAAACTGGAACTGGGGGATGGCGATGAATACAATCTGTATGAAGAATATGATATATATGATTCTGGGGCGCCATATTCTGATGCGCCACTGGCTGGGGCTGGGGAACCAGCAGATGTTGATGTAATTGTCAGTCCAGACGATAATACAATCCGGCAACCAGAAAACGCAAATCCAGCGCCCCACCCCACCCCAACATCATCAGTGGTTGATACCCCACAGCAACCAGGGCGCCAGTCTGTATCATCACATCGCCCGGCACGCGCACGCGCCGCATCAAACGATGTTATATATACAAATTCAGATGGCACAACATATCGGCATACCGGCGGCACGCGTGCATGGCGTAATAATAATCCGGGTAACATCAGATATTCTGAATTTTCACGCCGTATGGGCGCAATTGGCGAGGCGGGCGGATTTGCGGTTTTCCCAGATGAAGAAACAGGTATGCGTGCAATCACCACCCTGTTGCGCAGCGACAGTTATAACAGATTGACCGTCGCAGGTGCAATCAGTCGATATGCACCACCAACAGAAAATAACACCGCCGCATATCACAGACAAATAGAAAAACTGACGGGTCTGTCAATCAATCGCAGAATGAGTGATTTAACCGATGCAGAACTGGCGCGCGTGGCGGGTGCAATTCGCCAAATCGAAGGATGGCAGGTTGGTCGTGTTATCCGTGGATAACCAAGGGGATTATATTATGAAAATGATAAATGAACGCGGAAATATAACAGTAAATATTTTACTAATTATAATGCTGGTTATAATTGCAGTATTAATATATATTTTAGCGGGTGGACCATTGCCAAATTTTGCAAAAACGGGTGGCGTTAATTCACCTGTTGCCCCAACGCCAGACACAACACAATTATTTTCGCAAACAGGTGGGAAATTTTCAGACGGATTGATTAATCCTGAATTTTCAGAACAATACCAGTTGGATGAATTTGGTGCCGGAATTTCGGAACGCGATATTTTTGACCGCGATATAAATGCAGATGGTGTGAATGATCGTATAACGCGCACCCGCAATGAAAATGGTACGGCACACTTTTATTATGAATATAAAATTGAATTAAATAAAAATGGTGATTTTATTGATATAACGCCCGATGGTTTCAGAACAACCGAAGGCGCCGAATGCGCATTAACCAAATTACAATTTGTGTTCAAACCAGAATTTCGTGTTATAAAAATATCACGCGATTGGCAAGATTCATGGGACACCCCAACAATGGCAACGCGCACAGTATACACAATTGAAAACGATGAAATCGTACAAATCGAATCAAAACCATTAAAATCAGTTTGTAATGTTGCGGACTTGTTTTAATAAAAACATATTGCGTGCCGAATAAACAATTCCGCCAGATACAACATAATGATCATATAATTCAATATCAAATTGTGCCAAGGCTGCCTCAACAGATTCTGTCATTTCAATATCTGTGGTTGAAAAACTGGTATTTGGGGTTGGATGATTATGCATTAATACAACAGAACGCGCACTTAAATCCAATGCCCGTTTTACAATATCACGCGTAAATACCGGCGACCAATCAATTGTTCCAATTGAATGCAGATCATCTGCAATTAATCGCAAATTCATATCCAGGTATAAGACATGAAATTCTTCGACAGATTTACCGGATAATTTTAATATACAATAATTTGTTAAAATCTGTTCATTATGAAATATTGGTTGTTCGGTCAGTTTAAATTTACAACCCGTCATCATTAAATGACATATTGCTTTCAGAAATACAGCCGTATTATAACCAATTCCATTGAAATTTATTAAATCATCAATTGGTGCGGTTAAAATTTGATATATACTGCCAAAATGTGCAATCAGTCCGCGCGCCAATGGTCGCACATCACGGCGCGGGATTACAAAACTAAGAATTAATTCCAATAATTCATAATCCGCCAAATGACCGTCCAGAAATTTCTGGCGCAGACGCTGGCGATGACCCGCATGAAAATTTAAATCCGTTTTATCCGATTTCACCACGGCGCCCCGATAATTTATTTAAACCATCTTTTCTGTGAATATTATAACACCATCTTCGGTTATACCCAATGTATGTTCCCATTGTGCCGACCAACCGCCATCAACCGTACGTGCCGTCCAACCATCTGGGTCAATTTTACATTCTGGGCGCCCCATATTTATCATGGGTTCAATTGTAAAAACCAATCCTGGGACCATTTTTACTTTATCCCACATTTTATCGTAAAAATGAAAAATCTGTGGGTCGTCGTGCATAACCTTGCCAATGCCATGACCAACAAAATCACGCGATATCGAAAAACCATGTGGCAGTACAACAGATTCAATTGTTTTCCCAATTTCAGATAATGGTACCCCCGGCGCACAAACAGATATTGCCGCATTTAATGCATCTTGGCATGTTTGAACCAATTCGCGGGCGCGCGGGGCAACATTTCCAATCATAAACATACGCGATGCGTCGCCATGAAAACCCTTATACTCTGCGGTTAAGTCAACATTTACAATATCGCCATCTTTTAATATGACATCATCACTGGGGATACCATGAACAATAACATCATTTACAGATGTGCAGATACTTTTGGGATATCCCTGGTATCCCAAGTCAGAAGAACGCGCGCCATTTGCATGCAGAAATTCTGCAACCATGCGATCGATTTCACCGGTGGATATTCCCGCCCGGATATGCGGGGTAATATAATCAAAACAACGCGCCACTAAATCACCAACAACACGCAATCTTTTAAAATCTTTTGGTGCATAAACCGATGATAACATTTTTATTTCCTTCGTTTAACAGCCAGCTTTGCCGCACGCATTGCCAGTTTTAATGAAAAATCACGCAATAATATTTCCCCTGGCATGCCAGTGGTTCGCAATTGCCGTTCCAGTTCATTCAAGCGGCGTAATACGGCAACAATTTCTGATTCTGACCATATCTTCATTGCCTGGTTAAATTTTTCAGCAACTTTCCAAAACAGACGCGGCAATTGCCCTTCGACAACCGCGGTTAATAATTTTTTAAAATGCATATCCAACATACGAACCAGCATGTTTGGATCGGCGTTATCATATAATAACCTGTCCAGCGCGGTCATTGTTTGCTGGATATGACCCGCAGTTAATGAATACAAAAAATCATCTGTATTTGCCGCACCCGTATCCGGCAGGCATTTTTCGACATCGTCCAGTTCGACAATTTTTTTATCATCAACATATAATGCAATCTTTGCCAGGAATCCACGCGTTATGCCGCGGTCCCCGCCCAAATGCGTTGTCATATATGCCATTGCATCGGGGGTTATTTGCTGAATTCCCGCCGATGCAGATAATTCGCGGCGGATTAATGTTGCCAATGAACGCGCATCATCTGTATAACATGCCAATGCCGCCATGTTATCCGCGCCTTCGAATAACGCACGCAATCCGCCACCTGCACGCAAATCGCCCGCGGCAACAACAACCGTTGCACATAAACCGGAATGATTTACTAAATCTGAAATAAATTTTGCATCACCGTCTGTGGCGTTTGATATCATTACCATTTTACGTCCGCCAAACATTGATGGACTGCAACTTTCGGCGAATAATGCATCCTGTTTTTCACGCAATTCATCGGAATCCAACGCAAACAAATTATCTTTCTCTATTTCCAATTTTTCAACTGCACGATCACAATATTCATCAACCTGGCCCGCATCAGGACCATATATCAGAACCGCACGAATGCTGTTAATTCCGCTGTTAAAATCAGATTCTTTCCATTTCATTATTCTGCTGTATCGCCACTGTTTTCATAACGATATGTTTCCGCGATAACGCGCGTACCAATTTTATCCGCCAACACACCAATTGTATTTGCAACCGCATTATTATATGACGCATTTGCCGCAACCAAGTATCGCACAAATGTGTATGATTCTGATGCACTTTCCGAACCATGGGCGATTTCTGTATCACCCGCCCGTAATACATAATGTGCGGTTAAAACGATTTCTTGCCATGTGGCATCGCCGGTGGATTCCAGTGCCTTGTACCGCGTGATTGGTGTTTGCAAATCAACTGTTAATGTATATGTTGCGTCTGCATCATGCGCACCACCAAACTTTGCATTTAAACTGTTGCGTAAATCAATTCCATTTATGCCACTGATTGGCGCAACATATATGTCTGTATCGCGTTCTGTGTACATTGGCATAAAACCACATGCAGATAAAACCAATAAAACAGCCAGATATTTTTTCATATTTTTTGTTTTCCTATTGCATTTTATCCTTATATTACCTAGACTTTTAATAAATCGCAAGGGGGAATAATGAATATTTTTATGATGATTTTAGTCGCGATATTTATGGTTGGTTTTTATATGATCAGCAGTCCCAGTCAACGCGTGCAAGAACAAGAAACGGAATATGCAATAAATCGGTCTGATTTGCGCGCGATTGCACAATGCGCATCTGCGGCACATAATGCACAAATCAAAGGAACAAAATTCCAAGATATTTGTATTGAACAAAATTCTATCACCAGTCAATATATATGCTTAAACAGCAGCAAACAAATAACCGATTGCGAAATAACCCGCAATAAAAAGCCTACATACAGTTATATAATTACGATGTCTGCGCCACTGGATGCAAATAATTATAATAATATGCTGGAAGTGCTGGAAGAAGACTTTCCAGATGCGGGTTCTTTTGGAATTTTTCTGGATGGGAAAATTATGGCGGGCGGTATGGCAAATGCGCGTTCTGTGCCAGATGCAATAATTGATGAACTGGGATTAACAAATGGTCAATTGATTTATTTTACACAATACGAAATCCCAGACGAAGAAACTGTTTTTACCGCCGCGGTTCAGACAGATATTATTTGCCCGGTTGGTACAGTTAAAACATATCGGTTTGGACGATGGCAATGTATCGGAATTAATACAAAAATGGATTGCGGTGGTGATATGATATGGGATTCAGAATTGCTGCAATGTGTGGCGGACGAATCAAAAAAGCCATTATGTGCAGAACAACAAACAGCGGTCTTGGTTGACAGCGTATGGGAATGCGTAAACCCGTTTCCAGAAAAAGCATGTCCAGATAATATGATTGCGCGTCTGAATTATACCACATTAGAATGGGAATGTGTTGCCGATCCAAATATAACCCAAGATGTAAAAAAATGTCAAACCACATCCCGGGGTGCAATATTCGGGGCAATTGGAACGACACTGCGTGTGCCAGCCGCATCATCATGTACAGATTGCGAAGTTATGATAACAGATCCAGATACATGTGCAACTGCATGCATCCCAGATCCAACAAAAATAAATAACCCAGAATGCTATCCGGGCAATCCGCGCGAATGCAATGATGCATCGCATGCATTTTATTTCGGTTTCCCATCTGCATCATATGCCGCAAATGTTTCAGCAATCCAGGGACATTCTGTACCATTTGATACAGCGCATTCCCAAAACAGAAAATTTAACTGTATGGATTGTGGTGATGGTGAAATTGATTCCGAACGTTCTGTGCCGCCATACATTGCAATATGCAAATAAAAAATGCGCAAATCGCGCATTTTTTATTAATGTATTAATACTGATGATCTGTACCTTGCTGCGCAATCCAGTATTCATAATCACGCAATGCCTGTTCATATGTACGACGGTCATAATATGTTTTATTTTCAATTATTATTTTTAAACTTTCAATCAAATTATCTATACGAACATCATAGTCGTATTCCAGTGCCACACTATATTTTGATTCATCGTCATTTATTTTTGAAACTGACGCAACCGGATGATTTGAATTGATTAATTTTACAGTTGAATGCCCATGTTTGCCATTTTGTTCACTGTTATGTAATGTTGAAATAATACCCGCACGATACGGCATAGTTTCGTCTGTAAAATCGTTTATATTTTGTGTCGTTATAATTCTGATGCAATCACGCAAATGCGCCAGCATTTTGTATTCACGATTGGTATGTCCATTTTTCAATCTGATTGTTAAATATTCACCAATAATCGTATCATTCCAAGAGCCATTTGGATGGGCATTTCGCTGCATAAACCCCTTTAATTCATACTGAATATCAGAAAAAATTTTCATGTTTTCTGGTGTTAATGCATGATTATTTGATGAATTACAAAAATGATACAGGCTGTTTTTCCCATGGAACATAAATGGCGACACCGTACCGAAACGCACCGGATTGTATGACATTTCATGCCACAGTGCATTACAAATTACATCGCCATCAATATGACCAATATAAATGTTGACAGCATCTATTGGATTGGTCCAATTTCTTGATGCTTTGATTCGTCCAACGGCATTACTTAAATCATTGGCAGTGAAACTGCCAAAATACGCCTTGCTTGTGTCATATCTTAGAATATTTCTGATTCGCTTGTTATCCAATTTTGACATGTATATCCCTTTTTTACAAAAATAATACACATTTATGTTTTTGTCAACATTTATTTTACATTGCACAAACATATTTCGTCAATATATAGTTCCTGATTCGAAAAAACATATCTATATTTTGTACATTCACAAATGAAACGAATCATATCGCATGTAAAAAAACATTATTTTTTTACACAAAATGATGTTTTGTATTTAATTCTGGATGAATCGTATCCGGCAGAGGCGCAGAAAAGCCCCCTTTTTAAAAGTAAAGAAAAAAATAAAAAAATTTTTATTTTTTATCTGTTGCCGCGACACGATATATACTATATATTGTTATCAAATTTAAAAAATAACCACTAGATATTGATATTGGGGTATAAAAATGTCTGTATCAGAAAACGATAATAAAATTCAGATTATTCCGACACTTACCACGCGTTTGAATGTTGTGCAAAAGCGTTCAGGGGAATCTGTCCCTTTTGATTCAAAAAAAATATTTGATGCAATTAAAAAGGCTGTTGCGGTCACGCACGAAATATCAGATGAACAAATTGCAAATATTACACAAAATGCATTAACCAAGCTGGAATTACAGTTTATTGATAAACACCCAACCGTTGAAGATGTTCAAGAAGCGGTTATCGAATCACTGATGGATGCACATGCGTACAAGACTGCACAATCTTATATTATTTATCGTCAAAAACGGACAGAGATTCGCGATTCTTATGTTGACGCGGTCGAGGTTATAGAAGGATATGTCGGCGGTTCAAACTGGCGTATTAAAGAAAATGCAAATGTTGGATATTCAATTGGTGGACTGATTTTGCGCACATCTGAACGGGTGACGGCGGAATACTGGCTGAATCTGTACCCACGCGAAGTCGCCGAAGCACACAAAAACGCGGCGGTTCATATTCATGACCTGGGGTGGTTAACCGGGTATTGCGCCGGTTGGTCATTGCGCGAGTTATTGTACGAAGGGTTCAATGGCGTCCCTGGATACTTGCAATGCGAGCCGGCGCGGCATATGGCAACGGCGATTTCGCATATGGTGAACTTCTTGGGTACATTACAGAATGAATTTGCCGGCGCCCAGGCGTTTTCTTCGGTGGATACATATCTGGCGCCATATGTTCGCGTGGATAATTTGTCGTATGCCGATGTTAAAAATGCCATGCAAACATTAATCTTTAACTGTGCGGTGCCATGTCGTTGGGGAACCCAGACACCATTTATTAACTTTACATTCGATTGGACATGCCCCGAAGATTTAAAGAATCAACATCCGTTCATCGGCAAGAAACAAATGGATTTCACTTATGGCGACCTGCAACCGGAAATGGATATTATAAATCGTGCATTTTTGGAAGTAATGACCGAAGGCGATGCCATGGGACGGCCGTTTACTTTCCCAATTCCGACATATAATATCACCAAGGATTTCCCATGGTCGCACCCGAATGTTAAACCATTATTTGACCTGGCGGCAAAGTATGGAATTCCAAACTTTCAGAATTTCTTGAATTCTGATTTAAATCCGACCGATGTGCGTTCAATGTGCTGTCGGTTGCGGTTGGATGTGCGCGAATTGTTAAAGCGCGGTGGCGGTCTGTTCGGGTCGGCAGAAAAGACCGGGTCAATCGGTGTTGTTACAATTAATTTGGCACGGTTGGGCTATACGCACAAGGGTGATCGGGATGGGCTGTTCCGTGAATTAAAGCGTCTGTTGGATTTGGCACGTGATTCATTGGAAATTAAACGCCGCATAATTACCAAGAATATGGAACGCGGATTGTATCCGTTTACGCGTCGGTATCTGGGCAACTGGGATCATCATTTTTCGACAATTGGGGTAAATGGCGCAAATGAAATGGTTCGCAATTTTACAAACGATAAAGAAAACATTGCAACCCCGATGGGCAAGAAATTGGTGCTGGATTTAATGGACTTTATCCGTGAAAACCTGGTTCAATTCCAGGAACAAACCGGCAACCTGTATAATTTAGAGGCGACCCCAGCCGAGGGATGTTCATACCGATTTGCCAAGACAGATGTCAAAAATTTCCCAGACATTATCACGGCGGGGACCAAAGATGCACCGTACTATACAAATTCAACGCAATTGCCGGTGAATTATACAGATGATCCATTCGTTGCACTGGAACACCAAGAAGATTTACAGCGCAAATACACGGGCGGAACAATGTTGCACCTGTATATGGGCGAACCGGTATCCAGCGGTGCGGCGGCGGAAAAAATTGTGCGCACGATTTTCGAAAACTATAAGATTCCGTATATGACACTGACGCCGACATTTTCAATTTGCCCAAAGCATGGATATTTGCCGGGGCGGTATGAATTCTGTCCAAAGTGTGATGCGGAAATTGCTGCGAATCAAAATGCCGTTGAATCGGCGGCGGAAACAGTTTTGAAATAAATAACAAAACAAAAAACAAGAAAGGGAGGAAAAACATTATGTCAGAAGTAATCACGCAAAGAACACCATGTGAAGTATTTTCACGTTCGATGGGTTTTATCAGACCGGTTTCCAATTTTAACATTGGAAAATATTCTGAATTTTGCGAAAGAAAAACTTTTACTGAGGCAAACAGTCTGACCACTGGTCAACGCCACAGTGAATTGATGAAGAAAGCGGCATAAGGTTATGAGAGAGATTCAGATTGGTGGATTGGTACCGTTCACAACAATTGATTACCCCGGGAAATTGGCGGCTGTGCTGTTTCTGGTGGGGTGTCCATTGCGGTGTGCGTATTGTTCTAATCCACATCTGATATCCCCGCACGATGGCGAATACGACCCGGACAAGGTTTTGGAATGGCTGGGCAGTCGCGTCGGCAAACTGGAAGCGGTCGTATTTTCCGGGGGCGAAGCATTAATGCAGGGCGATGCATTAATTGATTATATGCGCCGCGTTCGTGAATTGGGGTTCGCAATCGGGCTGCATACAAATGGATTTTATCCCGACACATTGGCACGCGCCGCCGATGTTGTTGATTGGATTGGTCTGGATTACAAGGCACGGCGCGATAAATACGGCGAATTGGTCGGGCAGAATATTGCACATGACCATATGATTCACAGTTTGGACATATGGCAATCAACCGGCAAAGATTTCGAAGTGCGCATCACATGCGATCCGCGATTTGTTACAAAAATGGATCTGATGGAAATCGCAAATGATTTACATGCGCGCGGTGTAAAAAAATTTGCCGTTCAAAAATACATCCCGCATTTCGAAGATTCTGAACATAATACAACGCCCGATATGCGCAGCCAGTTCTTTACAGATGATAACCTGCGCGGGTGTATAAATGCGCTGTTTGATTCTGTTACATGGCGCGAATAATTTGATTTTTTCGTTTTTATTGCATAATATCCAAATATGGAACCGAGTCAGTTTTTTATTGATGAATATGATTCACCAATTGGGAAAATAACACTGGCGGCATGTGGTGATAAGTTGTGCGGTCTGTGGTTTGTGGGACAAAAATATTATATGGCGGGCATGCCAATGTCTGTGATAAAAAATCCAAACGCACCAATTTTTATTCGCACGGCGCAATGGCTGGACAAATATTTCGCCGGCATGCAACCACGCGCCACAGAATTAACCATATCGCCACACGGTACAGAATTCCAGCGGCGGGTGTGGCGCGCACTGGTTGATATCCCGTATGGTGCAACCGCGACATATGGCGATATTGCACGGCGCATTGGTGCAAAATCACCGCGCGCCGTTGGCGGCGCAATTGGTCATAATCCAATATCAATAATTATACCATGCCATCGCGTGGTGGGCGCAAACGGAAATATGACCGGGTATGCCGGGGGACTGGGGATAAAACGATATCTGTTAACACACGAAGGCGCAATATGACAAAATTACCCACATGGTCTGATGGCAAATGTCGATGTCACTGGGCGAACCCGAAAAATGAACGATATATAAAATATCATGACACCCAATGGGGCGTGGGCGTGCATGATGATGCGGTGTTGTTTGAAATGCTGGTTCTGGAAACATTCCAGGCAGGTCTGTCGTGGGAATGTATATTGAACAAGACAGACGCATTTCGCCGCGCATTTGATAATTTTGATATAAATGCGGTCTGTGATTATGATGCAGAAAAAATATCTGAATTATCCAACAATGCCGGCATAATACGCAATGGTCGCAAGATTGCCGCCGCCATAAATAATGCACGCGTGTTTCGTGAAATTCAGCGCGAATACGGCACATTTGATAAATACATATGGCATTGGACGGGCGGGCGCGTGGTACACGAATATGGCATTACGCGGTCAGAATTATCAGATAAAATATCCGATGATTTGCGGCGGCGCGGTATGCGATTTGTTGGAACAACAACAATTTATGCATATTTACAGGCAATCGGCATAATAAATGCGCACGAACCTGGCTGCTGGCGTTATAAAAAACTGTGATACATGCAATTCAATGTGCGCATGATGTTATAAAGATGCCAATAAATCAGTATTTTTTATTTGACATAAATTGTAATTTGATATAGTTTTTATTAGGTATTTATACCTAAGTTTTTTTAAGGAGAAACAATGAAAAATAAAATTGCATTATTTATGGCGATGGCAATATTTGCGCCATCTGCATTCGCAGCAGAAATTACACCATATGTCGGTCTTGGTCTGGTTATTGATAAAGCGGGTACATCCGCAAAGCGTGTAAAATTTGACGCAACAAAAGTCCCAGCAGATATCCCACATGCATTTGTTGCAAATGCGGGTGATGATATGGATTTTGATATGGCGTTTGCGGGTGAAATTACCGCGGGTGTTAAATATGGTAATGTTCGCGCCGAATTAGAAGCCGCAATCCGCAGCGCATCCGAAGACGACTATGAAATTTTCAGTGGCAATCTGATTGATATGAATATGGAACCAATGGGTAGTCTGACGGTTCCCGCGGAAATCGAAACATCGACATCAGTGCGTCATAATTCATATATGGCAAATTTGTATTATGATTTTGAATTAGAAAATTCAAATTGGACCCCATATATTGGTGCCGGTGTCGGATTTGGTGTTTACCACCAAAAGGCAACCGTTGAAATCGATATCGAAGATGAAGTATTGGCACAATTAAGTCAAAATCCAGTGGCTGTGGCTGTGTTAAAAAACATCCCATTGGGTGAAATGGAAGTTGCCAATGATACCCTGTATGAATTCGAATGGCAGGTTGGTTTGGGTGCCGCATATAACTTTAACGAAGATTGGGCAATGGATATCGGATATCGTTTCAATTCATCAAATGTTGCAAACGAATTCGTATATGCACATGAAGTTAAATTAGGTGTACGGTATTCATTCTAAACATACCTGTATCAACAATAAAAAATGCCCATTTGGGCATTTTTTATTGTTCAAATTGACTGTTATACAATTCCATATAGAAACCGCCACGCGCCATTAATTCATCATGCGTGCCACTTTCGATTATATTGCCGTCTTTTAATACCAGAATTAAATCAGCATTTCGGATTGTTGACAATCTGTGTGCAATAATAAAACTGGTTCGACCACGCATTAATTTATCCATGGCACGCTGAATCTGGATTTCTGTGCGTGTGTCAACGGAACTGGTTGCTTCATCTAATATCAACATTGGGGCATTTTTGACCATCGCACGCGCAATTGTTAATAACTGGCGCTGACCCGCGGATAATGTTGTTGAATCATCCAAAACAGTATTATATCCCGATGGTAATGTTTTTATAAAACCATCCAATCCCACCGCACGCGCCGCCGCAATAACCGCGGCATCACTGACCCCGGATTTATCATACACTATGTTTTCACGAACAGTTCCATGAAACAGCCAGGTGTCTTGCAATACCATACAGAACATCGAACGGACATTGGATCGCCGCAGTTCATCAATTGGAATGCCATCAATCAATATTCGCCCAGATGTAACATCGTAAAATCGCATTAATAAATTTACCAGTGTTGTTTTGCCGGCACCCGTGGGTCCAACAATCGCAACCGTTTGCCCGGCATGCACAACCGCAGAAAAATTCTTGATAACCAATTGTCCGGGTTCATAACCAAAACTGACATTTTGAAACTCAACATCACCGCGAACAGATGATAATGGAATTATTTTACCGTGGTCATTTGGTACAGATGGCAAATCCAGAAATTCAAACACGCGTTCACTGGCGGCGGCGGCAGATTGCAGATTTGACAGCAATGATGAAAACTGGGACGCGGCATCACCAAATAGATCAACATATAAAATAAATGCAACAATCACACCAAACGATATATATCCATTCCATGCCAAAACCGCACCAACGACGCAAACCGTTACATATCCCAAATTCCCCACCAGATTCATTAACGGATGGGTTAGCCCAGATATAAATTGACTTTTCCATGCACTGGAATACAAATCATAATTCATTTTATCAAATTCGCGCAGGGATTCTGATTCGGCATTATATGCCTTGACCACCATTAATCCGGTATAGCGTTCTTCGATATATCCATTTAAATTGCCCAGTTCGCGTTGCTGGCGTATAAAATATTTTTGCGAACGCGATAAAATTAATGTCATCAAAACCAGTCCGATTGCTGTTGCCAATATTGCCGCCAATGCCATTATCCAATTCGTGTAAAACATCATTATCATTGACCCAAAAAACATTACAATCTGGGCAACAAATGAACCAAAACTTTGTCCCAGAACCTGCGATACAATATCCACATCGTTCGTCACACGCGACATTGTATCACCCGTACTGCTGGAATTAAAATATCCCAATGGCAAACGATTTATCTTTGATGCAATATCACGTCGCAATGACCGCGAAACACGCGCCGCAACACCCGCCAGCATAAATCCACGAATTAAGTTAAATATAAAACTGAACCCATATAATAATGCGACAATTATCCCCAAGCGCACAATATCATGCATGTCAATTCCGGCATTCAAACCATTGGCAATCAGGTTCGTGATATCTTTTAATTTCCCGGGTGCAATAACCGTCAGTACCGTTGCCACAACAGAAAAACCAATCGCAACGCAAATCGGCAACCAATATTTTTTACAGTACACGACCAATTGCGCCATCGTTTTCCAAAAATGTGCGGCTTTATCACCGCCAGCATTATTTTTCCCATGCATCATATTATTTTCCCCCATCGCGCCCCAACTGGGATTTAGCAATTTCAATATAAATCGGACAATTTTTCATTAATTCATCATGTGTGCCACGTCCAACAATACGACCATTATCTAAAACTAATATTTGATCTGCATTCATAATTGTGCCAACGCGTTGTGCAACAATTAATGTTGTTGCCCCGCCCGTCTGGCGCCGTAATTCAGTGCGCAATGCATGGTCGGTTTTGTAATCCAGCGCAGAAAAAGAATCATCAAAAATATATATTTCCGGCGCGCGACATACCGCCCGCGCAATGGACAGGCGCTGTTTCTGACCCCCAGACAGGTTTGTGCCACCCTGGGCAATCATGGCATCATATTTGCCGTCCATTTTTTCAACAAAACTGCTTGCCTGGGCAATTTTTACAGCGCGCCGTATCTGGGCGCGTGTGGCACGCCGGCGTCCATTATCGCCATATGCAACATTTGATGAAACCGTGCCACGAAACATTATCGCCCGCTGGGACGCATATCCTAATTTATTACGCAATGCACGCTGGGTATAATCGCGGACATCAATTCCATCAACCAACACCGCCCCAGATGTCACATCATAAAAACGCGGGACTAAATTTATCAGTGTGCTTTTGCCACTGCCTGTGGCGCCAATAATCGCAACCGTTTCGCCGGGACGCGCCGTAAATGTTATATCATGCAATGCATCGCCAATCGCATCAGGATATCGAAATGATACATTTCTGAATTCAATCATCCCCCCCGTACGACGCACAGTTTTATTAATGTTTCCGTCGATAATATCGCAATCTGTATCCAGAACTGCATTTATTCGCCGCGCTGATACCGTCGCACGCGTCATAAACAGCAATATCATTGTCAATATTATAAATGATGCAATAACCTGGGTCGCGTATGATGAAAATACAATCATGTCAGAAAATAATCCAATTCTGTCGGGCGTTGGCGCCGCATTTATCATATATGCACCAACCAAATAAATTGCCAGAATTAATCCCATCATTAAAAATTGTACACCCGGGTCTGCAATTGACATTAATCGATGCGTAAATAAACTGGTACGCGTTAATTTATCATTGGCACGACCAAATTTGCGTTCTTGATATTTTTCGGCGTTATATGCATGAACGACACGAATCCCAGACAGGTTTTCCCGCGTTACACGATTCAAATTATCTGTTAATTTCTGGATGATTGTAAATTTTGGTATTGCCAATGCATAAATAGTGCCGATCATCATTAACAGCACAACAACAAATATTCCGGTAATTGCCGCCCATTCCCACCCATGGTCATACATTTTTAATGCCGCCCAAATCGCCATAATTGGCGCACGCACCCCGATTTTCAGCGCCATCATGAAAAACATTTGTATCTGGGTTATATCATTTGTGGAACGCGTTATCAAACTGGCGGTGGAAAAATGACTGATGCCCGCCATTGAAAAAGATACTGTTTTTTCAAACACACGGCGCCGCAATCGCATCGCCAACCCAGACGATGTTATTGCGACCAAATATCCTGTAATAAATGTAATTCCAAATATTGCCAGCGTGCATAACATCATCATGCCACCAGCATGTAATATTTCGTTCAACGCATTTGATTTTGTCTGAACCAAACGCGTAATTTCAGCCATATAATCAGGTAATTTTAAACTAAGCCATACTTGGATAACCACAAATACCAAGCATATAAAAATCAACAGCCATTCACGTCCCGTCAAATGCCGCAGCAGTTTTATCATTTATCCCCCAATAATTAACTATAAAAGAAAAATATATCTTGGTATTTATACAAAGTATGCCTGGTGGTAATTTGTGATTGAATCAAAATATGAATTTTTTTGCAAGCGTCATTTTTTCAAATATGTATTTTATTTAATAATTACAATATTGACAGAATGGATTATGTCTTATATCGTTCAAAGCATAATATTTTTCAAAAAGCTGCCTGTATGTGCCATAAAATTATCATTCAAATAAAAATCGAACTGTCTATACAGCCAATACTGTATTGTCATATATGTGGTCAGCCAATTTTGGCAAAACATAAAATGTCGCTGGATCACTATATTCCAAAATGCCATGGTGGCACAGATGATGCGGAAAATTTATTACCGGCACATGCAATTTGTAATTCTATTAAAAATGATTTAATGCCCGATGATTTTGAACGACAAAAATTAGATTTATATAAAATGGCACTGAATAAATGGCACTTGAAACACAAAGATAAACAAATTGTCGAAACCGCATTAAAATACATGCGATAATATTTGTTTTGGCAAATGCATATTTTGACATCACCGTGGAACTATTATGCCCCTTTGCGGCATTAATATATGGTTTATAATTTAAACGATTGAATTATAATGAAGCAAATCCCTATAATGCTGTTATTTAATTGATTGATCTTTTTATTGCATTATACTTTGCAATATGGGCTTTGGACTTTTGATCTTTTTTTGCATTATTACAATTACGGTTGCACTGCTGCAATCGCGTGCCAATCAGCGTAATAGAAAATGGGAATGGGAAGAACACACGAAACATAACAGGCAGTTGATAGAAAGTGTAACCCAACTGGATCGTGGTACGTGGTCTGAACGTGATTTAATTCTGGAATTGTTGCGGGCGGGATTTAAACCAAGTGCGTTATTTCATGATTTATATATCAAAAAACATAACGGTCAAAATACTCAAATTGATTTGGTGTTGGCAACCAATGTCGGGTTAATTGTGTTCGAAGTCAAAGATTACACTGATTGGATTTTTGGCAAGGGCAGTCAAAATCAGTGGACACAAGTTTTGGCATACGGTCGCGAAAAATACCGATTTTATAACCCAGTACGACAAAATGCTGGACACATCAAGGAACTGCGTAAACTGTCTAAACAATTTGAAAAATTGCCTATGTTTTCTGTAATTGTGTTTTATGGTAATTGCAATTTGCGAGATATAAGTTTTATTCCAAACGGCACGTATGTCACAACCGCCCACAGGGTGTTGGACGTTGTGAACACAATTATCGACGGCAATCCACCTGCGAACTATACGGACAAACATGAAGTTATCCGAATTTTGGCGGGCGCAGTGCAAAATGGCGCGGAGTGGGAATCGCGCAAGCACCACGCAGAATCCGTCAAAGATATGCTGGGCAAAGACCGTGTGTTTGATTAAAAGCTATAAAGCTTGATTAGCAAACTTTTTATGATTTATTCCACAGAAAAAACATCAAATTTATTAAGCCTGTCCAAAAATAAACCGTTCTGCGCCGTGTATTTGCGCTTCGTTAAATTGTTTTACATGTTCATCGGGACACGGACACGCTTCACCCGTTACAGTGCATCTGAAAGCCTCTCCTATAATTGCAGATATCCCGCGCATCAAAACCTTTAACAGCCTTGTTCTGGCTTTCTCTACCATTTCTGCGGCATTCAAACAAAGCATCAATCTTGGCGATATTGGTTTGATATGTTCTGTTTGTTTTCAAATCTGTAACATTGATTGCTTGACCATCAGCACAAATGTGCTTTAAAAGACACCTTGGAATATAATGCTGTCTTTTGGCCGTGGACATTTACAGCACCTCTACGCCGATGTCAGTTAAGTATTGCCATAATTCGTCATAGAAATTTGGTTGGCGGGTAGCATCAGTCGCGTCGCCGCGCGGAATAAACATTACAAAACCTTCACGGGCACGGGTCAGCAGTACACGATACGCGTTTTTAAGATAGCGTCTCTTGTCTTCTTGGTTGATTGATAGCCAACGCGAACCGCTGGGTTTAAAACATTCAAATTTCCCATCAACATATCTGTAATCTGCATCCCAGCCAATAACTGCATAATCTATTTCCAGCCCCTGTATATCAAATTCGCTGGCAGCTTCTTCCATAAAATACGATGATTTGATATCGTTGCGATCACCCAGAAACCACTTTTCAGGTTTGCACTTGCTTTCTATCCAAATTCCATCTGCGCGCAATCTGCGACCATTTGAACTGGCAATCAGACCGTGCCGCAACGTCTTACCGGCAGTCTGTTCGCGCACCCATTGTTTAGCGCGCACTAAATCACGCGTCATATAAATGGGATACATTCCGGACAAGCGTTTATACTTCTTGGCCGCCGCCGGCGCATCGTTATCCAGCAAAGAATCCACAAAGCCGGCAACATCTGATGTTCTGTGTGCGCGCAATGACACTGACAGATGCAATTCTTTAATTGTTTTGCACTTCAGCCCATGTGTCAGTTCTGCAAACGATCGGTTGCCCAGATATTCTTTATCGGTTATATCGCCAGACACATAAACATTCCAATCCGGAAAAGAACGCTTTAATGATGCAAACCACTCTTGGATACCAGCTTCACCAGTATTAATATCCTGGCCACCACCCACAAGACAGACGATTACCGCCCAATCTTGGTGTCGGTTCATATAGTCAATTAACATTTCCGGTTCACTCATATCCAAAAAATGTGCCCGTTGTTCATTAGTTAAACGATTAAGAACAGCTGCCTTCTTTTCCTGCATAAAGCTAGATAGCATTGATTGAACCCATGCGCGTTGTGCCTCGTCAAATATGACAACATTGTCTATTGGCGGGACATCTACATTTTCCAACGATGCGTCACGGAAGTGATGAATTATCTGGATAAAGGATTTTACTTTGTTACGAGCTTCTGAAATCTGGGTTCCGTTTTGCCTGTGGTCATCTGTGGCCAATGCTTCGCGCAAAACAGATACCAGCGGTTGATTACCCGTTAAGAAACACGAATAACTTTGCCCTGTTGTTTTCTGATTCTCAATTGCTATATTCAGACCAGCCAAAGTTTTACCCGCGCCGGGTACCCCGGTGATAAAACAAATGGATTTTTGTTTGTTTTGTTTTGAATGTTCAATAATACGCTGAACCGCATCTGATGTCTTGGTCAGGTTTTCGGCAGCTGTGTTTTGCGTAATATCTGAAACAGAGTGGTTGCTGTATAAAATTTTGGCCGCTTCGATAATCGTTGGCGTTGGGACATATCTGGAATTTGCCCACTTATCCACATCAATTGTTTTGCATGAAGTATCTGTATTGCGAATAATGATATTACATAATTCATCGCCATCGGTCAGAAAAACATCTTCTGGCACGTCATGTTGGCGATAAGCGTCTGGGACACCTGTTGCCACCAGAACTGGAACTATTTTACACTGACGGCTTTCTTCGTGATAGTTTTTCAAATCAAATGCATATGAACGAACCTGGCGTATTGCATCACTGGAATAAGTTTCTGCACCAACCTTGAACTCTAAAACAAAGACCGTATTGTTTATCAGCAAAATATTATCTATGCGCCCACCCACTCGTGGCAAAGTATATTCAAACAAAATGCTGCCCGATGGTGCATAAGCCAGCGCATATTTCAACAAACGGATTTGTTCAATCCAAGCGTCTTTTTGTGCGACAACTGTATCATATCTATCGCCACCGGCTATAATACCAAAGATTTCCTCTTCGCTCTGGTTCAAAAAGTTTTGTATACTATTTTTGTAGAAGGCGTCGCTCATATTACTTTCCCATGTTTTATAGTGTTTCTGATACGATTAGGTCGGCGGGTAATTGTGGGTGAAACGGCAAGTCCGCGACTGGCACCCAATGCATATCATCGTGGACCCGCAATTGGATTTCGCCTGTGTACGACTTGATTTCGTATGTATGCAGTTCGATAACCTTGCCAGAATCCGTTGTGTGTTTTGCAACTATAATCAGGTTGCCAATTTGTGCATCTATGCCTAGTTCCTCTGCCAATTCACGATGCAGGCATGTTGGTCCATCTTCACCATCTTCGAACTTACCACCAGGGTATTCCCATTCGCCCGCCAATGGCTGGCCAGATGCACGACGCATCAGCAGAACTTTGTCACCATTTCTAAAAATCGCAGCAGTTACTTTCATATTAGCGTCTATGTTTATTCCAATGCTAGACTAAACAAAATTCGCATATATTTCAATTAAATAACTTGACTAATATCAATTTATAAGCAGTAATTGTATGATGTTATGTAAATGGATAAAACATGTCAAGCTAGCCTGAAATTACTATTAAAATCGCGCAACCAATTGATAACACACGATCGATTTCACGGAATCTTAGTTTGCCATGGCGGGATCACATTCATATTAAAACAGCTTAATATTCAAAAACATAAAACGCTATAATTATGCCCGCACTAGCCTTTGTCAAATCTACTTATTGTCGAAACTGGGGCTTCTCATCCGCCTCACCGATCCATAAAATAAAAAACGCCCCGTTGGGCGTGTTTTATTTTCTGGCAGAGATGGAATATTCTACGGTTTTAAACATACTAAATACAGGGTATTTATTTAGAACACAATCTTTTTTTGTTGATTTTTTAACCCAATTTTGGTATAATATTTTGTTGAGTTAAGCGGTCGATTTATATCGCCGTTTTTTTATTTGCCCCGCCGTTCTTGGTGGGGATTTTTGTTCCCCCAAAGGAAGCACATGAAAAAATCAAATATAATTATTTCCGACATAACATGTATGAAAGAAAAATTCTGCATCGCCGGTTTCGACACCTATGAAAAACGTATGAAGCGACTAATGATCGATGGCGAATATTGGAATGCAGATCAAATTCCAGCCACATATTGCGAAATACTTGTTGATAATGAAAAATTCAAAGAGCCACGTGATTATCCGCACAGAACCGAAGATGTGAATATAGATCTTGATTCTATTGAAGTATTGCGAAAATTTGAACTGGGCAAGACATTGGCAACTGCGTTGAGAGAAAGCTTGTCAAAGGATATTCAAAGTATATTCCATCATCATGTCAAAGAAAATGCCTATGTTGCGCAGAGAACCAAATGTCCGTCATTGGGTGCAATATTGATACCAGCACATAATATTGAATTCTTTACAGAAGATGGAAAATTACGTGTTCGTATTACTGATTTTTCAAATCAGACTTATGAATTAAAGGTTAGTTGCAAATATTTGCGCGACATATTTGATCAAGATAAAGATGTTGTAGGCTTAAATAGTACTGTCGCAGTCAGCCAATATGCACATTGTCGTATAGGGCTGGCGCGAAAGTTCCTGATGCAGGAAAATCATTGCTATTTGATGTTAAACGGACTATTTTTGTACTGATATGCCAAAGATTTTTACAATTGGTTTCAGCGGTAAAAGCCCAGACGCGTTTATGGATGTGTTGAATGCAGTGCGTGTGCGCGCTGTTTGGGACATACGCCTGTGGCGAACAAGCAC
Source organism: uncultured Alphaproteobacteria bacterium (assembly GCA_944392565.1). GTDB lineage: Bacteria > Pseudomonadota > Alphaproteobacteria > Rs-D84 > Rs-D84 > Enterousia. The sequence goes on along the minus strand of CALXWX010000003.1, from coordinate 103,660 downwards.
ATATGTACCATTCTATAGTGGCGACAGTTTGGCAAGTGTGCTGGGGACAAGGTACGAATATCACCCCGAATTTGCCCCAACCACGGAAATATTGGCTGGATATAAAAACGGCCGCATCAGTTGGGCTGATTATGAAAAAATGTATCGCGAATTGCTGGCTGCGCGCCGACCGACCGATGGACTCGCCCCGGTCGACATTGACCGCATTTGCCTGTTATGCACTGAAAAATCCGCAGTGCAATGCCACCGCAGGCTCGCCGCGGAATATATTGCATCGCAATTTCCCGACATCGACATTGTGCATTTATAAGCAGACTACACCAGTCCCCAAAATGTTATAACCGATAAACTGAACAGCAAAAAACCACAAATCGGTATCAACAATATACGAACAAGATGGTAATGTAGATGAGATTATACACAATGCTCGTACTTCACCAAGGTTGTTTTATAAGTATTTAGCCCTTTCATATCTCAATCCGAATATTGTGAATAAAATATTAAAAGGGAAACAAAATATTTCTGTTAGAGATATTCTAAATAAAGCATCGCGAAGTGATGATTTTAAAATTCAAGAAAAAATATTTGGTTTATAAATAATGTATTGATTTTTTATGGCTTTTGTATTACATTAACATCATGCCTGTTGGAAGGCTAGCCCGTTCGTGTAAAGATTTCATCATCCAACAATTTAGATAATATAACCCTCCGAGCTTATTATCTAAGCCAACAGGCTACGAACGCAAAATCACTATTAGATAATGAACTTGGACAACTCCGCAAATGCGGTAAAGGATTATATTATGACAAATATAGACTACTTTAAATTGCAAGCAAAAAATTTGCTTAAAGACTACCAAACCCGCTATCTTTCCGAAGATGGTGAAATTTATGAATATGAACCAAAGTTTTTTGATATAGTAGGTATATTCCTTGAATATGGAATAATGGATGATGATAAAAACTTTGAATTCAAATTAGGTAATGCACAGCATTTAATTGCACAAATGGCGGGTTTCGCCAGCTGGAAAGAGTTGATAACAGCACCAGAAGCAAATCAATTAAAAGCACGCAAATCACTAGAAAGAAGTATTCATAATGAATACGGATGTACAAGTTTCATATCGCATAATTTGACACCCGATGGTCGTGAAATAACGGAATATTCACATGATCCATTAGATAGTGATGTGCCTTATCATGAAGAACTGTCTGGACAAGAATGGAAAGACGGTATAGATGAATGTTGGAAGAATGGTATGGGGTTTGATTTAAATACGATAGTTGAATGCCAACATTGTGGAACCAGGTTTACATTCAAAGAGGTTAAAATCAGACGACTAAAACCAGAATACAATCATGGTCAAGAGGATGATTTTAAAGAAATCGTATGTAAACATTATCCGGAATGTAACGGTAATTTACTGGATCTGATACCAGCGGAAATAATTGATGCACAGGGAGGTAATGAAAATGACCAATAAATTCACTTACTATTCTCATAGTGCTTCAAAAACGTACACCAATTCCAATGGTTATAGAGTCTATAAAGATTCTGGACAACTGGTTCATAGACATATGGCAGAGTTAAAACTTGGCAGACCTTTGCAATCTGGCGAGGTTGTGCACCATATAAACAGGAACAAACAAGATAATCGTCCAGAAAATTTGTATGTATTCCATGATCAACAAGCACATTGGGCCGCCCATAAAAAGGACGCCCAAAATTATGGAAACGATTATAGTTTTAAAGGCAAAAATCATTAAAAGTGCCTCAGTAAAAATAACCAAAGTATATCAAAGCCTGCTGTTTGGACTGATTTGATAAAATCGACGATATACACTGGTAATATCGTTGTCAAAAACCGCCGGAAACGGGGCGTAAAAGAACATCCCGTGGGGTTGCCACGGGATGTCCAATTTTACTGGCGGATGGGGAGGGATTCGAACCCCCGGTGGAGTTGCCCCCACAACGGTTTTCAAGACCGTCGCAATCGACCGCTCTGCCACCCATCCGAAACTATTTTTTCGCCGGTCTTTCAAACCGACGGTTTTGTTCGCTGACCGCACCTGGCGGTGCTGCTCACCACTCGTTCGCGCTCGACTGCGCTGATGCTTGTCTTGCTGACTCGTATGCAAGACCGTCGCAATCGACCGCGGCTCTCACCCATCCGAAACTATCTTTGTGATGTGCAACGCGCATTATTCTACATTATTTTTTACGAAATGCAATCGCAAAAATTGTGGCACCAGCAACAAACATTATTCCCGACAGCAATTGCCCCATCGTTAGCCCCCAGCTGGTTAAAAAGCCAATCTGAACATCGGGCGCACGGAATTGTTCACAGAATATACGAAATACTGCGTACAGCATCCCCAACATTCCGCCCAATGCGCCCGGATAACGGCGTAAATTTGTAAAACGGTACAAGCAATACATAATAATGAACAACAATATGCCTTCGGTGGCGGCTTCATATAATGGACTGGGGTGGCGGGGTGTTTCTGGTCCACCGGCAAAAACAACCGCCCATGGAACGGATGCGGGGCGCCCCATAACTTCCATATTAATAAAATTGGCGATGCGACCAAAAAATAATCCAATTGGTGCAATCACCGCCAATATATCCAGTATATTAAATGCGGTTTTATATGTTCCACCGGTTAATTCGCCCCGACGATTGCGGCGCCACGCAAATAGAAATACCGCAGTAATAACGCCGACAAGCCCACCATGAAAGCTCATCCCGCCGTGCCATACGGCAAAGACTTCCCATGGATGCGTCAAAAAAAACGGCAAGTTATAAAACAGCACATACCCCAATCGTCCACCCAATATGACGCCCAGAATAATCGCAGTCAGCAAATCATCCAACTGTTTTTTATCCAGATTAATTTGGCTGTTTGGTTGACGAACAAATGCGCGCAGCATAAAGTAGCCAATGACAAACGCCGCCACATATGCCAGCGCATACCAACGCACATCCAATCCAAACACAGAAAATGCCACCGGCGAAATCGGGCTGACAACAATCGCCATTATATATTCCTGATTATACTATAAAATATTATTTATTGTCTGGCAATTGTCTGTTTGATATTGCTGATAATTTCCAGCATTTTATTTTTTCTTTTTTCATCTTGCTGTTCTGTATAAAACGCCAGTTTTTCTTCGGCGCGCGCCAGTTCAGCTTTTAATTCTGCATGAACTTCTGCCTTGGTTGGTAATTCACCCATATCTTTTTTTTGACCAAGTTGTCTGGTTCTGTCATGACGTTTAATTTCATTTTTTGTTGGCATCGTATTTCCCCCTTTGTTTTTTATTTATCTTGAATTGTTTGTTATATTGTATTATATATTTGACAAACTAACAAGGAGAAAAAAATGGCATTGAAAAATGTTGCATTAAAAACAAAATCCGCAGATGCGCCACAACGCGTAAAATCTGGCGGTGGGATAGATGTATATTTAAAACGAATTTTTGCCCTGATGTTTGGTGCGGTTGCCGTGACTGCATTGGCATCATATTTAACAATTTGGGGTGGATGGTTTGTATATCTGATTAATCTGCAAACAGGTGGATTTACATGGTTATACTATGTATTGCTGTTCGGTGGATTGGCACTGGCTATATGGGCGCAGGTGCGCGCATTCAGTTTCAAGCCAGCTGTTGGTGCGGCATTATTGGCGCTGTACGCCATATTGACCGGGGTTGTTATGACGCCGTTGATTGTTGCAGTATTGGCAGTAAATCCGGTATCAATACTGTCTGCATTCATAATCGCCGCGGTAATGTTCGCATGCATGGCACTGTTTGGATACAAGACTGTTAAAGATTTGTCTTTCTTGGGCATATTCTTGATGATGGGGATGATTGGTTTAATACTGGTCGGGTTGGCATCATTTATATGGCCGGCAATGCTGGGCGGTACATTTGGGACAATCGTATGCTTTATCGGCGTATTGGTATTTGCCCTGTTTACCGCGTATGATATGCAAAACCTGAAACGCGCATATGCTGTATTGGGTGATGGGACACAGAAAAATCAACTGGCGGTGTTGGGCGCATTGCATTTGTATATATCATTTATTGCAATGTTCCAATATCTGTTAAGTCTGTTAAACAGAAATTAAAATAATAAAAATATGGAGTGATAAAATGGCGTATAAAATCGATCCAGCAAAATGCATTGGTTGTCATACATGCATGGGTGCATGCCCAGTTATGGCGATTTCAACCGGCGGCGATGGCAAATGCGTAATTGACCCGGCAAAATGCATTTCATGTGGCACATGTGCAGCGGTATGTCCGGTTGCAGCAATTGCCCCAGATGTAAAATAAAAAATGCATCTGTTTTTATAAAATGGGGGCGCATGTCCCCATTTTTATTCTTTAAAACAGTTGCAAAATATTAAATTCTGTATAAAACTGTATGCGATAAAATTATAGGGGATAAAAATGCCAGCAAAAACAGTTAATGATATTGTCGCATTGTGCAAGCGGCGTGGTTTTATTTTCACAGGGTCCGAAATATATGGCGGATTGGGCGGTGCGTATGACTATGGTCCGTACGGTGTTGAACTGATGAAAAACATTCGCAATGCATGGTGGAATGCCATGGTTTATTCCCGCAATGATATCGAAGGATTGGACGCAGCGTTAATCAGCAATCGGTTAATGTGGAAATATTCTGGGCATGAAAGCAGTTTTTCAGACCCATTGGTTGAATGCAAAAAGTGTGGCGCCCGCATGCGTCAGGATAAAATGAAAGACCCAACCAAATGCGATAACTGTGGCAGCACGGATTTAACAGAACCACGCGCGTACCAGTTGATGATGGGACTGTCAATTGGGGCAATGGCGGATGGCGCAATAAATGCATATCTGCGTCCGGAAACAGCAACCACAACATATGTAAACTTTAAAAATGTCTTGGATGCGCGTCCGCACAAATTACCGTTTGGTATTGCCCAAATTGGCAAGGCGTTTCGTAATGAAATTTCACCACGCGGATTTGTGTTTCGCATGCGTGAATTTGAACAGGCGGAAATGCAGTACTTTGTCAATCCCGCCGATGACGAAAAATACTTTGAGATGTGGAAAAAAATTCGTATGGATTGGTGGATAAATGTATTGGGAATTCCGGCGGAAAAATTGCGCTTTACACCACATGAAAAACTGGCGCATTATGCCAAAGCGGCGGGCGACATCGAATATGAATTCCCTGATGGATTTGATGAAGTCGAAGGTATTCATAACCGTCAAGACTTTGACCTGGGGTCACATACCAAGGCGCAATCTGAATTTAAAATTAATGCGCATGTTATGGAAAACAAAGACAGTACAATAAAGTTGTCGTACAGTGATCCGCAAACCGGGGAAAACTTTATCCCATATGTAATTGAAACCGCGATGGGGGTTAATCGCGCAATGTTGGCGGTAATGTTGGATGCATACACCGATGAACAATTACCAGACGGCAAATCCAGATTGGTATTAAAACTGAAACCATCGTTGGCGCCGGTCAAGGCGGCGGTTATACCACTGGTGCGCAATGTTCCAGAATTGTTAACCATCGCAAATAATATTGAAAATGATTTGCGTAAATTACATATTGGACGCATTGAATTGGAAAATTCGGGAAATATTGGTAAAAACTATCGCCGGCATGATGAAATCGGCACCCCGGTATGTATCACAGTAGACCATCAAACAATGGAAGATAATACCGTAACCATGCGTCATCGTGATACAATGGTCCAGGAACGCGTTGCAATCACAGATGTGCCGCGGCGCGTGATGGAAATAATAAATGGTTAAAAAAATCCCGCATTACGCGGGATTTTTTACATAAAGTTTTGCGGATTTACATCCAATTTTACCCGAACATTTGATGGGGTGCGAACTTTATCAATCCAGTGCCGTACCAATGGCTGCAACATTGCGCGGGCGTCGCCGGCGACCAGAAAACGCATGCGGTACCAGTTGCGAACCTGGTAAATTTGGGCGGCGATTGGTCCCATTATTTTTACGCCTGCGGCGGTTGGTGCCGCGGCAGATAAATCAGCACAGAATTTCTTTAATACTGTTTCACGCTGTGATTCAATAATAACCGCAATTAATTGACCATATGGTGGCATCTTTGCCGCGCGCCGCGCCGCCATGTCAGACGCCATAAATGCATCCCGATCCCCATTACATATTGCGGTTAAAACCGGATTTTCTGGCTGATATGTTTGTAACAAAACCCGTCCCGGTGCATCACCACGACCGGCACGACCGGCAACCTGGAATAATTGTTGAAATGTATGTTCGGCGGCACGAAAATCAGTACCAAACAACCCCATGTCCGCGTCCACAACACCCACCAGGGTTAAGTTTGGGAAATGGTGACCCTTGGCTAAAATCTGGGTACCAATTACAATATCTGTTTCGCCGTTTTCCATTTTATGAACAATGCGTTCCAGCGCCTGGCGCGATATTATTGTGTCGCTGGATACCAGTGCCGTGCGCGCAGATGGGAATTTTATTGAAACTTCTTCTTGGATTTTTTCCAGCCCTGCCCCACGGCATGAAACATTATCCCCACAATTTGGACACTTGGTTGGCATTGGTGCCATACGCCCACACATATGGCATAATAATTTCCCCATATGTTTATGGTATGTCATGCCAACACTGCAATCCGGACACTGGGCAACCCAGCCACATTTTTTACACTGGACAATTGGGGCAAATCCACGCCGATTTATAAACAGCATTGTTTGGCGCCCCGCATTCAATGTTTCTTGGATTGCATTACACAAATTTGGCGACAAATATCCATTTTGTGGGGCGGCGGCGTCATCATCAGACGGTAAATTATATGGCAATGGGCGATTGGCACGCATATCAATCGTTTCAATTGTTGGCACCGTTGCCCCGCCAAAACGCGCGGTTAATTTCAAACAGCGATACTTGCCATCGGCAACATTTTGCAATGTTTCAGCCGACGGGGTCGCACTGGTCAAGACAATCGGGAAACCGGAAATTTTTGCACGCAGTACCGCCATATCACGCGCATGATAGTTTCCCATATCTTCTTGTTTATACGATGTATCATGTTCTTCATCAACAACAATTAATCCCAAATCTTGCCATGGCAGAAACAGCGCACTGCGCGTGCCAACAACCATTCTGATTTTTCCGGTCAAAACGCCCCGCCAAATTGCGCGGCGACGCGCGGCGGTTAAATTACTGTGCCAGACAACCGGGGGCGCCCCAAAACGATGTTCGTATCGTGATATAAATTGCGCAGTCAGGGCGATTTCAGGCATCATTAACAATACTGATTTACCATGACTGTATGCGCGCCATGCCGCATCAAAATAGACCTGGGTCTTGCCACTGCCGGTGATGCCGTCCAGTACAAATGCGGAATAGCCACCATTGTCTATTGCGGCGGCAATTTCGGCGGCGGCGGCGGATTGTTCCGTATTTAATTGAACAGTTCCCATGTCTTGATATTTATAATCGAAATCATTTGCATCGCGTGTGCGGGTATCACGCGGAATTAAAACACCACGATTAATCATTGTTTTTACAACCGCCGCACTGACATGTGCAATATTTTGAATATCGGATGCAGACATTGGTTCATTATCATTTGATGCAAATGCATCGGCAACCGATTGACGGGCATCAGTCATACGAACATTTGATTCAAAATCGTATCCATATAATTGTTCTGTACGCGGCGGCGAAAATGCATCAGGGACATTTACAATTAACCGTAAAACAGCACCCGGCGTCATTAATGTCCAATCTGACATTTTCTGAATCCATTGCAAATCAGACACGGATAAATGCCATGGAAAAACATCTGTTGTATCACGAATTTTTTCCGGCGCCAAACCACTGTCGCCAATGCCATATACCACGCCAATATATGGTCGACGCATAACATTTACACGCACGAATGTACCCAAATCTGCCGGCGCGGTTAAACGATAATCATATCCCGCATTGGCAACATTTGGTATTAAAACTTTTACAATATCCCCCGCATTAAACATGATTACAAGGTACTTGCTTTTTTCTATTTTTTCAATACCATTTATTAAGTATTTTTATAAAGGCACAAATATGCTGTGGAAACAATTTTTTGAAATATGCGATTTATTGTGTGGATTAATACCAAACCGAAATTTGCGAAAAAAAATTCGTAAAAACAAACTGTTTGATTGGCGACAAAAATATAATGCACTGCGAAAAAAATATCCAGAATTAAACTTTCGCCATACAAAAATGATAAAAGGCGGTTGGAATATCGGATTTATTGTTGATAAAAAATATGTTTTTAAAATCAGAAAATTTTTTGATAAATCAATTCCAATCGAAAAAATTATGCGGGAAAAGCGTATAACCGATGCATTTGCAAATATTTCACCACTGCGGATACCAAAAATTGAAATTGTAAAAGCCGGCGGATATACTTTCTATAAATATGACTTTATCCCCGGGCATAATTTAAATGCGTTCCCAGAAAGGGTTATTACTGAAAATGCATGGCATTGGGGTAAACAGATTGCAGAATTTATATATGCGGTACATAATGCCCGCCCACATGAAATTGATGATTTACGCGGCGATGGTGATGGTGACGGATGGAACCATAATGATATATGCAATAATATAATCGTTAATAAAAAAACTATGCAAATTGTTGGACTGATTGATTGGGAATATTCTGGGTGGGGAACACTGGATACAGAATTCAGAAATACTGTCGCATTTTCAAAAAAAATGCAAAATTCTGGGTTTCAAATCGCGGTCATGGCACAATATAAATCCATAGCAGGTAATGCGAATAAATAAAATTGACAAAACATATATTTTGTGTATTATGCATGTATGTTAATCTGACCAAGGATACAAATCATGAATAAAAATTGGCAACAACAAACCGCCGCACAGCGTACTTTTTCACAATATGTAAAATATATAACAAAACTGGTACTGGAAGAATATGGTCCATCGTATGCAAACCCAAATGAAATACTAAATACATGGCGCAATTTATTTCCATATTCAAAAACAGTTGAAGATTTTTTAATTTTTAAAACAAAAATATTTATCAGAACACTGGATGGGCGCGATTCTAATTCAACGAATCCACAATTTTTACAGGCATTAATCAAAGAAATTGCAGATTATCTGTCGGCATATACAATGAAAAATCCAAATGTTCATACACGGAAAAAGGCAAAAATGTTGTTATTTGATGCCCTGTATAATCAATCGGCATATATACAAAACTTGCTGACCCAACAATCAATCGCACGCCGCAAACGCGAGCAACGACAAAAAACTTATAAACGCCAATCCAGAAACAAACAAAAAAATATTGATGATGCTGCGCGCAAATTCACAGACAATCAACGCGTGCATATTCATATTATCGAAACGGTCATTATTAAGCGTCGTTAAACAGGGATATTTGATAATTCGATATCAGCAGCGAACTGGGTACGAAACCATGTTCGCTGTCTTTTTGCATATTGGTTGGTTTTTGTTATCCAATTTTGTACACATTCGTCCATTGATATTTCACCGCGCAGGTATGCACACAGCTGGGTTGCACCAATTGCACGATTTTCATTCCATCCGTTGGTGATTATCGCGCGTGCTTCGTCCAATGCGCCGCCATGAATCATCTTTGGTATGCGCGCGGATATTCGCGCACGAACAATTTCCACCGGCGGATTAATTAAAATTTTATATGGCGTTGGTGTAATTGCGCCGGTACGCGGTGCAGATTGAAAATCGGTTAAATGACGACCTGTTGATAAAAATACTTCTAATGCGCGGGAAATACGCTGGGGGTCTGTGGCGGTAAATTCAGGCGGTAATAATTTTCGTGCCGCGCCAATATCAGATACAACCATTTCGCGCGCACGGCATCGGGCATCAGGCGAAACATCGGGCATTGGCGATATACCATTTAATATCGCATTTATATAATATCCCGTACCACCAACAAAAATCGGTATTTTTCCCAATGCGCGCGCCGCATCATATTCACGGCGCGCCATGGTCAGATAATCCGCAACACTGATTTGTGTTGACAAATCTAATACAGAAAACAACCGGTATGGCACCCCATCAATACAATCGCTTAAATCGCGCCCGGCAAATGGACTGGCAGATATATTTTCAATGCCGCGGTATATTTGAACACTGTCGCAATTTATGATTGCACCGCCAATTTCGCGTGCCAACCGATGGGCAAATTCAGATTTACCCGATGCCGTCGGTCCAGTAATAATATATGATTCATGCATGTCCATTTGCGGGAATTATATCTGAATTCAAACAGATAACAATAATTAAATTTTCAGATTGCACAATTTTCCCATGGTGCTAAAATACACCCGTCCAATAAAGAAAAAAGAAAGGAAACAAAAATGTCAAAAGTAAGAGTTGCTATAAACGGATTTGGTCGTATTGGTCGCTTGGTCTTGCGCGCGGCATTGGTATCTGGTCGCGATGATATTGAATTTGTTGCAGTAAATGACCTGGCGCCGGCGGAACAAAATGCATATTTATTACAGTATGATTCTGTACATGGTAAATTGCCAATGGATGTAAAACTGGATGGTGAATATATCATTGTTGGCAATCAAAAAATTAAATGCATTGCGGAAAAAGACCCAACAAAACTGCCATGGCGCGAAATGGATATTGATGTTGTTATGGAATGCACTGGTATCTTTACCGCAGCGGATAAAGCACGCGTTCATTTGGAATGCGGGGCAAAACGCGTATTGGTTTCGGCACCATCGGCGGGCGCAGATAAAACAATTGTGTTCGGCGTGAATCAAGATACATTAACATCCGATGATTTAATTGTATCAAATGCATCATGTACAACAAACTGTCTGGCACCGGTGGCAAAGGTACTGGATGATACATTTGGAATTGAATCTGGATGGATGACAACGGTACATGCGTACACGGGCGACCAACAATTGTTGGATAAAAATCACAAAGATTTTCGTCGCGCACGCGCAGCCGCGCTGTCCATGATTCCGACCAGCACCGGTGCCGCCAAGGCAATCGGGCTGGTATTGCCAAAACTGGCAGGAAAATTGGATGGAATGGCAATTCGTGTTCCGACCCCAGATGTATCTGTTGTTGAATTGGTTGTGAATCTGGCGAAAAATGCAACCGTTGATGAAGTTAATGCAGCAATGCGCGCGGCAGAATCCAAAACATTTGGATACAACGATAAACCATTGGTATCCGTTGATTTCAAAGGTGATGCACACAGTTCAATATTTGATGCATCCCAGACCAAGGTTTTGGGCGATAAACTGGTTCATGTAACAGCATGGTATGACAACGAATGGGGATTCTCTAATCGTATGGGGGATACCGCGGTTGCAATGGGCAAATTAATCAAATAAAAATTTCCCCGTTTGGGGGATTATTTTTTCTTGGTCGCCAGTACATATGGAACAAATTTCTGGTAATCTGCGCTGTTTATCCATTGACGCGGTATAATTAAACTGTTGCGTTGCCCCGCCGACATCTTTGGCACAGATTCACCATTCTGGGCATTTATAATCTGGGGTAATTGCACTGTTATGTCCGTGGCAATGTTTGGCAATATGAATGTTATTTCATCACCCTGCTTTATTTCATTACGTAATTCCAGGGTTATTTTTTCGTCGTCCACCGCGGTTATAACACCCGCCGCGTGCCATGCGGATGTACTGCGCGTGGTTTCATAATTATGGGCATCTGGTCCCAGATTCCCATCAAAAAATGCCGTGGTATATCCGCGCGACTCCATCCGATTCAGCATATTCATAAACGGCGCAGGATTAAACTTTTCAGGATCGCGCGCATACGCATCCATTGCACATCGATACGCATGGACCACCGAACCAACATAATATTCACTGCGGTTGCGCCCTTCTATTTTCAATGAATCTGGATGTGATTCTAAAACATCGCGCAGGCGCGGCATCAGACATAAATCGCGCGAATTCATAATATATGCGCCACGCGAATCTTCATCAATTGGCATTTCAATGCCTGATTCACATTCACGCAATATAACATCGTATTTCCATCGACATAGTTGTGCGCATGCGCCACGATTCGCCGGGCGACCGGTTATAAAATTAGATAACAGACAGCGTCCAGAATAAGACATACACATTGCACCATGAATAAATATTTCCAGTCCAACATCTGGGCATTTTTCACGAATTATTTTAAATTCATCGTGTGAAACTTCGCGTGCAAGCACACACAGACGGGCACCAGCAGCCTGCCAGAACTTAACTGATTCAGCAGAACAAATGTTTGCCTGGGTCGATATATGTATCGGGATTTCTGGGTGATGTTCACGCACCCACATCATAACCCCGGGGTCGGCAACAATCAGCGCATCTGGGGTTAAATAATTAATAATTTCACTGACCCGCGGCATATTTACAAAGTCGCGTTCATGTGCGAATAAATTAAATTCCAGGTATACTTTACGCCCCGCGGCATGCGCCAGTTCAATACCAGCCTTGACTTCATCGGTTGTGATTTTTGCGCGCGCCCGCATTGAAAAACCCGGCAAACCAGCATAAATAGCATCTGCACCATATAAAATGGCGGTTTTAAAAGCATCCAGCGTACCCGCCGGCGCCAATAATTCAGGTAATTTAATCATCATGATTATATTTTTTACTGTTATTTGAATAATGCAAGCAAATTATGAATTTTTAACTTGAAATTTATATAGCGACACGATATAGTATGGCATGTTGCCAGTTTAGCTCAGTTGGTAGAGCGGCTGATTTGTAATCAGTAGGTCGTTGGTTCAAATCCGACAACTGGCACCAGGATAAATACGCCGCCATGATGGTGGCGTTTGTTTATTATGTATATGACAAAATTAAATGGTCGTATCACGGATGCCCAGAAAAACTGAAAACGCCCCAAATGGGGCGTTTTTGTTATTTTTTCTTTTTATTATTTTTAGACTGGGATTTGCGCGATTTGTTATTACGCATATTTTTATTATCATCATATTCATCATCGTCGTCATCTGTGTCATCATATTCGGCGTATTCAGCGTATTCTGTATCCGTAAAGTCGGCATAATTTTTACCCATGATTTCATTTATTATGCCACGCGCACGCGGATTTTTATCTGCATATTTCTTTATCCCCAGCAATAATGCCGCTGTTATCATTTTTTCGACATCGCGCACGGAAACATTTTCAGATACACGGTCTTTTAAATTAGACGCCATATCAGATACGACATGTTTTGCCTTGTACAATAATGAATGACGGCGGCGAATTTTTTTTATTATTTCCATAATCCACATAACGATTAAAAATACTATTAATGGAAATGCAACACATACAACAAAGTATTTAAACACATGATCATCGCAAAACATTGTTCCAAACATTGCATCGCATGTACGCGAACAATGCAGCAACATTATTGCAATAATTTCATATAGGGCAAATATTGTTAATCCAATTTTTGATTTTAAAAACATTTATCTCTCCTTTTGATATAATCTTATTTTGACGGATTTTGCATACAAAATCATCAGGAACGAATCCCGACAAAATTAAAATCGCATAAATCGGATACCCATTAATACAGTCCAATCATTACGATGCCAATTACCCCCCAATCGATGTCCCGCGCGCACCCATACCCCAGTGGTTTGATTCAGCATTGTCCCCAGTTCAAATTCAGCCAAGATTTCTTGATGTCCGGTTTCAAAGTTTATCCAAATCTGGGGGTCTGCCAGCATCCACCAGCCGCGTTGCGATGCATACCCCAGCAACATTCGATATTGTCCCTGATTTATATCTGGGGAAAAACTGGGTTCTGTGTTATGCAATGAAATATACTGTTTCGCAACCAGCGCACCGAATATATTATGACCAAACGAATAAACATAGCCCAGTATCGGGTCAAATGTATATTGCTGGGCGCCCAATGTATTTTCGGTGGCGGTTGGTAAAATAAATTCCCCGGCACCGATTACAGTATGCCGCCCCCATGTATGTTGCGCACGGGCGCGAACGGTTAAATCGCCGATTCCATTGTCGGATGCGCCATATCCACTGTATCGCAATAACGGCAATTCTGCATTTATACCAAAGACTTTCCTGATGGCTTTATCATACTTTAATGTTAATGAAGTCATTGAAGAATCGCCAAATGCACGCAATTGTGGCAACAGTTCTATCTTGGTCAGGTTATCGGCAGGATTTACACCACGCGCTGCGTTATCTTTTGCATGTGCGACATATGGCAATGCAAATAATAATATTGTAAAAGTTATAATTGTTTTTTTCATATTTCCCCCATATGCAAATATTGTGAACGCATGAAATAAAAAAATCACCAGGAATAAAAACCCGCCACAAATGGGCGGGTGTTAAAAGTACAATTAAAAGTTATTTTTATTCTGCCAGATTCAGATTTTCAATCATATCACCAACAGAATCAACCGTTTCGCCGGAATCATCCACGCTGTCCGTATCAGATGGCATGGCATCCGCACTGTCGGCACTTGACGCCCGTTGTTCTGCGGCACGCGCCGCGGTTTCAATTTGCAATAATTGATTTTCCAGCGCGGTTCGTTCAGATGATTTATATCCTGTTTCATCTGTTGCATCGGTATCAGTTTTATCATCAGACACCGCCGGATTAATTAAATTTTTATAAATTTCAATTGTTTCACGAGTACCGGTCATATCCCGCGCCAGTAATTTACTGCCGGGGCCGGGGAAAAACCATTCATCCAATTTAACCGCGGTTAATTGCATAATTGGGCGCGTACGCGCATCAGATACCCATTTTGGTAACGCCGGTGCATCAGAATAATACCACAATGAAATCCAGTAAACGATGCCCATAATTACAATACCACGGATTATACCAAATATTACCCCCAGCGTCCTGTCCGTAACCTTCATCATGCTGTCTTGGATTTTTTCGCGCAGACGTTGGTTCAAGAATCCAACCAGCAACAATATTACAAAAAATACAATGAAATATGACGCGACCAGTGTTCCAACCGTGGATTCGGATAAATCAAACCAACTTTGCAGTAATTTATCCAACCATGGTGAAATAAATCGTGCCGCAAATGCCGCAACAACCCATGATAATGTTGCGACTGTTTCGTAAACACCACCGCGAATACTGGCCCATACGGTGGACGCCAAAATGACGCCCACATATATATAATCCAATGTTGTTAAATCAAACATGATGCATCCTGATAATTAAATAGATAAACTTTTTGTTTATTTTTTCTTTTTATCTTTTCGTATCAGGACAAATCCCAATGCGGCAACCAATACAATTAACAGTGCGTAAAAATAGATTGATGACCCATTGTTATTTTTTTTTTCAGTTTCAGCTGCTGCTGCCGCGGCGGCATTATATTCAGAAATCGCCTGTTGACGGTCAGAATGTTTTGCACGATATCCATCTGGATCCGCCTCTAATGCCTTTTTATTTTCAGCAGCCTGTTTTTTATCACTGTCGGACATATCAACTTCGACTGCATCACGCAATTCCTGGTCCATGAATTCGGCGTATCCCTGGAAACATTTATCACCAACAACAATTACCGGCACGCCACCGCTGTCATAATTACATTTTTCCAGTACTTTTTGGAACATCGGTAAATTGGTTTGGTCCATAACATTAACCTGGACCACGCGAACATCTGGGTATTCATATACAATCTTGTTAACAAAAAATTCCCGCGCATGATGACAATGTGGACATGTTGGGGAATAGTACATTGTTATATCTGCCGCAGATGCCGCACCGCAAAATACCAATCCTGTTAATGCCGATAGTATTGATAATTTTTTCATATTTTCTCCTTTTATCATGATTGGATTATAAAAATCTGGTCCCATTGGTGCAAGCCATTTTTAATATATTACCCGGAAAATTTTTCTGTTGTTTTTTCCACGGACGAATGCCATATTTTCATTATAAAAAAACCAAGGGAGAATAAAGCATGTTTTCATTAACACAATTTCCATTACAATTTGATGAATCTGCATTGGCACCATATATGTCTGTGGATACACTGAATTGTCATCATGGCAAGCATTTGGCAACATATATCAAGAATTTAAATGACCTGGCGGCAAATACAAAGTATGCCGATATGCCATTGGATAAAATCATTATTGAATCTGCAACGGATGAAAACGCGAAAAAGATTTTTAATAATGCCGCCCAGGTGTTTAACCATGATTTCTTTTTCCGTTGTCTGACCCCAAATGGTGGTGGCGCGGTGCCAGATGAAATTGCAAATGCATTTGGTGGGGCGGACAAATTCCGCGATGAATTTAAATCTGCCGCCGCCGGTGTGTTCGGCAGTGGTTGGGCATGGGTTGCCACAGATGGCAACAATTTAAAAATTATGACCACTGCAAATGCAGATACCCCAATGGCGCATGGAATGCGCGCGATATTGGCGCTGGATGTATGGGAACATGCGTATTATCTGGACTATCAAAACAGACGCGCCGATTTTATCGATGCATTTCTGAACCATATGGTAAATTGGAATTTTGTAATTGAAAACTTAAAATATGGGAAATAAAAAATGGGGGCTGTGGTCCCCTATTTTTCTGATTGTGGGTTTTCCATATAACTTAACAGGTTTAATAAATCATAAATAGATATTTCACGCATTCCTGATTCATATTCGCGTAATTCATCGGGCGAAATATCTAAATCACGCATAATATGCATTGGGGTAATATTGGCATCTGTACGCATTTCACGCAAAACCTGTCCCAGTTTTTGATAATACAACCATTTTGGTGGTATTGTTGTTGTTCGTACAGTAAATATATCATACAGTTCTTTATTCGTCATAAATCCCCCGTTGTTAAAAAAATTCCACCGGAAAATACCAGTGGGCTGGAGCTTCTAACAATCATCAAGTATTGCGTGGTTATTCAGTATATTCACCACACTCCAACCCTGTATTAGTTGGAAATATTTTTCGCCATCACTGGCGCTTATTAAGAGCTTGTAAAGACTCAGTACAGGAACAACCCACACCACTGTGTATTATACACTATTAATTTAACACTTTCCACAAGATAAATTTCCGCAATAAAAAACGGGGAATTCCCCCGATTTTTTATCATTTTGCATACCGATCATAAATCACCGGCGTTTTATTTATTGTATATATTCGACCATCATTTTCACGATTATACCATATGTAAATAACATTCATTATGTCATCCCCAATCCATGGGTTTGTGAATCCAACAGACTGGCGCTGGGTATTATATGGGAAAACCGTGTGGAATGTGTTATCAAATACCTGGGTATATTTATCACGGTATGATACACTGACAATCATGTTCATCAGCAATATCCCATTTGGGGCAATGCGTGATTTTACACGCTGCATAAATTCCGCGGTGATAAAACCTTCGGGAACCTGGAATGAATTTGAATAGACATCAACCAATATTAAATCATACTGTTCGTTTGTGTTTTTCAAGAACTGACTGGCGTCTTGGACAACAAACTTTTTGTTCGGGGTTAATTTGCGTCCCAAGAAATATTTTTCAGAAACATCGCGCAATGTATGTTCAATGTCTACAAAGGTATAATCATTAAATGTATCATCTAATCCTGCGGTAAATCCGCCCGCACCCAAGACCAGAATTTTACGGGGTCTGTCATTTGGCATTGTATATATAAAATTTCTGTTTATGTATGTTATATAATCTGCGGTACCACCGTTTTTTGGACCATATATTGACATTGGCAATCCATTCATATTTAAAATACGAATATCGCCATTTTGCATTACAGATATTGTTGAATTTGCATTGTTAACCAAAATACCATACCGGTCCCGCAAAACAGAATTACGATTAACCATTAATGTCGGAATCAAAATTAATGCACAAATTAATATCGTCCACCATTTTGGACGCGTTATTATTGCCGCAACAGATGCCAATAACACAATTAATATAACCGTATTATTTACACCGACAAATGGCATCAAAATCAATGTCGTCAGCAATGACCCCAGTACCGATCCAATTGTATCCCACGCCATTATGTTGCCGGTATAATTTGTATTATATCGATGCAGGCAACGCGACAGTAATGTTGTATTGAATCCAAATAAAAATGGTCCAACAGATAAAAATATAAACGAATAAATAAATGTTTGGATAATGCTGGATGTGATTCCCCACTGGTACAGCCATACGAAATATTTTAAAACAAACGGGAAACTGGATGCCAATAATGCCAATGCAGCAATTACCATAAAACTGGCACATAAAATATTCCGAATGCTTTTACCGGCGATTTTCTTGGATTCCCCCAGAAAATACCCCAATGACATAAACCCCAGAAATGTCCCCATAATAATACTGGTGATAACGGCACTGGATCCGACCCAGAAAGACAATTGGCGTAAAACAACCAATTCCAATGATAAACTGATATATCCATTCAAAAATATCAAGAAAACCAACCATGCGCGCAATTTGCGGTTCATAACCAATCCCCCTTTGCGCGGAATGTTAATAAAAAATAAATTTGCATTCAAGAAAATATAATTATCTTATCGGGTATGCAGGAAACGCACATCATCAAATTCAGGATATCGACAAAACATCGCACGCGCAAATGGACACATGGTTATAACCTTGCGATGTTGGGCGCGCGCCAAATCTGCGGCATGGCGGACCAGATTCAATCCGACATGCGCCCGGCGATATTTATCATCAACACTGGTATGATCAATTATCATTTTATCAATACCAACACGAACAAATGTAATTTCACCAACATGACGACCATCGCAATTTGCATAAAAACCCAGACCATCGGGAAAAATATCGTATGTGATTGTAAAATCCGCCATGATAAAGCCCCCATACAGGCACTATAACACATGGCGATGGCATGTTTAAATCGGATTGTTATCCGTTATAACTTATATTATCGAATCATAATTCTTGCGAATTATTTTTCCACTGCGGCGTAATGCGGCAGATTCTGATGCGGATAATTTCGGGCGCAATGTTGCCACAATGCCAGATGCCCCAACAATGCGCGGCAATGACATTGCAACCATATCGGCACCGTTGCCAGATACACAACAGACCGTTAATATACGCCGTTCATCATTTACAATACAGCGTAATAAATCAGCCGCCGCGGCACCAATACCATCCCATGTTGCACCACGACCACGGATTATTTCATATGCCGCATTACGCACACGATGTGTTATTGTATTACGCGTTGTTGCCGGTAATGATATTTTTGTCTGGCGACAAAATTCATCCAAACTTAATGCCCCAACTGTAACTGATGTCCAGTCAACAACACTGCTGTCGCCATGTTCGCCCAAAACATACGCGTTTATTGATTGCGTTGATACACCAAATTGGCGTGATAAAATTGTGCGCAGGCGCGCCGAATCCAGCATTGCACCCGTACCAATTACGCGCGATGACGATATTTTTGATAACTTTTGCGCCAACATGACCATAACATCCAATGGATTTGTTAAAATCATTATCTTTACAGTTTTTGTATCAACATTCGCAATAACATGCGGAATTATATCACGAATAACCGCCGCGTTTTTATTCAGTAAATCCATGCGCGATTCACCGGGCTTTTGATTTGCGCCGGCGGCAATGATAACAATTTCACTGCCACGAATGCCGCGATAATTACTGACCGCGGTAATTTTTACATCGAAACCAAAACTGGCGGCATGGTCCAAATCTTCGGCAGCAGCGCGCGCACGCAACCCATCGCGATCATATAAAACAATTTCATGTACACAGCCTGTATTTTTTATCGCGGTCGCAACCGCCGAACCAACCGTGCCAACACCAATAATTGCAACTTTCATTAATTTTATCCCCCCATTAATAATAATATAAATTATATCATAAAAAATGGGGCAATGCCCCGTTTTTTATTCTGATGCGATTTCTGGTATATATACAACATCGTTATACTTGCTGAGGTACCGATTACCCGTTGCACAATAAAACTTGGTCAAAGAATCATTGTATTCGCGAACCGCGGCGGTCCAACGATTTTCAATATCAGATTGTGCGCCCTGGTACCCGACAAATGCACCCATTGCACCACCCGCACCCGCGCCAATTAATGTTGTTTTCAGGCGCGCCTTGTTGCTGTAATCAATTATGCCGCCGTCTGATGCATCAACCATCATGGGGTAAAAGTCATTTATTGAATATTCGACTGTGTCAGATAAATCGTATGATTGACCCTGGGTACTGCGCCCGTAAATTATGACGCCAGACTGGTGGGTGCGTTTCCATTCACGCCAATCAGATTGTTTCATACCAAATGCTTTGTCTTGGACATCGGGTATCACTGCTGGAATTTTTCTATCAATATGACCACCATCGGATAATTTTGCAAATATACCTTTGCTGGCATCAACATTGACACCCTGTTTTTCAGCATTGGGCGCGTGAACAAAACTGATTACACCATTTGCATTCGACATAAAATATTGATTTTCGGGCTTTGATATAATTTCTTGGAATTGTGTTTCTATAACTTCATCAATATTTACATTTGGATATGCTTCCAATTGTATGGAAACTAATTCTTCGTTTTTACAGTTCTGCATTTGCCCATCGCAAACATATGTTTCCTGGGTTGTGGTATTATAAAATGCGGTTTCCGCACCAGTTAATGGACGCGATGTAACCAACATTCCCCACAGGCAACTGGTATTACGACCAGCAACAGTACAGTCTTCGATTCTTAATACAGAATCACCCGTTGCCGCGATATTGCCAATCAAACTGCCCGCGGCGGCATTTACACCAGTTGATAAAATTGTATCGCCGGCTTTCTTGCCTGCATATGAATTGCCCGCCATTAATGCCGCACCAGATAATGCGCCAATGGCAGTACCCTGCATTTTTCCACGGCTGGTACCCAACAAGCCATCTTCGCCCAAGTCATTCGCCCCCGCAATATTGCCGAACACGCCACCCAATATTGCACCGGCGGCAATTTTTAATCCGGCATTTTGTTTTTGTTCTTCGTTCATAATCTGTTCGACATCCGCCATAGTGGGTGGATTATCTGCTGGAACAACAACATTACCCGTAATAGAATTATTATGTGTTGCATCTGGGAATTCAGATATATTGCATTTTATACTGTCGCCTGATGCCAATGTTGCGCGCGCCAATACCAAATCCGAACCATTTTCACCCATTTGATATCCGCGCAATTCAACCACCGCAACACATGTTGAACCACCGCCCGCCCCCAATCCCAATGCCGGGCGCGACCATTCAAATTCACCATTGGGGTATATCATGGCACATCTGTCCAGTTGCCCCATGGTAACTGATGCAGCCGGATCATTATTTATAATTTGCTTTGCCAGGTCGGCATTTGCAACCCGAATGGGCAATTCAACTGTTTCCGCGGATTCAGACTGCGTCGCATTCGTCGGGGCGACTGTTGTGGCAACTGGTGCAACCGTTCCAGTTTGCACACCCGCCGCATTTACACGCGCAGAATTTGCCGCCGCAACCTGGGCATTTACTTGATTATATGCTTCTGCATAGCTGCGCGAATGATTACCAACACGAATTGCAGAAAATGCCGCCATTGGCATAATACCAATCAATGCGGCAAATAAAGAATAATGCAAAATCGAATGTCTGTTGTTGGTTTTCATCTCTCCCCCGATTGGTGGCGTCAATTAAAATTGCAGACGCAATCTGATACCTAAATCAATTGTGCTTAACCGACCACTTTCATACCAGTTTGTATAATGAAATACACTGTCATATGGGGCGGGATATTCACTGCCCGCGCCATCGCCCAGCCATTCTGTCTGGGAAACGATAATACTGCCCGATGTTTTAACCTTGCCCAGATTGGCGTATCTGACAAAGAAATCCAATTTCATTCCGCCGTCCAGTTCGGTTGTCAGCCCCGCTTCCAGGGCGAATGCCAACTGTTCTGCGGTGCCACCATTGTGATATGCATAAACATCGGAAATACCCGTTAAATCGCCCGCACCGGCGGCACCCGGATCCATTTCTGAATAAAATGTATTATCATATACGACATAGTCTGCAATTGTATTTAATGAAATACCAACGCCAACACCAACATATGGGCGCAACATACCGCCCGCCAGATACCCAGTATATGAATCAATATTGTAATACAAATTCAACATCGTTGCGTTTGCGGTAATTGCGCCACCGTCAACTGTTGCCTCAACATACCCACCAACACCGTCCGCAGATTGGACAACACTGGGGTATGAAATACCAGAATAACGCAAGTATGAAAAATCAATACGCAAATCGTTATTAATTGACGCACCAACCGATAATTGCAATGGAATTACAGTATCGGTGTTAAAGTCAGCCTCTTGAAACGCGCCGGGGACAAACCATGCGTTTTGTTCACCCATATAATCCGCAATCATAGATCCACTGATACTGGCAGAATAACCAACAGATAAACCAACATACAGTCCACTGTCCGCCAACCGATCAAAATCAGTTGGTTCATAATACTGGCGCCCCGCAGCCGTTGCATTTGATCCAACGCGTGGCAACGATCCAGTTATACGGGTCGGACTGGCGGCATTTACGGCATTTGTTGTAACAACCGCATTTGGATTTACCACAGTTGTTCCCGCCGTTGTTGGTAAATATACAACCTGACCCTGGGCATTGGTACCCTGGTACCCGGTATATACAGGGTACACAGCAAATGCCGAACCACCGGCGGCGAATAAAAAACCTGTTATTGCGGCAAGAAAGCTGACTTTTTTCATAGCCTTTCCATTTTCCTTTTAGCCCATTATATCATAAAAAGATGAATGATAAAAGTATTTTCGCCGGCACAATGTCCGGCGAAAATATGTCCAATATATGTTAATTTGTTTTTTATTTTTAGAATGCCAGGTTCAAACGAACGCCAACTTCGGCTTTGACATCTGTACCGTTTTGCGAATTTGCATGCGCGGTATCAAATGTATATTCACCGTACAGGGCAACCTGGACATTATCTGTCAATTGGTTTGCAACCGACAATGTAACAATGTATTCATCAAAACCATCGTTCATGTCAGATAAACCGGCAATTAACTTATCAATCGCTGGTTTTGCAAGTGCTTCATATGCAGGATTATAATTAATATCTGTTGCCAGACTTTTTACACCATTGTCTGCATGATGATTGTATTTAAAGCCGGCACCCCATGACCAACGATCGTTAATCTGGTAAAATGCATTCAAACCAAAGTTAATTTCTGTGGTTGACTTTAAATCAACAGATATTTCACCCGGAACACCAGCCATAGATACAGGAACCATACCTATACCAGAAACAGGAACCGACAATCCAGAAACCTCAATAACATTATTGCTGCTGCCGAATGTTTTTAATACTTCTACAAATGCGCTGGTGGTCAGCTTGCTCCATGTTTTACCAAAGCGAACACCGACATCCGCGCCCCAGCGACCGTTTGAATAATTATCATACTGGAAACCGGTTGCAGTATATGCACCGCGCATTTTGTTAATGCCGCCCAAATGTGCATCTGCATAAACATCCAATACGATATTATCATTCGTTTGTATCGGACGCCATATCAGTCCCAAACGACCATGGTTTAATCCCTTGCGGTCAATGTCAGCATCGTGTGTGTATTGAAATGCACCACGAATTGCAATGCGATCGGTAATACCGATACCCAAATCTTCTTGGATGCGCCAAATTGGGAATTCGGTTGCCCCGTCATGCCCCTTTAATTTATGTGCGTCGGAACTGTCGGCAACCTTTACCATCAGCCCAGCGGCTGTTTTTGAATAAAATTCGCCCGCTGTTGGCATGTACAACGGATTTTCTAAATTAGCCGCCATGGCTGGTGTCGCCAGGACAGATGCCGCGACCGCTAATTTTAAACTGTTTTTCATCATTTAACTCCTTGTATTTTGATGAAGTAATCACAGCCCCCATTATTGGCAAGACTGTGGGTTATATCCGCCCCGCCCATTATTGGCAACAGTGCGTTGTTATGATATAGCCGTTCTTAGAGTGCTATATTATGTGAATAAAGTCAAAAAAATAATTACCATTGACAAATACAAATTTTGCACTATATAAATATGAACAGGGGCAACACCAGACAAAGGGGGCGCAAGATGAATAATGATTTTAATCAATATATGCAAATAATTGCGGGGGCAAGTGTCCAAAAATCGCCTGAGAAAAAGTTAACAGATGCGGACAAGAAAAAAATATCGGACGCATATTTTGAACTGTTTTATAATTTAACTGCTGTTAATTGGTTTCGCGGGGGCAACCTGGGGCGGGCATGGTATAATTCAATGGCGCAAATGAAACAATTTGTTGAATCCAAAGATGCAAAAAATCCAGCAGCAATGTATATGCGACAAATATTTGCAGCACATAATACCAGATGGTCGCAAATAATGATGACCAGCCCACATCGCGATGACACAATTGATGCGCCAACAGAAAAACGGCAAGAATGGCTGAAACGGGTTTCACCAAAAGTATCAGATATGCTGAAAACATTAAATGAAACAATTGCGGTATATAATGTCAATGATGATAAAAACAAAAATCAATCTGGACAAAACATCACACAAAATGCATATACTGATGCAGCAAAGAGAATGCAAATGATGATTTTAATGCGCATGCGTGAACATGTTCGTGAAAACGGTCGTGGCGCAGCATAAAAAAATCCCGCATCTGCGGGATTTTTTAATACGATTTTGCAACATAGACATATGTCGGATCGGCATCATCCAAACATCTGCGCGAAATCTTGTATTTTTCCATTAATGATTCAAATTGTTCATTTTGGGTTAAATCGTATTTGATACGGAAAAATCCAATTTTACCGCCGTCCAGCGCAGATTCCAGCGCGCCCAAATCCGCAACATCGTGAATCATTGTTTTATTTCGCGCAACAACCGCATCGTACATATCATGTTGGATTTGCGCCAACATGTTATTAACATCCGCAACAAATGCATCTGTCGCCATTGTTTGTTTGGATGATTTGCCCAAATCACGGCGCGTAACGGTTATATTATTTTCGTCCATTTCACGGGCGCCGATTTCTGCGCGCAATGGCACGCCACGCTTAATCCATTTCCACATTTTGTCCGCACTGCGCATATCAGATGTATCAACCAACACGCGCACCCCCATATCGCGCAGTTGCGCCCCCAGTTTTTCCGCGTACGCGTTCAGGGCATCTGCCGTGTCTTCGCGCGTGATTGGGATAATTACGACCTGGTACGGGGCAATGGCGGGTGGCAAAACCAGACCATCATCATCGGAATGTGTCATAAACAAACTGCCCATCATACGGGTCGATACACCCCACGATGTCGTCCATGCATGTTTTAATGCGCCATCTGTATCCAAATACTGGATTCCAAAAGATTTTGAAAAATGTTGCCCCAGGTCGTGCGAAGTACCCGCCTGTAATGCACGACCGTCCTGCATAATATGTTCCAATGTGTATGTATGATCAGCACCGGCAAATCTTTCTTCGGGGGTTTTTTCGCCCATGATTGACGGAATTGCCAATACTTCACGCATATAATCGCCATACATTTGATGCATTTTGCGTGCATCAGCGTTTGCCGCATCGTGCGTGGCGAACGCGTTATGCCCTTCTTGCCAATAAAATTCAGATGTACGCAAGAACAAGCGTGGACGCATTTCCCAGCGCATAACATTTACCCACTGGTTTAACTTTAACGGCAAATCACGATATGATTGAACCCATCGCGACATTGCGTCCCCAATGATTGTTTCAGATGTCGGACGAATAATATATGGTTCTGTTAATTTTGAATCTGGATCCGGTTGCAGTGTGCCATCAATCATTTTTAAACGATAATGGGTTACAACCGCTGCTTCTTTGGCGAAACCCGCGACATGTTCTGCTTCACGGTTAAAAAAGTTGATTGGTATTAATAATGGGAACTGGGCATTTTGAACACCACATGCCTTTATACGACGATCCATTTCATCGCGCATTAATTCCCATATTGCCCAACCATATGGCTTTATCGTCATGCACCCACGCACAGGGGCATTTTCCGCCAAATCTGCGGCAGTTATCAAATTTTGATACCATTCACTGAAATTTTCCGAACGCGTCGGTGTGATTGCTGTTTTCATAATAAAATCTCTTTCTACTTAACTGGTTTATCTTTTAATTCCATATATTTATCAGAAACAATTTTGTGCAGTGTTTCTGCAATCTGCTTTCTGTCCATGCCCGCCAACGGCGGTGGCGGCAATACAGTTAATTCAACCAAAAATCCGCCCAGTACCATTATGTGAAATAATTGCCCAAATGCACTGCGTTCACGCGAACAGGCAGGTCCCATATCTTGATTTGCATTATTAAAGTATGCAAAATGTTGTGCCATATCAGTATCACTGATTACACCGCCATCACGAAAACGGTAATTCATAACCAATGGTTGAACAACGACATCTGAATTTTCAACAAAATTGAATAATGTACTTTTAAATGGTTTTACATATGCACCGTTTGTTGTTGTACCCTCAGGAAACAAGAAAATTGGGTATGATACATTTGCAACAGTCTGCTGAACTTGCTTTAATGCATCAATCGCATGTGATGGACGGCGATCAATAAATACGACACCAAATTTTCGCGAAACCCAACCAACCAATGGCCAATGTTCCATTTCTTTCTTGGCAATAAAGCTGCCCCCCAATGCAACCGGGAATGTTGCAATTTCAAAAATAGATATATGATTTGATATTACCAGCAATGGTCGATGCGATGACAATGTGCCATGAACACGAATCCGCACCCCAGACACATATAACAATACACGCATGAAAAAACGCATATATCGTACAGATATCGCACCACGCGGTAAAACAAACAGTACAGGCAATTGAATAACAACCAGCAACCAAAATATAATAAATTTAAAAACAGCCCCAGTCGTATTAAATATATTCTGTTTTCTGACGCGTGTCATTATTTATTGTCCCCATTATTAGAATCATCATCCTTGTCATCAATGTATTCAACATCAGCCCCATCTTCGCGCAGCAGAAAATCAAAGAATGCACGAACCATCTTGAAAGACCCCGTTACCGGCAACAGCATTATTTTTCCAACAGTCTTTAATGCGCCATCGCGTACATCCAGATGTTCCAGTGCATTTTCACGCCCCAAGAAATGTTTTTGATATGCAGCATCTATTTTCTTGGTTTGTACCATAACGAAAACATCGTATGTGTTAAATGGTTTATCGATAAACACACCCTTGCCGAATGTGGCACCCAGGCGCAAATATCCCTTGATAAGCGGGGTCATTTGACGGCGGGCATCGTCTTCGTCAATAAATTCACGCGGCAATATATTCATGCGCGCCAGTTTCGGATTTACACCATCGGCAAAATTTTCACTTAATACCGTTGCACGCAGCCCCAATGGCGATAAATGATTATAGTACAGGTATGATATCGCCTGGGCAGATTCAACAGGCTTGGTCCCAACCCATGATGCAACACCAAATAAAACCGCAATCTTGCGACGCATTACATATTCACCCAGTCCCGCCCACAACAGGCGCATAACCAACGCATTTTCGCGATATTCGCGCGCAACACACGCACGCGACATTTCGGCAATATTGCCGCCAACATTTTTTATTTTTGATATGTTAAATTCATTTTCTGTGTAAAAACCACCCATCTTTTCGGCGGCATTTCTGTCAATAATACGATATGTACCAACAATTTTCCCATTATGAAATACCCCCAGATATTCCGCATATCTGTCGTACGCATCGTATTCTTCACGCAACGCGCGCTGTTCTTCGGTGGCGGATGCGCCCTCTTCCTCTACAAAAACATCATAGCGCAATTGACGCACCTGGCGACGTTCGTCTTTGTTCCGTGTTAAACGCACTTCGTAATCGCGCACTTTTATAGCCATATTATAAATTCCTTTTTATATACATTTTGAAAGAATATCAAACGATCGCCCGATTTTCAATTATTTTTATTTTTTCTTGCGATTATAATATGGATGTATTATTGTTGAAATGATGCACAGAAAATGTGCATGTCTTTTGTCTTCAAACGCAAAGGAATTTTTATGTTTTTTCATGGTGATACTCGTATTAATACGGGGAATTTTTGTATATGGGGGATAAAATGCGTATGAAAATTGCATTTTGTATCCCAGAAGTATTAATCGGCGGCGTCGAATGTGTGTTTATCGAAATACTGGATGGCACAATAAAAAAACTGGACGCAGATGTTGTTGTCGTAACCCAGGAAAAAATCCAGGATAAATATTTCCAAGAATGGTTTCGCGCGCATCCAAATATAAAACTGTACACCATGTATCCGGCGGCACATATTTTTGATGCGGCAAAAAAATATATGCATGTTTTTCCACTGAAAAACATTCGAAAAATTATATACAGTTTATATAAAAAATACAAAAATCATCGTGCAATGCGGCGGGGAATATTTTCTGATTGCGATTTAGTAATCGACTATAAAAATGCATCATTTGCAAAAATACTGCAAAAATTCCCGAATAAAAAAATAACATGGATTCATGGGTCAATTGATTTCTTTACCAGCAATAAAATGGATAAATATCTGGCATTGTATGACAAAGTTGTCTGTCTAACACATTCGTTTGAATCAGATTTCAAATTAAAATACCCCAAATATGCAAATAAAATCGTGCAAATATATAATCCGATTAATACCAACCGGGTGCGCCAGATGGCAAAAGATGGCGAAACCTTTAATGGAAAATATTTTTGTGCGGTTTCCAGGTTGGATGCTGACAAAGATATAAAAACAATTATCGATGCGTTTGGTATTTTCTGGGATAAAGCAAAACAACCAGATGTAAATTTGGTTTTGGTTGGTGATGGACCCCAGGCGACCGCACTGCGAAAATACGCAGAAAATAAGTCTTGCGGGGAAAATATTATTTTTGTTGGGGCAACACATAATCCATTTGGATATATGCGCGGCGCAATCGCACATATATTATCCAGTTATAATGAGGGCATGGGGATGGTGCTGGTGGAAAGTGCCGCATGTGGCACAATAAACATTGCATCAGATTGCAAAAATGGTCCCGCAGAAATACTGATGAATGGGGACGCGGGGTTATTGTTTACCCCGGGGGACGCAAATGAACTGGCAAAATTAATGCAACAAGTATGGCACAATGAAATTGATGTACAAAAAATAGTAAAAAATGCAACAGATGGGCTGGACAGATTTTCCGCTGATAAAATCGCAACACAGATATCTGAACTGTTTAAATCTGTTATGGGAAACGCGGGGGTATTATAATGGTTCGTGTTTCGATTATTGTTCCATGTTATAATGTTGGAAAATTTTTGCCAGAATGTCTGGATTGTCTGGTTCAACAAACATTGCATGATATTGAAATTATCTGCATTGATGATAAATCAAATGATAATACACGGGCAATAATGCATGATTTTGCCGAACAAGATTCAAGAATTCATGTCATAGAATTTAATAAAAATCGTGGGGTTGCGGCGGTGCGTAATGCCGGGATTGATATGGCGCGTGGGGAATATATCGGATTTGTTGACCCGGACGATACGGTGGATAAAAACTTTTTTGCTGTGCTTTATAAACTAGCCACAGATAATCATGCCGATATCGCCAAGGGCATTGCAAAAATGGTTGATACCAATGGGGCAACATCTGTTTTAAATTCAAACGACGAAATCCGCACGGCAAAATATAATTTCTGTACATGTTTTTGGACCGCAATTTACCGGCGTGAATTTTTAAATCAAAACAACATTCGTTTCCCAGATGGACTGATTGTATCCGAAGACCTGGTGTTTTTAATAAAATCTGTACACTTTGCAAATATGGTTGCGACAACAGATGATGTATCGTATTGGTACATAAGGCACGAGGATTCCGCGGACAGTGCCGCATTTTCCACCTGCAAGATAGATTCTGGGGTCAGTGCAATCCAGCAATTGATTCAATGGGGAAACACACAACCAGATATGTATACAGACGAATACAATAACCTGGTGCGACGCGTTATGGATATGGCGGCATATTTGGCGGGAAAAAAAATAATCCAATCGGATAAAATAAAATTATGTAATTTGTTTATATGGATTTATTCAAATATAAAAAATCCAGAATATATTAAACAAATTGTACGCCCCAGAATGTGGCGCGCAATACGAAAGTCAAATCCGACGGCAATTTATCATACATTGTTTGTGAAAAACATACGCATACGGATATTTGGTATAATACCGATGCTGAAAATATCTGTACTGGATGGGTGCGATATGCGTTTATTATTATTCGATTTAATCCCGATAATAAATGTCCAATCCCGCGGTCGAAAAAGCATTGTGCGTCTGTGCGGAATTCCGATTATTTCAACCAAGCGGTAATATGTCATGGCAAAAATATCAATAATCATTCCAATTTATAATGTCGAAAAATATGTCGCCCAGGCAATGGAATCTGTTGTAAATCAAACAATGCGCGACATTGAAATAATTTGTGTCAATGATTGCGGGACAGACAACAGTATACAAATTGTCAATCAATTTGCAAAAAAAGATACGCGTATAAAAGTAATTAACAATCCGCACAACATGGGCATTGCAGACACACGAAATGTCGGATTAAATGCCGCGACAGCACCATACATAATGTGGTGCGATCCAGATGACTGGATGCAACCAGATATGTGCGAAAAAATGTATAACGCAATAACAAAAAACAAATCTGATATCGCAGTATGCGGCACAAATGTAGTATACGAAACAGATAATAAAATTGCCAAGACAGATATCGGGTATTTCAATATTGCAAATAATGAAACTGTGGATGTATCTGGTTCAGTTGTTGGCAGAACAAATGTTGCACTGTGGAACAAAATATTCCGGCGCGATATAATCGAAAAATATAATTTGCGTTTCCCATCAGGAAAAGTATATGAAGACAGTTGCTTTTTTCGCATGTATATGTGTCATGCGAATAAAATTACTTTTATTACAGACAAATTATACAATTATCGGCGGCGGCGTGCGTCAATTATGAATAGAACATTCAATAAACACGCATCGTATTGGATGGATGCGTTGCATGTTGTTATTGAATATCAAAAACATATGGATGAATACGGACTGTGGAATATAAATTATGATGATTTTTGGCGGCATGTTTTCATCCCAGAAATCAGCACAATGTTATTAAATGCAAAAAATCGTAAAAACAGAAAAATCATATATTCGGCGGCAAATGAATTTATATCACGCGTATATACCCACCCAACAATTGACACATATGTACATAAAAATATCGAATTGATTCAGCACGGAAAGTTTGTACCACAATTCTATACATATATGATGGGACTGGCAAAATATACGCGTACATTTTTCCGCACAGAATTCAGAATTGGACCATTATCTGTTTATAAAAGAAAATATATGCATAATACGCCTCATGTATATATACTTGGAATAACAATTCCAATCAATATTATATTCAATTATTTAAAATTTATATTTTTACCAATCCGTAAAAACAGTGTTTTATTGTTCGAATGCAATGATTGTCATGGCGAAGTTATTGGCGCAATGCTGAAATACATGATAGATATGGGGTATAAAGTAGATATATTGATAAACAATCAAATAATAAAAGAACAACCATTTTGTCGGCAAAATTTGAAAAATGTGCGAATTTATAAAACCCAACCACAAAAAGAACATTGGTTTTTAAATGCAAATAAAACAGCAAAATATAAACATGCATTTCTGATGACCAGCGCATGTTATTATATAACTAAATCAAATGGTGAATATGGATGTGCATTGCCATTATTTGCTAAATCAAAAATTTCACCATTTGTATTTGAACATGATTTATGTGATATTGAACAATTCAAAGAACAAGAATTTTTAAATTCAAATAAATTAATTACACTGGGAAAATTTGACCGTGGTGTGTTTGTGAATGTCCACGATTTTGGCGAAACAACACAATTGCCACGGCATACGCCCACCACATTCATAACCGTTGGAAATATAGAAGGGAAAAGAAAAAACTTTGACATATTGGTTGATGCCGCACAAAAATTGGCACAACATGGGGCAGAATTTAAAATAATTGTCGTTGGTCGTGGTAATGTATTTAAAATCCCGGCGAACATTCGTAAATTCTTTGAAATAACAGGTCGATTAAATTTCCCAGATATGTTTGAAAAATTGGAAAATGCGGACTTTTTCTTGCCATTGTTAGATCCAGAAAATCCCGCGCACGACAGATATTTAACCACCGGCGTGACCGGTTCGGCACAGCTGATATATGGATTTGCCAAGGTACCGGTAATTCATTCTAAATTTGCGGATTTTTATCGCTTTAATAATTCAAACGCAATTGTGTACAGCGGCGATATGGCTGATGCAATGATGCGCGCGATTAATATATCTGGTGCAGAATATGAAACAATGCGCAATGAATTAATAACAACCGCCAATGAAATAAAACGCGAAAGCATTAATAATTTACAGGAAATATTGAAATGACCCGCAACCATAATAAAATACCAATTGTTTTTGCATTTGATGATAATTATGCTTTACCCGCCGGTATTGCGATACAGTCATTAATCGATGCCGCAAAACCAGATACGCAATACGATATCTTTGTATTGCATTCGGGATTAAAATCGTCGGTTATGCGAAAAATCGAAAAAATCCATCCGATAAACTGGATACGGGTTGACGCATCAATGTTAAAAGATGCCCCAATGGGGTGGAGTGGTATCGAAACATATTACAGATTACTGGTCGCGGATTTAATCCCGCAATACGATAAAATTATTTGGTCGGATGTTGATGTTTTATTCCGTGGGGATTTGACTGATATATACAATATGTCAATTGGTGATGCCGATTGGGCGGGTGTTATTGCCGAACGCGCCGATGAAACAGATGGGGTTCATCCACACTATCCAGAAAATACGCATGATTTTATTTACATGCCGGGATTTATGATAATTAATGCCCGCAAATGGCGCGCAGAAAATAAACTGAAAACATTTTTTGATATAATAAGTACATTTGGGGCGCGATTAAAATTCTTTGATTTAGATGTTTTAAATTTGGGTGCGGATAAAATTGCATCTGTGCCATTTGAATATTGTGTATTGGAAGGAATATATGATAATGATGATATTAAAAATGCCCCAGAATATCCATGGTTGGCGCGGGCGCATTCACATGCAATGCTGGCACATGCAAAAGAAAAACCCATGATAATTCACTATGCGGGTGGATGGCCAAAGATATGGATGCGAAAATATGATGACATTCCAAAATATTATTGGGAATATATTAAAAATTCGCCATTTTATAATCGTGAATTCTATTTTCCGGGGATAAAGACAAAACTTAAAATCATTGGTGCAAAATTTTTAATAAAAATTTGTCCGGTAAAAAAATGGCGACATGAATTAAAAAAAGTTAAAGGCATGAAATATGGTATGTAATATTATTATTACCCATCGTGGGAATCCACCACATTTAAAATATGTATTATCCCAGATTGCACACACCAATCCGGATGCAAATATAATATTGATGGGCGATGAATCTAATAAAAATTGCCGTTTTACAAAGCATGTTTTTCTGAAAGATTATTGGAATATGGCAAATGATTTTGCGCAAGTATACACACATTTAAATTCTACATCTGTTGAATATGAATTATTTTGTTATCAACGATGGTTCTGTGTTTATGAATATATGAAAGCCCACAATTTAGAAGATGTATTTTCATTAGATTCAGATGTATTAGTTTATGACAATTTAAACGACCTGCATGCATTGTTAAAAAATTATCCGTTTGCCGTCAGTGCCAAAAATCTGGATGCAGAAAATCCAGGTTGGTGGATTGCGGGTCCCCCGATTGGATATTTTCATCGCGATGCGTTAAAAAGAATGCTGGATTTATTCATTAAATCTTATCAGGACAAAAAATATTTATCTTTGTTCGATGAAAAAATGAATTGGCATCATTCGCGTAATGAACCATTTGGTGTGTGTGATATGACCCAGATATTCTTTTTTGCGCAAGAAAATAAAAATAAATTTTTCAACTTGTCGCAGCCATTTGTATTAAATGGGGAATTGACACGCATTGACGAGACTATCATGGACACAACGGAATGTGTGGCAGATGGCGTACGAAAAAAATTAGTATTTGAAAACGGTGCTGTTTATGCATTTGATAAAAATACAAATAAAAAATTAAGATTTCCATTAATTCATTTTCAAGGATATTGTCCAATAAACGCAAAAGATTGGATAAAACAATATTATACCGGCACAGATTTAAAATTATGCCGTTTCATAGAAATATATTTTCCCAAATGGAAAATAACCAAAAAATTAATTAATTACTTATCAAATAAATAATCATTTATCTTTCACACGCATTATACGCAAGATTCCAAACAAATCATAGCAACGGTGGGTGTTTTTATTCTTGACCGTCAATAATGGGATTATATTAAACAGTCTGTATTTTGTTTTATTGTGCCGTCGCGTTGCATTAATAAATGGTATTTTATTGCCGATGTATATTTTTATGGAATCTGTATATTTAATTTGTGTAAATATTTTAAAACACAGCAAATATATTGCCCTGTTTGTGCGCGAATACCCATATATCATATCTAATAAACGCTGGTTATATTCTGTGTGTGATGCATTTGATGCGCACCGGACCAGTCCCAGCATTTTTATATCCATCTTTGATAAATTACACAAAAACCATCGAACATATTCATTAACACTTATTGGATTAAATTCTGGGGTTAATCCATCCAGCGCATCAACAATATCTGATACAAAATCCGTAATGCCATTGCTGATTTCGGGGGCGATATTATTACGGAATAATTCTGATGGATGTGGATTTTCTTGATACACCGGCGCACCATTTATTAAATCTGTGACAGGTGCCTGGGGCGCCATGAATATAAATTCAATTACCGATGTGATATTATCAATATCAGATGGGCTTTCAGACCATACATTATATCGGATATTATTTTTACGCGCATAATCTGGCTTGGTTATTATTGTATAGATACCGTCAATCGCCCGACCTGCGGCGGCGGATATTAAACGCTGGGCGGAAAAAGTTGCCGCCCCAGAATCAACAACCATTGTTGGTAATGAAAAATCAATGCCAGTGTCTGATAAATATTTACGATATTCAGACATATGCGTATCAGCGTCATTACGCAATATGTCTATATTTTCACATATAAATTTACGCTTTGCGGTATAATCCGCAAAATTTGGTATATTTATATTTGCATTACGCAACATATCAATCAGCACATCTGCATTATGTTCATCGCCATATTCCAACATGCATTTTGCACGCAATATACGCTGGGCATAAACATAGAATGATTTTATATCTGAATTTGCCGAAATTAAATCAAACACGCGATGCAAAGTGTACCCGTCACGCGCAATAAACAGTAATTGTTTTAAATTATTTTCGTGCGCCACAGATTGTATATATTTACAAAAACCATACGCAACCGGTCCACCAATCGCATATCCAAAATCGTGCCAATACGATACACCGGTCCCCAGGAAATCATTCTTTATTGCAAAATGGCGCGCCAGTTGCATTAATATTATGCTGATTTCCAAGGAATCTGGATTTAAATCATATAATTCACGAAACCTGTGATTTTGTGGTGATGATAAAAATAATTCTGAAATACGCGGCACGCGAACGGCATGAATACCATTCGCGCGCGGCATTTTTACATCCGAAATTTCAGAATCGCCAATATGTAATATCTTGTCTGGTTTTATACCGCAATCTGTTAAAAATTTCCGGTACATATTGCCAGTATGTTTTGCAACACCCACATCACCCGATACATACAACCAATCATATTTCTGGTACCCGCATTTTTTTAATACAGATATCAAAAAATCACGCGGCAAATACATATCTGATAATATTGCGATTTTCTTGCCACATTTAATCGCGTATTCGTATAAATCCCGAACATCATCACGCGGACGCAGAACACGATATTCAAAATCCAGTTCTGTATCTTTTAAATTCTGAAATTGCGCGTCAATATTTTCGTATATTTCGTCCAATGTTATATCTTCGCGCACCGATTTTTTACGCGCAATATGTTCCGCCATCATTCGCGCGTTATAAAATCCAGGAACATTCATGCAATTTTCAATATGTCGCATTAAATGGTATGGATTTATATATGGACGCGTTAATAATGTATCAAATATATCAAATGATATTATATCGTGCGAATCAATTAGTGTATGTATATTTTTCATGGTGATAATTATATATACCCAAAACCAGAACACAATAAAATTAATTACACGATTTGTATGGGATAAATATCACGGTTTGATAGTCTGATGTTGAACGGTTTTTTAAACATTGTCCTGCAAATACAGGCGCCCATACAGTTGAATAATTACTGGATAAAATATATTCAACCATTATTGGGGTTTCGAAATCAGATTCAACCCAATCCATTGAACGCGTTGCACCGCGACAAAACAAGACGCCGTCTGATTGGATGATTATTTGGGTTGCGTTGGTATAATCCGTTGTATTATCCCAATCCAGTGCGAATATTTGTTTTATCCGTGCCACACCATTGACGGATAAATTTGACATATCTGCGCACGCCAGTTCAATCCCGCCGGCAGTTTCGCCATCATGCACGCGCAATGTCTTGTTCGTTGTATCCATTGTTATTTCACCAACCGCACCGATAAAATTTGTATGTGCCGCGGCATCGCCACGACGATGTTGTATTTGTCTGGACATGAAAAATTCCTTTTTAGTTTGAAGTAAATGGAAATAAAAAACACCACATAATATGTGGTGCCAGTTAATGTAAATTATATCATAAAATTACAAAAAAATCAATCTATTTCAATTCGTCCGCCAATGTTGCAATGGCGATTGCATACCAATTTGAACTGTTCCATTTTTTAATACGATAAAAGTTCGGATATGTCAGGTATGCATATATCACCGGCTGGGGCGCGACATCCGTATCAATGGCATTTGGGTCATTGGTTGGCGCGTTTTGTGCCGCCGCGCGCGCATCTGTTATCGCCGCCACATCCGCGACCAATCCCGCTGTCATATCCGCAATTGGTATTGGCGCACCATCTTCATTTAAAACACCCATTGCTGCCCATTCAATCAATGGTTTCTTGGTTTTGCCGTCTAATAAAGATGTATCAAAATCAGCGGGCAATACAACACGGCGAACAATTTTTTCATCCGGGTTCCAGCCCAAACGATGTAAATAGTTCCCGGCACTGAACATCGCATCACCCACACTGTGGATAATATCTATGTGTCCATCACCGTTGCCGTCGGTACCATATTGCGCCAATGTTGTTGGTATAAATTGGAAATGTCCCATGGCGCCCGCCCAACTGCCGTAAATGTCATTGATGTCCAGGTTATTATCATCAGCAATCTTCATCAGTGCCAATAACTGGTTACCAAAAAATGTTTCACGCCGCCCATCGTACATCAATGTTAAAAACGCGTCTGTTAATTTATGCGCCGCGCGATAAGACCCATAATTTGATTCCAATCCCCAAAACGCCAGTATAACATGCGGCTGGACCCCGTATGTTTCATAAACGCGGTTCAACATTGTTGGATATGTCGCACGCATTTTGTGACCGTTTTCAATACGGCGCGAATTCACCGTACGCGCCAAATAATCATCCAATGTTAATTTAAATTCTGCTTGGTTTTTATCACTGCGAACAATTGATGGGATAAACGCCGGCGATTTCAGTGCAGATTTTATTACATCTTCTGATATATTCTGGTCGGTGGCGCGGGTGCGGACATTTTCCAGTATCGTATCCCACCGATCCATATCAAATACACCGCGTTCAGACGCCATTGACATCACCGGACACAAACAAATGAATAAGATGCCCGCCATGCGTGCAAAAATATTACCGTGCATCATAAGAAACACCCCTTAGAATGAATACTTTAAGCCAATATGCAACCCAAATGATTGCCATGTTGCATGATCCAGCTGATTTGAAATATATTGTGTTTCTGCGGGTACAGTTTCCAAAATTGGCAACCCATTATCATCCAGAATATACATTCCGTTTTCATCAACCAAGAATTGGGTGTATTCTGCCAAATACAATTCACCACCAATTTCACCGACATGGAATACATTCGTATCAACCTTTATCGCCAACTGCATACGATCTGATATTCTGTAATTATATTCCATTTCGGCGGCGTATGAATATGCGCCATTGCTGCCTTCGTCAATAAAGCTGGGGTTTTGTTGCCAATCGGTACGATTGGGCCAAATCCCTTCTGATGAATATTGTGGCAATCCAACCTGGAAATAAAAACGCAATTTATCCGCCAATGTCATTTGCTTTTCAATTTCCAACCCGATATAAAAACCAGACCATGTTGTGTTATAAATATGCGTTGTTCCTTCGACCAAGACGGGACCATCGCCGCCAATTACCACGCACTCACCAGAATCAACACCCCATGGAACATATCCCATATTTGGATCATAATCGCCCGTTACTAATGATGTCCCCAGTTCATACCAGCCACTGCCGGGTGCCTGGACTAATTTAATATCTTCGGGCGACATACATACCTGGTACCAATCATCTGGCGGTTCGGTTCCAATCGGCAATGTCCAATAATTACCCAATGTATCGCCATATACATAGTCACCATAATTTGTCATCAATGGCAAGAATATCCCAGGATTTGGGTAAAAGTGATCCGACATTTCCAAATTGTGATTAAAGATTTCATATCCAAATGATGGTGAAACCTTCCACCCACCGATATCCCAAATATGGTGCGCGCCAATTCCAACCTTGAAATGATTTGTGCGCCCTGTTTGATCACCAACAGAAATTGTAAATATTCCATTATATGGATCAGATGAATCAAATGGTTCCAAGTCATAGTCCATTGAAAAACCACCGTGATCCATGAACCCCATACTGTATTCGCCATATGCAAACATGTCAAAATTACGAATACTGAAATTATGCTGGACCCCGACGCCAATTTCGTTATATACCATGTCGTCCCATTCCAGCACGGAATTTACACCAGTTTCAAATTCGAAATCCGCAAAACGCCGGGCATATGTTGCATAAATAGTTGTTGATTTTTCGTCCGCCGGCAATGCGATACCGTTCGCCGTCATC
This sequence comes from uncultured Alphaproteobacteria bacterium, assembly GCA_944392565.1. Lineage (GTDB taxonomy): Bacteria > Pseudomonadota > Alphaproteobacteria > Rs-D84 > Rs-D84 > Enterousia. Next base: position 64,158 of record CALXWX010000003.1, on the reverse strand, counting down.
GCACCGGCGTATGTTGGGACCGTTGGGCGTGGAACCTGGTATGATGTGGTTTGACTGCCCACGATTTGTTTATTACCAGATTGTCCAACATATTGTGTATATCCCTGGGCAGCGTATTGACCATATGCCGCACGGTTTGCATTCTGGGTATTATTTGATTGATAGTATGATGGAACACCCTCGTTCGACGCAATCGCGGCGCACGGCATTAAAATTCCGCATAAAAGTGCAATTCTTTCCTTCTTCATACTTGCATTGTTATGTGCATTATATCACAAGAAAAAATCTATGAAAAGCGATTTTCTTTCACAACAAACCAAATACTGGATTTTCGGGATTTTTTGTATAGAATATCGGCATGATTGTGCCACATAATATTTATATTCATGTACCTTTTTGCATGTCAAAATGCAATTATTGTGCGTTTTTTTCGCGGGCATGCGCTGCCCCGGACTGGGACCAGTATACTGACAGCATTGTTGCAGAATTAAATTATTGGGGACAACAACTGGGGAAAATTTCCATACCGACAATATTTTTTGGTGGCGGCACACCATCACTGATGCCGGTGGAATGTTTCGAAAAAATAATTTATGCTATAAACAAAAACTTTTTAATTGCGCATGGATGCGAAATTACATTGGAATCAAATCCGGGAACAATTGATGCAAATAAATTACATGATTTTTGTGCCGCGGGGGTTAATCGACTGTCCGTTGGTGTACAATCACTGGATAATAAAAAATTAAAATTTTTAGGGCGGCGACATGATGCCAACACGGCATTAAAACTGATTGATTCTGCAAACAATATTGGTATGCGCGTATCCGCAGATTTTATATATGGCATGCCAAACGACACGGTGGACGATATCGTTAAACTGTGTGATGATATAAATGCGTTGGGGCTGCGGCACTGTTCGATGTACGAACTGACTATCGAAGAAAATACGCCGTTTGGAAAAATGAATTTAAACATGCCGACAAATGACGAAATGGCACAAATGTATATGGCAATTGATGACAGACTGAATATACCACGATATGAAGTATCAAACTATGCCACACATGGCAATGAATGTCGGCACAATATGAACATATGGGATGGCGCGCCATATATTGGAATTGGGCGTGGTGGCGCGGGGCGCGTTTTAATTAACAATCGGTGGTACGAACAAATGGGCAATGGCGAACTGTTTAATCCACTGGACCGCAGCGCGCGCACAATTGAACGCGTAATCACCGGCATGCGTATGGTGCGTGGCGTGGCACTTGACAGCGATACAAAAAAAATTATAAATATGGAATTTGTAAAATCAAATCCGGATTTAATATCCTTGAATAATGATGGCACGCGTATCGCGGCAACTAAACAGGGGATGTTGATTCTGGATGAATTATTGTTAAACTTGGTGGGATAAAAATGCAAAATAAATTATTAAATATTATCGGTGTTATTGCTGTTATAATCGCATTTATTGCGGCATATTTTATTGTAAATCAAAGGGGGAAAGTTATGAATGCAGGTATTAAGATAGAAAATATGGACACAACGGTAAATCCAGGTGATGATTTCTTTGACTATGCAACATTGGGGTGGCGACGCGCGCACCCAATCCCAGATGACTATACCAGATATGGCGCATTTGAGGTATTGGCGGACACAAACCTGGAACGGGTACGCGAAATTGCCGAAACAGACGATGGAAAAATTGGCACATTATATAAAATTGCAATGAATGCGGATAAATTAAATGCGGATAAAACGGCACCTGTAAAATCGTATTTGGATGAAATTGAAGAAATAAAATCTGTTAATGAATTGCCAAAATATTTGGGAAAAATGCATAAATTCTCGTCAGCGTTTTGGGGTGATGGCGTGGCACTGGATGAAAAAGACAGTGAATATTATTTATATAATATTGGTCAAGGTGGCATTGGTTTATCGCGCGACTATTATTTTGATACAGATGAAAAATCAATAGAAATCCGCAAAAAGTATCGTGAATTTATTGAAAAGCAGTTGGCAAACTTTGGCATAAACGCGGATGCAGATAAAATATATGCATTGGAAGAAAGGATGGCGAAATCGTTCTTTCCAAAAGAAAAACTGCGTGATCCAAATGCAAACTATCACAAAATGTCAATTGATGAAATAAAACGGCAATTTCCGGGTTTTGATTGGGATGCATATCTGGATGCGCGTGGTGCCGGTGCCGCAACAGCAATAAATATAAACCAGCCATCGGCAATTTCAGAATCAATTGCAGTCATGAATGATACTGATTTAGAATTAATAAAAGATTATCTGAAATATCGCATTATCAGTGCGTCAGACACATTGATGGATGATGCAACATATGATATATCGTTTGATTTCTATAATCGTACAATGGCGGGACAAAAAGAAAAAAAGCCACGGTGGAAACGCGCGGTTGCATTGCTGGACGGCAGTTTGGGCGAAGAAATCGGACACCTGTATGTTGATAAATATTTTTCCCCCGATGCCAAGGCGCGTATGCAAGAACTGGTAAAAAATCTGCAACGCGCGTTGGGAATGCGGATTGAAAATCTGGAATGGATGTCAGACGAAACAAAATCGCGCGCGTTAGAAAAATTAAATACATTTCATGCAAAAATCGGATACCCAGATAAATGGCGTGATTATTCAGAACTGCATATCGATGCGAATGCATCGTTGTGGGAAAATATGGTGCGTGTTTCAGAATTCGAAGACGCATTTTGGATTGAAAAAATCGGACAAAAGAAAGACCCAACCATATGGTACATGAACGCACACGAAGTTAACGCATACTATGACCCAACAACAAACGAAATTTGTTTCCCGGCGGGTATACTGCAATATCCATTCTTTGATATGGCGGCGGACGATGCATTTAACTATGGCGCAATCGGCAGTGTAATTGGTCATGAAATGACGCACGGGTTTGATGATTCTGGTCGGCAATTTGATAAAGATGGAAATCTGCGCGACTGGTGGACGGCGGCGGATGCCGATGGGTTTAACAAACGCGCCAATGTGTTAAAAGAATATTTTAATAATATAGAGGTTGCCCCCGGCGTACATGCAAACGGTGAATTTACACTGGGTGAAAATTTGGCGGATTATGGTGGTATCACCGTTTCATATACCGCGTATAAAAACTTTGGCACACAAACAAATACGGTTGAAAATCTGACCCCGGATATGCGGTTCTTTATCGCGTATGCGGGTGTGTGGGCGCAAAATATTCTTGACGCCGATGCGTTGCGCCTGACCAAGACAGATGAGCATTCATTGGCGCGTTGGCGTGTAAACGGCATATTGCCACATATCGATGCATGGTATGATGCGTTTGGTATTACGGAAACAGATAAATTATATCTGGCGCCAGAACAGCGAATAAAATTATGGTAAAATCAATCCCGCGAAATGCGGGATTTTTTATGGGAATAGATGCAAATTGATATTACAGACAAAATTGATGACCCTGTGATAAAAAAGGGAACAATATGCGTATTTATACACCAGTATCAATAATTGCAATGTGTTGGACAATTCCAGCAATCGGGGCAGATGCGCCGGATTTTACCACTTTTTATAATCTGTATAAAAACGCGAGTGCAAATAATGATATTACAATTACATCGGACATAACATCGACCCATTTAATCAGTGTACCCGGGGCAAATTCAACAATAATAAATGGTGGCGGCTTTGATTTTTCGGGGGGTAATATTGGCGGATTTATAATATCAAATGGATATAATTTTTCTGTATCAGATGTCGGCATGTTTTCCACAGATGCAACAAATGCCACAATTGAAAAATCATTTCATAACTTTACAAATTCATCCGAAGGCGGTGTAATATCAAATCTGGGCGGGAATGTATCAATTAAAAATTCTGCATTTTTTAATAATGTGTCCAGTCTGGGTGGCGGCGCATTATACATAAATAATAATGGAACAATTGATGTTTCTGCATCTGTGTTTCAATCTAATCAGGCAACACGCGGTGATGGCGGGGTGATATATAACGAATATGAAACCAGTGCAACATTTAATAATTCTTACTTTTCAAATAATTCCGCGCGCGATTATGGTGGTGTGGCATTTAATGATGGCACACTGAACATAACCGGCGGCAGGTTTGTATCAAACACGGCTGAATCTGGGGGCGCACTGTATAATTCAAACACAATGAATATATCTGGTGCGCAATTTATACAAAATACCGCAACAGATGGCGCCGGCGCAATATATACCACAGGCGATATGAATTTAAACAACACAACATTTGAAAATAATTCTGGATCGACCGGTGGGGCAATTGGAAACTATGGCATAATTGGTGATACATTGTATTCCGTGGTCCAAGATTCTGTGTTTACCAATAACAGCGCAGAATATGGTGGCGCAATCTATAACTGGGATGACATGTATGTTATCGACAGTCAATTTACATCTAATACCGCCACATCGGGCGGTGGGGCAATATTTAACCTGGCGGAATTATATTTAATTGCGCTGGATAATGATATTTCGTTTTCAAACAATGCACTGAACGGTAAATCAAATGCGGTTGAATCCAGTGGCACAATTGGCATGAACGCGGCCGCGGGGAAATCAATTATCTTTGATGACGCAATCAGTGGCACAGGGGACATAAACATCAATCGCAATTATATTTTTAATTCTGAAAATGTTCCAACCGGTGGCAATATTATTTTAAACGCCGACATGTCTGAATTCCATGGCAATATTACGCAATATAATGGCACTGTGCGTATGGGCGATAACGCCACATTTTTCAGCGCAGATAATTTAAATATAATTGGTGGCACACTGGATATCGGAACACATGCAATCAATGCGACCAATGCAACATTTGGCGCAAATTCAACACTGCAAATTTCTGTACAAAACTCTGATGTATACGGATATATAAACGCAAATTCCATCACCATTACAGACGGCGCAAACATGAATGTCATACTGCAACCAAACGCAATGGGTACCAGCAACACGATGCAGTTGCATATTCTGCGCGGTCAAAATGAAATCACAGACAACTTTGCCCCGCACATAAATAACAACATTTATGCTTTTTCACAGATGGGCAACGGGTGGTACAGTGTGTCCAGTATCGCAGAATACGATGATATTATTCGCGATGCTGGTGGAACCCAGAACAATATGAATACTGCAACTGCATGGCAAGACGCCCCACCCGCATCACATGCCACAGAACATGAATTATACATGCAAATGAACGCGCTGTTGCAAACAGATGCCGCCGGTTATATTCGCGCACTAAGTGCACTGGCGCCATCACCCGCGCCACTGATGCAAATTATTGGCACACAATTAACATCGCGCACGGATGATATAATCAGTGGTCCCCACAACGAATACGATACAGGTAATGGGAAAATCTGGGCGTCTGTGATTGGAAATATCGGACAACTGGATGCGGGATTACAATATTCAAAATTTGACATGCGCGGTATCGGGGGCGGCGTTGGCGCAGAATATGGTTTTTCTGATATAACATTAGGTGCGGCGTATACATTCCAGTATGATAAAATCTATAACTGGGCCCGGGATATTCGCGCAACAACAGATGGTGGGGTCGCATATATAAAATACAACCCTGGGGATTTAATATTGCGGGGCGTGGCGACAATGTTCTGTACCGATATGCACGAAACCAAGAATGTTGCAAATTTGCACCTGGATAATAATTCGTCTGTTTATACATATGGCGCATGGTCAGATATCGGATATAAAATATCATCATATGATTGGGACATTACCCCCGGGGTCGGTGTACAATACACACTGGTGCATCGGCGAACATCGACCGATGATGCCGGTCAGATAATAGATGGGGATAACTTAAATTTCTGGACTGCGTACACAAATACCACAGTTGCATATAATGGTTTCGACTTTGGCAAAATACGGTTTGTGCCATCAATTACATTGGGACTGGCGTACGATATGTACAGCGATAATGATATATTTGATATCACAGTAAATAATAACAGATACGAAATTGTCGGGACAAAACTGCCGCGTTGGGCGGGCAATATTGGCGCAAAATTGAACATGATATTCAATCAATACGGTGAAATCAGTATCGGGATTGATGCACAAATGCGTGATAATTATAACAATATCAGCGCAATGATACGCGCCGCGATGCGATTCTAAACAAAATCACCGGCAATTACTTGCCGGTGATTTCTCCCCTCCTTCTGGTTTCCCAGAAACTGAAATTGCCCAAAATGGAACCGCATGGGCATTTATTTTTTATTATGCGGCGCGTGCGATGTGCGAAACACTGTCCCCAGATGCCGCATCCATAATCTTTTTTGCCTCTGTAAAGACCATTTCTTTTACACGCAATGCCAAAACATTTGTTTCCAAAGATTCCGCCGCAACATCAAAATTATCTGTACGAATTTGCAGTGATACATACGCACCAACCAGTGACGGACGCGGCAAGTCTTCGATAGAACGCGGCGCATTGTTATGACCAATCTGTAATTCATCCGCCAGCGATATAATCTGTCTGTCTTCATTAACCCAAACAGTTGTTGTTAAAACCTGGTTCAGTGCAATCATTATTTCTTTTATACTTTTTGACATGGTGCGGTCCCTCCTTTCATGGGTTTTATTGAAAAATTCAAAAATATTGTATGTACATGATGTATTTACAAAAAACGATTTTGAATTTTTCTGTTAACTGTTATTTTTACCAGAATTCCGGTTTTTTGGCGGTTTTCTGGGACTTTTTTTGTTTTTCTCCTTGTCTATACAAACATCTTAGAACAAAAACGAATCGCAGGTCAAGAACAAAATATAAATATTTGCAAAATATTTAAAAATATTTTTATTTTACTGTTAAAACCATAAAATCCCATAAAATGATTATAAATTGTCATTGACAACCAAATTTGCCCGTGCTAAATTTCATATGAAGCAGGAAAGGAAACTGGGCAGGAACGCCCCATAAGAAGAAAAAAATGTCATTGTTTCTCTCATCTTATGAAAATCGTTTGGATACCAAGGGTCGTATATCTGTGCCGGCACCTTTCCGTGCTTCTGTTGCATCAGAAAAGTTTGCAGGCGTTGTTTTATACCGTTCATTTACCCACAATTGTATCGAAGGTTTATCAATGTCGCGCATGGAACAACTGGCGGCGGCAACCGATAAAATGGGTGTGTTTGACAGCGAACTGGATGATTTGTCGGCGATGCTGTTCGCAGATGCGCGCCCATTGGCATTTGATGTAACAGGTCGAATTGTTATACCAGCCGATTTATTAAAACATGCCGGGATTACCGATACTGCAATATTTGTTGGTCGCGGCAACAGTTTTCAAATATGGAATCCAGATGCGTTCCGTGCCGCACAAGAAAAATCATTAAATAACCTGCGCGCGACGCGTCCAAATTTAACAATTGTATAAATAATAATTTATCCCCATCCCCCAGATTGGGTAATAACAGAAAACAAACACGCCACGAAATTACAGAGAAAGCGACACAATCTTGCATTCTCTGACCACCCCGCCGCTGCGCGGCACCCCTCCAACGGAGGGGAACTTGGCGTGGTGCTTAATTTTTTATTGTGTTCTATTAATGTGTCGCTCGGGTACGCAGTACCCTGTGCGTATCCTCGTATTTGTTCAAACTGCGCTGCCGCTTGTTTTCACATACTCTTTATTCCCTCGGCTTGCGCCTGCGGGTATCCTCGTATTTGTTCAAACTGCGCTGCCGCTTGTTTTCACATACTCTTTATTCCCTCGGCTTGCGCCTGCGGGTATCCTCGTATTTGTTCAAACTGCGCTGCCGCTTGTTTTCACATACTCGGATTCATCGCGAGGGAGCATTGCGACCGTGGCGATCCAGTCATAATAAAGTCGCGCATTCGCGCGTGCATAACCTGCTGGATTGCTTCGCTATGCTCGCAATGACAAGAGAGAGGGTGTGGCAGCGTGGCAATATTTTCTTGAACTCTCTGACCACCCCGCCGCTGCGCGGCACCCCTCCATAGAGGGGAACTGGGTGTGGTGCTTAATTTTTTATTGTGTTCTATTAATGTGTCGCGGGGGCGCATGGCGACCGTGGCGATCTATGGGTCGTGATAAAAATGCATTCTTGACCGTTCTGACCACCACACCCCGCTGCTGGCAGTAAAGAAATCTTTTCTGATGCAGAATGCATCAAATCAATTGATATGGAATAAATTACAGAAACAGCAATTACAATATCAAACTGGCTATTCGTGCATGTAACCCAATAATAACAACATGTATGAGAGTTAATGGCGTCAACAATACTTTGCAAAACATGACATTAACAGCAGAACAGTGGATTGTATTGTCGATGGGCAATTAAAAACCCGCCATTTGGCGGGATTTTTTATTGCATAATATTCTTGATCCAGTCATACTGCATCAACTCTGTATTAGAACCTTCAGCTGTAACTTTATTAACACTCATACATGTTGTAATTATCGGATTACATGCACGAATTGCAATTTTATTCTTTATAGATTCTTCATCAGCGCCACCTTCTGTAGTTGATTTATCATCCGGATCATAATTATTTTGTGCCAGACATGATGCAACATCAGTAATACAATCTTCTGCATATTCCGCCATGATAGAATCCTGGGCGGATTTGATTTGCACCAATGTACGGTTCAAGAATTCTTTGACCACATTGTTTTGCGGATTGTATTCTGTGCTATTACCGCTTTTTGTATATGTGATATCCTGGCATCTGTTTAATACCGACATGCACATACCATAATTTTTGCCGTCATCATTATCATGATAACCAATTTTATTCTGCAAGAACTTTGACATGTCTGACGATGTTGTTTGCGCAGAATCAGGGGTTACAGTCGCGGCGATATATTCACTTAAATTACCGGCTTCTACTGCATTATCTTTATCGGACAATCCCCACGCATCATATTTCACATTTTCGCCACCATCTTCTTTGGTATACCGCCATGCATTATATATTGGTGCAGTCACATCGCCAGGCGCCCCCGGTTCACTGCCCACGACAATTTCACCGTTTACAATGTATTTACCACTGGGGTCCAAACAATTTTCATAATCATCACCGCATACAAAGTCATCCTGCATACAGTTATCCAGTTCTGTCACACACCCGCGCAGGTCATATTGATTCTTTTGTTGCGCAACCAACAAACGCGCGCGTTGCAGAACACTTTTCGCATTGCGCACAGTTGACGACATTTGATCATTAGATTCCGTCAGCGCCCGTTCGTATGCAATACACGCCTTGTCAATTTCCAAATCATATGCATTTGTTATAATTGTTATATCAACACCCTGCGCCTGGCAACTGTTCAGCACCGCCGCCTTGCACCGTGATGCCGCCGTGTCATACAGTTTTTCACCGCGTTGATTGCTGATACTGTTGGTGTTGGCACCACCACCCAGCAATGATGTTAAATCAAATCCGGTACTGTCAATTGTGAAATCCAGTAATCCAGATAAATCAAAGCTTAATCCACTGGATGATGATGTCGATGCCTTGCCAGATTGAACATCAACAATCATATCTTTGATTTTATCCAAATCATTTTTCAACTGGCTGTTGTCAGTTGTTGATTGCATTTGTAATTCCGCCTCGGTCTGGGTGAATAATGTTTCAACCTCTTCCGCGGTTAAACCAATATATTGAATTTGTTGTGCAACATCCTGTAAATCTTCGGTTGCTTGTTTTAATGCTGCCTCGGTCTCGGCATAATTATCCAGATTGGCACTGCAACTGCACCGCCCCTGGTTTTCGTCCAAGACATTACAGAAATTATCCATACATGCGGTATATTGCGCCTTGCAATAATCAGTTAATTGCGCTAATTCATCCATTGATATCGACGATGACGATACAGATGTTTCAGATTCCCCTGTTGATGTCGTTGAACCAACACGAATTGTTGGAACGCGCGCACTGACATTTGTTGAACGCGTACTGACCCGCGCACTGGTGCCGCCGCTGATATACAATGGCGTATTAACCGTATCTGTTTGTACAATTGATGCACGCGCAGTATTTGAATTATTTTTCTGTGCCGATGCCGCACGCGTCGTAACACCCGGTGTTGTGGACGCCGCTGTTGTTGAACGAACCGTTGTTGTTGGGCGACTGGCAACTGTATTCGATGCAGTTGCGCGCGATGTGCGTGATGCATTTGTACGCGATGCCGCCGCGCGTGATGCCGTGGTTGTGGCGGTGCGCGATGTGGTCGCCGCAGTGGTGGCGGTCGGGCGCGAAGTTACCGTACGCGCAGTTGTTGCCGCATTATTACGATTTGCGACATTTCGCGCCGATGTGGTTGTCGATGTTGCAACCGCACGCGATGCCGCCGCACGACCGGTTGCATTACGCGGACTGACCGCGGTTGGCACAACCGGGGTTACCGTTTGTTGTTGCACAGGCTGTTCAGATTGTTCAGATGCGTTGTCTGATTCAACAACATCATCGGTTATGTATTCCATATCCGGATTTTCTGCTGCATACTGTGCCATCATTTCTTGATAGAAATATTCGGGCGCAACCTCTGCAAATGCGGGCAAAACCAGCAATCCACTGATAACGGCAATTAATCTCTTCATGCAAAAAATCCTTCCTATTACATATAATTTTATCACAATGGGTGAAAACGCGCAAATAAAAAATACATTTTGAACACAACAAAGCCCGTGATTTAAGTTAATTTTCCTGATCGTTATATTTTTTAATGAATTTGACATATGCGCTATGTTTTTATATACTGTATCGAAAATAATATGGGATTGTGTACAATTGGGAATATTAAAAAAAGTTTCAATGCTCGTATTTACACTGCCGTTGATAGGTTGTACAACGGTGCCAACATCTATGCATGATGAAAGATTGACAAACTATACCCCCAAAATAACTGCGGCTGATTTTAAATATAACCCGATGCAAACACCAATTGCACAATGCTATACAACAGAATTGACGTCTGGTGATGAAATCAGTGGTGCAACATTAATCGAAGACGGGTTATCTGCATTCGTAATTCGCGCCGCGTTTGCACGCATGGCAACCAAAACAATTGATTTACAAACATATATTTACAGTAATGATTTTTCGTCCAAGGTGCTGATTGGCGAATTAAAACGCGCCGCAGATCGCGGGGTCAAGGTTCGTATATTGTTGGACGATTATGGAACAAAATCCGACATTGCGGATGTAATGCTGTTAAACCAACATCCAAACATCGAAGTAAAGGTATTTAACCCGGTTGCAAATCGTTCCAGACTGTTATATTATCCGCAATTCTTGCTGGATTTCAACAGACTGAATTCCAGAATGCATAATAAATTATTTATTGTTGATAATATTGCATACATTACAGGTGGGCGTAATGTTGGCAGTAATTATTTCTATCCGGAAACTGCATCGAACTTTTCAGATACTGATGTTTTGTTTATTGGCGATATGACAAAATATGCCACCGCCAGTTTCGATGAATATTGGAATTATCATCTGGCAATCCCAGCCGCAGTATTTCCAAAGGCAAAGTCTGAACGCGCGATGCGCAAACTGGAAAAAAAGTTCGCAGATATTGAACAAAAAAGTTCGGACGCAATTAAAGAATACAATAAAATCATTTTGCGCGCGCAACGCGAATTTAAAAACAAACAATTTGATTTCAGTTGGGGGCATGGCAAATTCTTGGCAGACCCACCGTCCAAGGTTGAAATGTCAATGGATGAAAAAGAACAATATCGCGGCGATATTATCCAGGCACTGCAACGCCTGTGGGGCGAAACAACGGATTCAGTGTATATGTCGGCGGCATACTTTGTCCCGGGTCAAGGCGGATTGGAACACATGTTGCGCGAAGAAAATTCCGGCGTGCATATGACAATTGTTACAAATTCACTGGCATCGACAAATGCACCAACCGTTTATGCAAAATGGGAAAAATACAGAAAGCAATTAATTGAATCCGGGGCAGATGTGTATGAATTTATGTTGTCCGCAGAAAATCTGCGCGGCAAAGAACACGACCGTGAACGCAAGCAATCCAGTTTTTCTGTTCTGCACAGCAAAACAATCGTATTTGATGATGACATTTCTTGGATTGGCAGTTTTAATCTGGACCCGCGCAGTGCGTATTACAACACTGAAAATGTTGCAATATTTGAAAGTCGCGAATTCGCAGATAAACTGCGTGAAATGATTATACGCGATACAAAAACATCGTGGCGCGTTACACTGGATGATGACGGCGAACCCGTTTGGACCGGCAGCAGACCCGGGGACACAGAACCGCGCGTATATCACCACAGTCCGGATACATCAATATTCCGGCGGGCGTTAAAAATAATTACAAATCTGGTCCCAGAAAAATTTGTATAAAAATACCGGCATTTGCCGGTATTTTTTTATTTTTTTGCAACCCGTTTTCTGAATTCATTACTGGGTCGGAATGACGCAACCCGCCGCGCAGATATAACCGCAGATTCCCCGGTTTTTGGATTGCGCCCCATTCGCTGTGGCTTGGTCAAGATTTTAAAACTGCCAAATCCGGCGAATTTAACTTCTTCCCCATGAATTAATGATTCACGAATTTCATCAAATACGATATCAACCAATTTCAGCGCATCAGCCGTAGTCAGACCGAAACGTTCACGCAAACGATTTGCAAAATCACTTCTGGTTATTGTTGCCATTTATTACACCCTGATTAATGCGGCACCCCATGTCAGACCACTGCCAAATGCAGGATACAAGACCAGTTGTCCGCGTTTAATTATATTATTATCAAATGCATATGCCATTGCCAAAACGCCTGATGCGCCACTGGTATTTGCATGTTTGTCCACTGTAACTAAAATTTTGTCCAATGGGAAACCCAAGCGCTGGGCGCCACTTTGAATTATGCGCAGATTTGCCTGGTGCGGAACAATCCAATCAACATTATCCGCCGTAATTCCAGCATGTTCCATGATATAGCTGGCTGCCTCTGGCATTAATGTAACAGCCTTTTTATATGTTTCCGGTCCGTTCATTATTATGTGATGATCGGGCGTGCCGTATAACATTCCCATTTCTTTGCCATCAGACATTATAACAGTGTCAATAATTCCAGAATAACTGGATGACGAATGTTCAAATATCATCGCACCCGCACCATCGCCAAACAAAACCGCCGTGCTGCGATCATTCCAATCAATAAAGCGCGACATTTTTTCTGCGCCGACAACCATTATACGCTTATGCATACCCGCAGAAAAAAATGCGCGCGCGCAATGCAATGCATATATATATCCTGTACATGCGCCGCGCACATCAAATGCCGGCGCGTTATTTGTTGCCCCCAGGCGTCCTAAAATCTGAACCCCAACAGACGGAAAATCCAATTCCGCCGATACAGACGCAACAATTAATAAATCAATATCATTGATAGTAATTTTCGCGTTGTCCAATGCGCGCTGGGCGGCGATAACAGCCATATCAACAACTGTTTCATCATCACGTGCGAAATGCCGTTCACGCATACCAGTACGCTGGACAATCCATTCATCGGATGTATCAACAATCTTTTCCAGGTCAAAGTTCGTGACAATCCGTTCTGGCAAATAAGCCCCATATCCAATCAGTCTGTTTCCCATAAGTTGTCCCTTCCTTAGATTTTTTATCTGGGGTATTATACAAGTCGCGATTACAACTTGCAATATTAAAATCTGTGAATAAAATATAGTGCATTGTCCCCATAGTTCAACTGGATAGAACGGGGGTTTCCTAAACCCTTGATACAGGTTCGATTCCTGTTGGGGACGCCAACAGAAATCGAACATGTGGCAAAGGTTCGAACCGCCGGCGAGAGGCGGACGCCACACCCAGGATTAGAAATGAAAAATAAAGCCATTAAAATCGGAATTATTGCCAGTATTTTGCCGCACTTGTTTTGTTGCGTGTTGCCAATTGTGCTGTCAATAATCAGTTTGTTTGCACCCGAATTCGCACATGCAGAATTTATCCCACACTGGGTTGAACCGTGGCTGTTTGTGTTTTCTGGGCTGATGTTATGTCTGTCGTGGTATTTAGTGCTGCGCGATTGTAAATGTGAATGCGGCCATTGTCATGGTGCGCACAGTCATAAAACACAAAAAATTATAGTGGCAATCATAACAGTAATTTTCATTATCAGTATAATTTTACATTTTATCGCGCATCACTAAAAAACAATAAAAAATACCGGCAAATGCCGGTGTTTTTTTATTTATTGCACATTTATGATTTCAGTAATAATATGAATTGCAAAAAAGGTAAAAAAAGGATTTTGATATGAAAATTTATGAACAAACCGAACTGGACTTTAAAGATGTGTTGGTGAAACCCAAACGGTCATTTATAAATTCCCGGTCAGAGGTTGAAATTACCCGTGAATACAAATTCAAATGGTGTCCACGCAAAATCGTTGGCACTGGTATAATTTCTGCAAATATGGCAACCGTCGGTACATTCGAAGTTGCCAAACACATGATGCAAAATAAAATGTTTTGCTGTTTGCACAAACATTATCCGGTGGATGATTTAATAAAATTTATAACTGAAAATGATTGCCGCGATTATGTGTTCTTGTCAATGGGGCTGCGTGATGAAGATTATGAAAAAATCGAAACCATATTAACCCAATATCCAGATAAATGCCGCAATATATGTATTGATGTTCCAAACGCATATATTCCACGGGTCAAAGAACTGGTGATAAAAATGCGTGAAAAGTTTCCTGATATTTTATTAATGGTTGGTAATGCGGTTACCGCAGAACTGGTCGAAGATTTAATTTTATCAGGTGCCGACATTGTAAAATGCGGCATCGGCAGTGGCAGTGCATGCATAACCCGTCGTATAACAGGTGTTGGTCGTCCACAACTGTCAACAATATTCGAATGCGCTGATACAGCCCATGGTATTGGCGGTATGATTTGCAGTGATGGCGGTGTTGTATATATTGGCGATATATGCAAGGCATTTGGCGCCGGTGCAGATTTTGTAATGATGGGGGGATTTTATGCGGGCTGTGCCGAAGCCGCTGGCGACATCATCGAAAAGAAATATATAACAAATCAGATTGATGCGCAAACAGGTGAACGCATAATTGAAACCAAACAATTCAAAGTATTCTATGGCATGTCATCTGAATATGCACAAAATAAACATTATCATGGTATGCCCAAATATCGTGCCAGCGAAGGGCGCGTTGTCGAAGTTCCACTGCGTGGTTCAATTGATAAAATGAACCAGGATATTTTGGGTGGTCTGCGTTCATATATGACATATATCGGCGCACGCAGATTAAAAGATGTTTGCAAATGCACAACATTTTATCGTGTTAACACGCAATTAAATACTGTGTTTGGTGATTAAAAAAAACACCGGCATTTGCCGGTGTTTTTATGTGCAGTACATAATGTGTCGCGTTCGCGGCAATTTGTATTATAGATTGCCACGCTATGCCGCGCATGACAAAGATGTGGCACTTTCTTGTATTCTCTGACCACCCCGCCAACGGAGGGGAACTTGGTGTGCTGCTTTATTTTTCCCACTGTGGACGGCGGGGCAATTCACGATATTGCGCGTTTCGCACTGCCATCATTGCCCATGCGTTGTAGAACAATCGTTCCAGTACGAATTCAGGGATTAATTCTTTGCCGCTTTCGTATCTTAATAATTTCTTTGGCGTTATGCGTAACATCTTTGCCGCATCGTTTCGTCTTACTTTTGCGGTTTTGCGTGCACTGCTTATTCTGTGCCCAATGTATGAATTATCGACCAGTATCATGTTTTCTCTCCACTTGTTTTATTAGGTTAATAAAAACACCGCCGTGATTATGGGCGGTTGGAGGCTCAAAACTATTACTAGCAATAGTGTGCTTATTCGATATATTCGCAACCCTCCAACCACGGTTGGAGTTTGTACTAGTAAGAGGTTTTGAGACCCCGCATTGGTAATCATCCAATGCGCATTTATTATGGCATATAAATTATTAAATTTCAATTTTTATTATGAAACAAAAATACCGGCATTTGCCGGTGTTTTTTATTCAGATTCTTGACCAATTTTTTCACGAATTTTTGCAACTGATAATGCGCGTGCGGCAATCACATCATTTAAATTCGCCCCCGTCAATTCGGACGCATATTTAATCGAATTTGCAAATGCCAATGCATCACTGTTGCCGTGTGTCTTGACCGCAAAACCACGCAATCCCAGAAAAGTCGCACCCGCATATGAACGCGGATCAATTTTATTCTTTAATCGTTTAAAAACATGCACCAAGAAAAACGCACCAATAATTGCCAATATTGATTTTTTCAAATTATCAACCAATACGCGTTTGATTAACTTTGCCGTACCTTCGACCGTTTTCAGAACAATATTGCCGGTAAAACCATCGGTCACCACCACCTGGACATTACCGCCACCAATGTCATTGCCCTCTACAAATCCAATATATTCGTATGGCAATTCATCTTTGTGTTCAGTCAATAATTTATTTAATTTTTGCAGGGTCTCGTTCCCCTTGGTCGATTCTTCACCAATATTTAATACACCAACCTTTGGACGCGGCATTTTCCCAATAACTTCGGCATAGACACTGCCCAAAATAGAAAAATCGAACAAGTCCCCTTCGTCACAATGAACATTTGCCCCCAGGTCCAGCACCACAACACGCGAATCCCCGCCACCAGACGGCAACATTGTTGTTATCGCCGGGCGTGAAATACCATCAATTGTTTTCAGTGCCAGTTTCGACAGCGACATTAATATTCCGGTATTTCCCGCACTGACCACCGCGGCGGAATTACCCTGGCGAACATCCATAATCGCCATGTACATTGATGTATCCTGGGCATGACGAATAACATCACGAACCTTGTCCGTGCCTTTGATTGCATTTGGTGCATCAATTACATCACAATTACGGGCAACACGCGGATATTTTATTAACAATTCCCGCAATTGTTTTTCGGGTCCAAATACGCGAAAGAACACACCGTCTTCGCCGTTTTGATACAGGAACTGGTTCATACCGCCCAGAACGGCGTTTGGTCCCTTGTCCCCACCCATTGCATCGATTGCGATAATTTTCTTTGCCGTTGTCATGGTCATAAAAAAAGCAGAAATGGCACAATTTTATACAATGCGCCAGTGTTCTGCCATTTATCCTTTGTTTATATTATTTTGCACCACATGCCGGGCATATATGATGTGGGCGTTTTTTTTCACCACATACCTTGCATACCGAACATGGCATTATTGATAATGCGTCATGTGAACGGCGCTGGGCGGTGCGTGCTTTACTTGTTTTACTTTTTGGCGTTGCCATTTTAGAATCCTTTTTATTTACAGTTTGCTATTTTATTAAAATATATTGCGTTTGCAAGAAAAACTTTATTTCACGCGTTTTCCACAAAATTGCCCAGCGTCATGCAAATACAGACAACTGGGCAAAATATGGTGGATTATTATATATCCAGCAACTGTTGCTGACCGTTGCCTTCGCGTGCCAGGCGTTCTGCCCGTTCTTCTTCTTTGGCAATTTCGCGGACACGACGAACATATGCACCGGTTCCAATTGGAATCAGACGACCCACAATCAGGTTTTCATTTATACCAACCAGTTTATCGGTTGCACCACTGATTGCCGCATCCACCAATACCTTGGTGGTCTGTTGGAACGATGCATTCGATATGAACGAACGCGATGTCAATGACGCACGGGTCAATCCGACCAGAACCTGGGATGATTCTGCCGGGCGACCACCATCGTGTACAACGCGCGCATTTTCTTCTTCGAAATCAACACGGTCAACAACCTGGCCCATCAGGAATCCTGTATCGCCTGGGTTTGTGATTTCCACGCGGCGTGTCATTTCACGAATCAAGATTTCAATATGCTTGTCGTTAATGGACACACCTTGCAGACGATAGACCTGTTGAATCTGTTCGACCATAAATGTTGCCAGCGCTTTTTGTCCCAAAATACGCAAAATATCTTGTGGAACCGGATCGCCATCGACCAATTTTTCCGCCTTTTTCACAACATCGCCGCTGCGCACCAACAGGTTTGTTCCCTTTGGCACAGCATATTCAACCGGGGCGGTGCCATCGTCTGGCATAATGCGAATGATAATTTTGGATTTCGCATCTTCCAGTTCAACCGTACCATCAATTTCCGCCAGCAATGCCGGGTTGGATGGACGGCGCACTTCTAATAATTCATTAACACGCGGCAGACCACCGGTAATATCGCCTGTACGCTTGGTCTGGACCGGAATACGCGCCAGAATATCACCCGCCGCAACTGTATCGCCATTTGACACATTCAATACAGAATACATCGGCAACAGATATTCGGCAATTTTTTTGCCGCCCAGTGAGATTACTTCACCACGGTCATTTACCAATGTAATCGCCGGATTCAATGCTTTCTTGGTGTTCGCTTTCCAGTTTATAACCTTGCGCGAAACGATACCGGTCATGGAATCAACCTCTTCTTGGTATGAAACATTTTCAACCAAGTCTTGGAATTGAACGATACCATCTTTTTCCGCAATGATCGTGTTGGAATACGGATCCCATTCTGCAACCTTGGCACCCTTGTCCACTGTATCACCATCGTTAACAATCAGCATTGATGCATATGGCAGACTGCTGGTGAATAATTTTTCGCCTTTGTCATCAACCACAGACAATTCGCCATTGCGCGACAGAACAACCACACGACCCGCCGAATTTTTAATTGTGTTAACCCCGGACAGTTTTATTGTACCAGCGACTGGGACTTCTATAAAGTGGCTTTCTGCACCACCAGATGCAACACCACCAATATGGAATGTACGCAAAGTCAGCTGGGTACCAGGTTCACCAATGGACTGGCCCGCGATAACACCGACCGCTTCGCCAACATGAACCAGCGCATTACGCGACAAATCCATACCATAGCATTTTGCACACAGCCCATCACTGTGACATGTTAAAACACTGCGCACATCAACCGATGGTAATCCTGATTCATTAATCTGCTTTGCCGCAGACTTTGTAATCAATTCGCCGGCTGGGACAATGACTTCCTTGGTAATTGGATGCACGATATCATGCGCCGCCGTACGCCCCAAAACAACATCGCCCAATGGCACGGACAGTGTGCTGCCCTGGTATACCGGTTTGGCGGTGATATATTCAGTTGTGCCGCAATCATGTTCAGTGATAACCGTATTTTGCGCCAATTCAACCAAGCGGCGGGTCAAATACCCTGCGTCCGCAGTTTTCAACGCGGTGTCCGACATACCCTTGCGCGCACCGTGGGTTGATGTAAAGTATTCCGACATGGTCAAACCTTCTTTAAAGTTTGAAATAATCGGAACTTCGATAATCGAACCGTCTGGCTTCTGCATCATACCACGCATACCAGCAACCTGCTGAATCTGGCGTTTTGAACCACGGGCGCCAGACAACGCCATCATCAGCACAGAATTCCAATGATCGCCTTCGGTCTTGCCCAGGGCGGCATATGCCAAATCACCAATTTTATCGGTTGTTTTCTGCCACAGGTCAATCAATTTATTATGACGTTCACCACTGGACAGCAAACCGTTTTGATATTGCTGTTCGATTTCTTCGGCTTCTTTTTCAGTTTCGGCAATGATTTCTTTCTTTTCCGCGGGAACAACGATGTCTTCGTACCCGATGGAAATACCACTGCGCGCCGCCTGTTCAAAACCGGTATCTTTCAGTGCGTCTGCCAGCATAATCATGGCCTTGTCGCCACAGCGTTCATACGCAGTCGCCAATAATGCCTTGATTTCTTTTACTGGCATAACCTTGTTCACCAAATCAAATGGCATATTGTCAGATTTCGGCAACAATTCGCCCAGAATCATACGACCGGCGGTTGTTTTGTAAATCTTGCCATTGATGCGCGCGACAATTGGTGTGTGCAATGTGATGGATTTGTTTTCCAACGCCATTTTCACTTCGTCCATATTGGCAAAGCGCGGTGATTTATCTGTGTGTTCACCATTAATCAGTGAAATATAGTACACGCCCAACACCATGTCTTGGGATGGCACAATCATCGGTTCGCCATTCGCCGGCGACAGAACATTGTTCGATGACAGCATCAGTGTGCGTGCCTCTAGCTGTGCTTCCAATGAAATCGGAACATGCACAGACATCTGGTCACCGTCAAAGTCCGCGTTAAATCCCTTGCAGACCAATGGGTGCAGGCGAATTGCCTTGCCTTCGATTAATACTGGTTCAAATGCCAACAACGACAATCTGTGTAATGTCGGCGCACGGTTTAACAATACAGGGTGCTGGTAAATAACCTTTTCCAGAATTTCCCATACAACATCTTCGCCATTTTCAACCATTTTGCGGGCGGTCTTTAATGTGTTGGCATAATCCCCCGCCAACAGACGCGCATATACAAATGGTTTAAACAATTCCAATGCCATTGTTTTTGGCAACCCGACCTGGTGCAATTTTAATGATGGTCCCGACACAATCACACTGCGTCCAGAATAGTCCACACGTTTACCCAACAGGTTCATACGGAAACGACCTGATTTACCACGCAATGAATCAGACAGCGATTTTAACGGGCGACGATTCTGGGATACCATTGGACGCGCCTTGTGTCCGTTATCAAATAATGAATCAACCGCTTCTTGCAGCATACGCTTTTCATTACGAATAATAATTTCAGGCGCATGCATTTCGATAAAGCGTTTCAAACGATTGTTACGAATTATCACACGGCGATACAAATCGTTCAGGTCAGATGCCGCAACATGCCCCGCATCCAATGTTACCAATGGACGCATGTCTGGTGGAATAACCGGAATAATATCCGGCAACATCCATGCTGGTTCTGTTTTGGAATCCAAGAACGCTTCGACCAATTTTAATTGTTTAATTAATCCCTTGCGCTTTGATTCTGATTTTGTTTCTGCTAATTCTGCGCGCAGACGCGTGCGTTCATCGCCCATGTCCAGGTTTGCAATAATGCTGCGAATACCTTCGGCACCGATACCAACATGGAATGCATCTGCACCAAATTCTTCGACCGCATTTTGATATTCATCTTCGCTGATAACATCGTATTGTTTCAGGTTGGTTAAACCAGGTTCAATAACAATGTATGCATCGTATGAAATAACCTGTTCCAATTTTTTCTGGGGCAGATTGTTTAACAGTGTTGCAATTTTACCTTCACGCAAAAACCATGTATGTGCAACAGGCATTGCTAATTTAATATGTCCCATGCGTTCGCGGCGTACAGATGACGATCCAACTTCGACCCCACAGCGTTCGCAAACAACGCCACGGAATTTTATTCTTTTATATTTTCCGCATGCGCATTCATAATCCTTGACCGGTCCAAAAATCTGCTGGCAGAACAATCCTTCGGGTTCTGGTTTTAATGAATGATAGTTTATGGTTTCAGGCTTTTTTACTTCGCCATGCGACCAAGACAGAATTTCTTCGGGGGATGCAATGGTGATACGCAATGCATCAAACTGTTCCTTGGTTTCAATTTGTCCAAATATTTTCTGCAACATATTGGTCATATATTTTGCTCCTTTCAGTCGCTTTTGCCGTTATTTGCCGGTGGCGTGGATGCGCCACCGAACACAATAACTTAATCTATTTTCTTTGGCGTCAATGCCAATCCCAACCCACGCAGTTCGCGTACGAATACATTAAACGCTTCGGGTGTACCGGTCTGGATATCATTGCTGCCGGATATGATTGCTTCATACATCTTGGTACGACCAACAATATCATCCGACTTTACCGTCAACATTTCGCGCAGCAAGTGGGCGGCACCATGTGCTTCCAGCGCCCAAACTTCCATTTCACCCAGACGCTGGCCACCCATGTGGGCTTTACCAGACAATGGCTGTTGCGTTACCAACGAATAACTGCCCGTGGAACGTGCGTGAATCTTTTCATCAACAAAGTGATGCAGTTTCAGCATGTACATAACACCAACGGTTACCGGACGCGCAAATTTTTCGCCGGTCATACCGTCATACAGTGTGAACTGACCAGATTCTGGCAATTTCGCCATTTTCAGCATACGCGCGATATCTTCGGGTGTTGCACCGTCAAATGTTGGTGTCGCCATTGGAACACCGTCACGCAATAATGCGGCTTCGGCACGGACATCTGTATCTGTCATTTTTTCCAATTTTTCAGATACTTCTTTGCCATAAATCTTGCCAATCGTTGCACGCAGGTCATCCGTCACGGCGCGTTTCTGTTTTACTTCATCCAACACCGCGCCAATTTGCTGGCCCAAACTGCGTGCCGCCATCCCCAGGTGCGTTTCCAAAATCTGACCAATGTTCATACGCGATGGCACACCCAATGGATTCAACACCAGGTCAACAGGGGTTCCATCTTCCATATATGGCATGTCTTCGATTGGAACAACCTTGGACACAATACCCTTGTTTCCGTGGCGTCCAGCCATTTTATCACCGGGCTGCAATTTCATTTTGTGCGCGATGTAAACCTTGACTTCTTTCAAGACACCGGCACCCAAAGAATTGCTTTCTGTTGCCTTGGCAACTTCGGCATCAGCTTTTTCGTTCAATGCCTTTAACCGTGCAACATGTTGTTCACGCAATTCATCAATCTTTGCCTGGGCTTCTTTGTTGCGAACAACCAACTTTTTAACATCTGCGGGTCGAATACCTTCGAACACTTCTTGGGTCAGCTTTTTGCCAACGAATGGTTTCAGACTGCCGGTGCCGGCATCGATTACCAAACCTTCGGCAATTTGGAATATCTGATCCGCAAAGCCGCGTTCCATGATTGATGTTTCTTCTTCGCGATCTTTATTAATCTTTTCGATTTTTTGCAGTTCAATCATCTGGGTGCGTTCGTCTTTCTTTACCCCATGGCGGGTCAAAACATTTACACCGATAACTGTACCCTCTTCGTTTGGTCCAACCTTTAATGAAGAATCTTTGACATTCAGTGCTTTTTCACCGAATATGTTGCGTAATAATGCTTCTTCTGGGGTCAACAAAGTTTCTGATTTTGGTGATACACGACCAACCAAAATATCGCCCTGTTTCACGCGCGCACCAACATAAATGATACCGGATTCGTCCAGATTTTTCAGTGCTTCTTCACTGACATTTGGAATATCGCGTGTCAAACTTTCTGGTCCCAATTGAGTATCGCGAACCTTGAATTCTTTTTCAACAATCTTGACCGATGTAAAAACATCATCGCGCGAAATGCGTTCGGAAATAACAATAGAATCTTCATAGTTATATCCACGCCATGGCACAAAAGCAACCAAAACATTGCGTCCCAATGCCAATTCGCCATAGTTCATTGATGAACCATCTGCAATTATATCACCCGCAGATACACGGTCGCCAACCTTTACCAATGGTTTTTGGTGTATCAGTGTTTCACTGTTGCTGCGTTCGAATTTTTCCAGATTGTAAATATCCACACCCGTCACAACATTACGGCTGTTCATGCATTTTACCACAATACGATTTGCGTCCACAGATTCAACAACACCGCTGTGTTTTGCAACTTTGCCGGTGCGGGAATCGCGTGCAACCTCGCGCTCAATGCCTGTGCCAACCAATGGCGCCTGGACCCGCAATAATGGAACAGCCTGGCGCTGCATGTTTGAACCCATCAACGCACGGTTCGCGTCGTCATTTTCAACGAATGGGATTAACCCGGTTGCGATTGATACCACCTGGCGCGGTTCAACGTCAATCAGGTCGATTTCTTCCTTTGGCACCATGGTAAATTCGCCGTCAACACGCGCAGTTACCATATCTTCGGATAAAACGCCAGATGCCGTTGTCGGGGTGTTTCCCTGGGCAATTTTATGCCCCAATTCTTCATCCGCAGTCAGATATACCATCTTGTCGGTAATTTTGCTGTTTTCGACAACATAGTATGGCGTTTCGATAAAGCCGTATGGATTTACACGCGCATATGTCGCCAAATGGTTAATCAGACCAATATTTGCACCTTCGGGTGTATGAATTGGGCATAAGCGACCATAATGTGTTGGATGAACGTCGCGGACATCGATGCCGGCGCGTTCACGATTTAATCCGCCTGGTCCCAACGCAGAAATACGCCGTTTGTGTTCCAGTTCAGATAACGGATTATACGCATCCATAAACTGGGACAATTGTGATGTTCCCAAGAATTCAGACACCAATGACATCAATGGTTTTACATTAATGACATCTTGGGGTTGCATGTTCGCAATATTTGGCGAAGACAGGCTTTCGCGAACCAGGCGTTCAATGCGAACCATGCCTGTGCGGAAATTCTGTTCCAGCAATTCGCCAACTGTACGAACACGGCGGTTTGACAAATTATCAATATCATCAACCGTGTCTTTGTGGTCGATAATATTTGTCAGTGTCTTTAACACCGCCAAGAAATCAGATTTCGTCAACAAGCGTTCATCTTCGGGCTTTTTACCGGAATCAATTTTCAGACGCTTGTTCATCTTGAAACGACCAACCGCAGATAAATCATAATATGCCGCGTCAAATCCCTGGCGCATGAACAGATTTATCGCCGCTTCTAATGTTGGGCGTTCACCCGGACGAATGATGTTATAGATTTCAATTAATGCTTCTTCGCGGTTCAGTGTTTTATCTGCAATTAATGTATTACGCATATGCGCGGAAATCGTTGTATTATCAATGGATATCAATGATATATTCTTGATATTCATTTTTTCCAAATCAGACAAAACTTCTTCGGTGATTTCTGTGCCGGCGCGATATACAACATTACCCGCATCATCCAAAATCGGATCAAACAAGTATTCACCAACCAGTGCATCAGACATTATGCCAAATTCTTTGGATGCATCCATCACGCGTTTCAAACGCTTTGCATTCATACGATCGCCCTTGGACGCCAATGGCTTTTTATCACGCGGATTAATTAAATCATAATTCAAACGATATTTATCCAATCCATCAAATACAGATGTATCACCAATCCACATATTGCCATCAAATGTCAATGGAATCCGTTTATAGAACACCGACAGAATTTCTGCATCATCCATACCGCGAATTGTTGATTTGCGCGGATCGGCAATCCATTTCTTTTCATCTTCGGCAGCGGGCAGACAGCGCAATAAAACCGTTGCCGGTATTTTACGGCGGCGGTCAATACGAACATAAATAACACCCTTGGATTCTTCGAAATCAATCCACGAACCGTGTTCCGGAATGATACGCGCAGTATATGTTATTGGGTTACCCGCAATTTTGGCTTCTTTGGTGGTTGCAAAAACAACACCCTGGGCGCGATGCATTTGCGATACAATAACGCGTTCAACACCAGATGCGATAAAACTGCCGCGTTCTGTCATCAACGGCACTTCGCCCATAAAGATTTCCTGTTCTTTGATATCGCGCAGGGTCTTTTTGCCATCTTCTGCGATATCCCATAAAATCAATCTCAGCTTCAATTTCAGCTTGCTGGAATATGTCATATTACGCAGCATGCATTCTTTTACATTGTAAACAGGCTTGTCCAATGTATATTCAACAAATTCCAAATCAGCAATTCCCGCATAGTCTTTGATTGGGAACATTGATGTGAAAACATTTTGCAGACCGATATTTTTTCTGTTTTGCGGTTCTATATCAGCCTGCAAAAAATCTCTGTATGAATTGTATTGAATTTCAACCAAATCAGGAAGCGGAGTTTGCAAAAAACTTTTTCCAAAAGATTTTCTAAATTTCTGGATAACTGCCATGGGTATCAATCCTTTTTTTTGTGCGTTTTGCAAACGATAATATTTAAATATATTTTACGCCTTTGCGCCCACCTGGGGATTTTCCCCAGATGGGCATTTGGCGGCGCGGTAAAAACCACGACTTTTTTTATTGGAACCAGCGGTTCCGTGTGAATTGAATTATTTCAATTCAACCTTGGCGCCCGCCGCTTCTAATGTCGCTTTCATTTTTTCAGCTTCATCTTTGGCAACGGCTTCTTTGACTGCCTTTGGTGCGGATTCGACCAGGGCTTTTGCTTCGCCCAAGCCTAAACCTGTGATATCTTTGACCGCCTTGATAACAGCCAATTTGTTTGCACCAACATCGGACAGAACAACATCAAATTCTGTCTTTTCTTCCGCCGCAGCAGCAGCCGGACCAGCCGCAACAGCAACCGCAGCAGCAGCGCTGACGCCCCATGTTTCTTCTAATGCTTTGGACAGTTCAACAGCTTCCAAAACAGTCAATTTTGACAATTCGTCAACTAATTTTTGAATGTCTGCCATTTTTTTAGCTCCTATTCATTTATCGGAATATGTAAATTCCGGTATTTTTTAATTCTTTTTTCCATACTCTGCGGAAACGCGTGCCAGGCGCGATGCAGGTTCGACCAATATACGCGCAATTTGCCCACGAATTTCCAACAGGGACGGCAGTTTGGATAATTGCAAAATATCGTCCACACCCAAAACATCCGCGTCCATTTTACCACCAATAATGGTCAAGTTTGGATGTTCATCTGCAAACTTTGCCAATACCTTGGTAACTGCCAGACCGTCTGTTGCAACCGCAACCGCAGTCGGGCGTTTTAACATATCGGATACGGGTTCGAAATCGGTGTCTTTTAACGCCAACTTCATCAAACGGTTTTTGACAACCTTGAATACAGAAACCAATGGACGCAATTCATTGCGTAATGTTTCAAATTCTTGCACTGTCAAACCGTGGTTTTCAACAACGAAAACACCGTTTGCATCTTTCAAGGACGATTGCAACGCTGAAATCAAATCTGATTTTTCTTCGCGTCTCATATCTTTACCCTTATCTGCAAGATTTCAAGTTTTAACTTAAAATCCCTGTTCTTGTTAAACTTTCCATCCAACTTTCGTTGGGTGGGGCTATGCTTCTGCCCCAAAGAATCTGTTCTTTGTCTATGATGGCAATTAAGTCCGATATCGGGCACCATCAGTCTTGGACAGAAATCTGTACGCGGTCAGGGCAAACGCCCCGCCGCGATTTTATTATTTTACATCAACCTTTAATCCAGGTCCCTGGGTTGTTGCAACCGCAGCACCCAAAATATATTGACCCTTGACCGATGCCGGTTTAACCTTTTTCAATTGGTCAACCAGCGCATTGATGTTTTCAACCAGTTTATCTGTTGCAAACGACATTTTACCAACGCCGGCATGAATAATACCCTTCTTTTCAGCACGGTATTCAATCTGACCCGCCTTGGCGGTGGCAACAGCATCCGCGACATTGTTTGTAACAGTACCCAATTTTGGATTCGGCATTAAACCCTTTGGTCCCAAAATACGGGCAATTTTTGACATCTTTGGCATCATGTCTGGTGTTGCAATTACACGGTCAAAATTAATTTCACCGCCGGCAACCCGTTCAATTAAATCTTCGCCACCAACAACATCAGCACCAGCCTTTTTTGCTTCGTCTGCGCTGTTTACGGTGAATACTGCAACGCGCGCTGTTTTACCGGTACCATTTGGCAACGATAACATACCACGAATATTCTGGTCTGCCTTGGTTACATCAACACCCAAACGAATTGCGATTTCCAGACTTTCGTCAAATTTTTTAGATGTATATTCACGCAATGCGTCAATAGCTTCTGGCAAAGAATAAACCTTGTCTGTGTCCAGATTTGCCCATGTTTTTTGTCTTTTTGTAATTTTCATATCTTAATCCTCCACCTTGACGCCCATTGAACGGCATTGACCTGCAACAATGTTCATCGCAGATTCAATGGTAGAGCAATTTAAGTCCGGCATTTTATTTTCAGCAATTTCGCGAATTTGATCTTTGGTAATCGTACCAACAAAATCACGACCTGGTTTATGTGAACCGATTTTCAGCTTTAATGCCTTTTTAATATAATATGATACCGGCGGCAGTTTCATAATAAATTCAAAACTGCGGTCTGTATAAACAGTAATTATACATGGAATCGGCATACCCGGTTCTTTATCAGCCGTTTTGTCGTTAAACTGTTTGCAAAATTCTGCAATATTAACACCAGCCGCACCCAACGCCGGTCCAATTGGTGGCGCAGGATTCGCCTGCTTTGCGGGAACGACCAGTTTGACCACTCCCTTTACTTCTTTTTTTGCCATTTTTCACTCCTTGTTTCAGTCAGTGTCGTGGTACGATGTGGCGCATCTACCACGGAACAGACAATTTTTAATAAAACTGTCAAAAACTCTTACTCAGCGCTGTTTTTCGAATTTGCACCTTTCATAAAACTGTTTTATTGCCCGGATTGCCCAATCTGGATTTTTGCGCCGATATTCTGACACAATCATATGCAATCTGACCATTCGCGCAATTTCATTTTTGCTGGGCGGTGTCCAAACAAATTTATTCAACTATACCCTCTCTACCTGTTCAAAGTCTAATTCCACACTGGTTTCGCGGCCAAATACCAATATTGTCACCGTCATTTTCTGTTTCAAATTATCCACTTCGGCAACAATGCCATTAAATCCAGAAAACGGCCCATCGATAACATGCACTTCTTGTCCGACTTCATACTGAACATCTTCGGTGACGACGCTGCCTTCTTCGACCTGGCGCAACAGGCGGCGCGCTTCTTCTTCACTGACCGCGATTGGTTTGTTTTTCGCGCCCAAGAACATAACAACCTGGGGCATTAATTTTACCAATGAAAATGTTTCATTGTTCATGACCATCTGAACAACAATATAACCAGGGAAAAATTTCTTTTCCGTTTTTACACGCTTGCCTGCTTTAACCTCTGTAATCTCGCGCGTGGGGACCAATATTTCACCAAAATACGCATTCAAACGACGTTTATCAATTTGCTCACGCAGATTACGCGCGACCTTGTCTTCGCAGCCGGTATGAACATTTACAACGAACCATTGCATTTTATCTTCCATATCTACATATCCCCCATGTCCGTTTTAGAAAATCCAACCCACCAGCGCGTTCAAAATACTGTCAACCACAAAAAAGAACAACGCCGCCGCACCAGAAAATATTAAAATCATAATAGTTGCACGAATAACACTGTCGCGCGATGGCCAAACAATTTTAAACCATTCACTGCGAACCGACTTAATATAATCCAGTATTTTTTTCATAAAATATATCCCAAATATCTCGCAATTGCCCGCCTTCGCGCAACGCTTCGGTGGGCACTGAAATTTCTTAATTGGCGTTGCCAATAACGAAATTTCGTGGCAGGGGCAGAAGGAATCGAACCCTCATCCGCGGTTTTGGAGACCGATATTCTACCGTTGAACTATGCCCCTATAACTGTACTTTTACCGTTTGTTATACCGCTTGACCCCCAACAGTCTGCGTCAAGATAGCACATTTTCACAGAAAATCAAGCGGAATTTATTATAAGGTTTTATTTATTATGGCGCAAGTAAAAACTGAAAAAAAACATAATTAAAATATGATTTTAGTATAATTTTCACTTGCGTACATGGGGCAAATTTGTCTACAATCCACATATATATGATGGGGAGGAAACACTTGCAAGACCGCATAGAACCGCCAGTTTTACTGTCCAGATTGATGACAATTGTGTTTGCCACAATGCTGGTTGTGCTGGGCGTGTTGGTTATAACATTGTATAATATGTATCCACTGGATCGTCCCCAGGTGTTCTTTTTAATGTCTGCGCCAAAAAATGATTTAGAGGTCGTCTTGCGCGAAATGGCACCAATTAATGAAAACATGGATAATTATAAGCGATCGTTTATTCGCGAATATATCAAGGCACGAAATGAAATCGTGCCAAACGCACATGAAATGCGTGCGAAATGGACAAACGATGAAAATGGCGTTGTTTATACTTGGTCAACCCCGGATGTTTATAATGCATTTACCCAGACAAATATGTGGAACGCATGGATGAGTGGTGTGCCAGATTTCGAATTTTCTTGTTCTGTTGAATTTGATAATGGTGCAATTGCAATTGCCCCCAGAACTGATAATACTTATGCTGTAACATTCCGCTATTTTTGTTCAGATAGTGATAGACAGATGGACAAAAAAGAGTATACAATACAATTGAAACTAGATATGGCAGACAGTGCCACAATTAAATGGGACGAACGGTTTAATAATCCATTGGGCATTCGCGTTTCTGAATATACTGTTGAATCTGGGAACGGCGATCCATTGGATACAGGATATTTGGCGGGTGCCGATTAAAAAAAATTAAATACGAAACGGAAGGGATTGGTATGACAATTTCAAAGGCGTTAAAATTAAATGTATCTGTGTTATGCCTGGCGATGCTGTGTGGTGGTGCATTTGGCGCAACAACGGGCAATTATGGCATCCAGGCGGCATGGGATAACCCAACCGCAAATATGGCATCAGGCAGCTTAAAACCCGGATATGCACAATTGACATGGTCCAAGGGCAGTGTTTTGCCAATAAAACTGCGCAATGGTATGACAACATTAATAACATTGCCAACCGGTGAAAAAATTGCAGATGCGGTAATCGGAAATGACGGACTGTTTTCAATTGACGCAACCCAGGGCGGCAGTACAATGTATATCACCCCGGTATCCAGCAACCAGGGTTCAGATACAAATCTGATTGTAACGGGCGAATCGGGAAATAAATATATATTCTATCTGCGCAGTGAACCATCAAATGCCAGCGAAATTACATATTCCCAGGTTGATGTAACACTGGATGGCGGTGGTACATTATCAACAAATACAGGCGCGGTGAATGCAGCCGGTGGGTCTGCATCAATATTTAAAAAGGCATCAAATGCGCAAAACACAATTGGCGCCGATGGTGAAGATTATGGTTGGATAAAATCAATGAAGATTGATCCATCTGAATTCCGATTTGATTTGGATATATTTGTTCCAAATCCAGACGATTATGTTATTGCCCCAGAACGCGTATGGCGCGATCAAATATTTACATATATCGATTTTGGGGACAAGGTTATTTCCATGACCCAACGCCCAGTCGTATCATTATTAATCGAAGGCGGCGAATCCCCAGTTGGTTTTCGCACTGATGGCGAAGACGGCAGATTATTAATTGTAGAGGCTGTTGGTGATATGGTTCTGCGCAGTGGGCAACGAATTGTTTGCATTAAAAAGCGCGAAAAACCATTCTTGATTGCAGATACAGCATCGGTTATGGCACTGGCAGAGGCAAATGTTGCACAAAGTTTAATGTCGGGGCAATCATTGAACAATATTGCGTACACCGCAGATGTTAATGCGATAAATGCATCGGCAAATGGTTATACAACAACACCGATGATGGTTGGCAATATGCCAATGGGCGGGACAACAGCTGGGTATTACGCACCGGCGGGTTATGCATTACCGGCGACCGGCGGTGGCGCATCAACCAGTGGTATCACAATGATACCAACAGAACGGCTGACCGCGGGTTCATTCTTGCCGAATACGAATATCCCATTAATAACCAGCAATCAAACCGGGGTTGCAGTCGAATTAAAAGCAGACACATCGGTCAAGGCATTAAATGATTATTGGTCAAATCTGTTGGCAAAGTTCAGTGGTGATGATGGTCAGGGTATTTTAACACCATATAAAGACATGGTATTCTTTGCGGTTGATGAACAGGGCGTTGGTGAATTGGGGTCTGAATCATCGGCGGCGCGGTTGTATCGTCTGCGCATTGGTCCAATGTCTGATATAACAACAGCACAAGATTTATGCAATAAATTGCTGGAATTCAGCGGAACCAGTTGCAGTGTTGTTCGCATACAATAAATAAAAATCGCGGATAAAATATGAGTAAATTAAAACAACAATTTTCAGACCTGCGAAAAAATACGCCAAAACATATTCAATGGCTGTTGTTGGCGGCGGCGTTTGTTGTTGTATTAATATTACTGACATTGCTGTTGACCCGGGATGAAGAAAAGGCATTGGAAAATGCAGAAGATACCCCAATCACAGTTAATCTGTCGCCAGATACAATTGAATGGATAAATGTTATTGTTGGCGATACAGAAACAGAAAAAATTACGGTTTCTGCCAGTGCGCCTGTAAAAATTATGAAAATATATACTGCGGATGATATCGTTGGACTGGACATATCAAAACAAACATGTACAGCAATGAGTCAAATTGACGCCAACACAACATGCAGTATTAATCCAGAATTTCATCCAACTGCGGCGATGACAGCGCAAACAACTGAATTATATATTGACTGGCGCGATGTAAATGCGTCAGATGCAATGAAAAATACGGCGCGTGTTATAATGGTGTTGGGGGCAAATGATCCAGAACCAATTGTTGTCCCAGATATTGAACCAACCGCGGAACCGGAACCAGAACCCACACCGGCAGAACCGGAACCAATACCAGAACCGGAACCCGTGGCAACAGAAATCAAGCAGGATATAGAGGCAATTGCCCCATCGTCTGATTTTACTTTCTTGGATACGCCGACAACGACCCAGGCGCCGGTGGGCAATGAATCTGTTTATTCAGAAAATACAACCGCCCCAGTACCGTCAGAGGCATGTTCAGACTTTGCCATGCCGGCATATAATTTATCGGGGGTACAAAGTGGCTGGATTCGTCCCAGTGGCGGTGCATATTATTATCATCCGTTCTCAGATACAGAATGTAAAAATCCGACCGGGACATATAATCCAGATAATGGCATTATCACAGATATAAATAATCCGGCACAAAAAATCGGAACAGACGCTGAACACATTGGGTATACAACGATACAAAATGGCACACTGCCCCAGTTATCAAACCCGGCAACAGAACGCAATGTGAACAAGGCATATCAATTAACAACAGAAGAAATTAGCAGTCTGGCGGCACCGCAATCAACGAATGGACAAAATGGTACAAATTTTTCGGGACGAATTAAATTAAACGAGGCGCCAAAAAGTGATGTTATTATTGGAACCAGTGGTTCGGCGGTATTTTCATCGGATCCATTTGACAGAAAATTTGTATTGCGCCAATATAAGCCGATTCCGGCAACCATTGTGTCCGAAGTGCGTGCCGATCCAAAAATATATGAAAATGGTCAATTATTGCCAGTGCGTGCAACAGTGGATCGCAATGTTTATTCGGACGATGGGCGTACTGTTGTAATTCCAACAGGGACATTGATGTTGGGGTATGTTACGGGAAACTTGCCGGGGCCATACCAAACAATTGGGCGAATGGAAATAAAATGGTATCAATTTATACTGCCCAGTGGTGTTGAATTTAATTTTAATGGCACAAACGCGCCATTTTCTGGGGATTCCCAGGGGCGTGCCGGTGTACCGGGACATGGCAGCACAGACTATGTTGAACAATTGGTTATGCCAATGCTGACCGCGATTGTACCAGCGGCGGTTAATATGATTGCGCCAATTGCTGATACATTTATTAATCAAATTGATTTAGACAATAATACCGTTGTGCAAAGTGGTACAGTGCGTTCATCAGAATTGGCAAAACAAGAGGTTATAACCGCATGGAACCAGGTCGCACAAAAATTAATTGTTGATGCAATGGATAATACAATTCCACCATTTTCAATTGCCGCCGGTACGCGTATAACAGTTTATTCGCCAATGGATTTGGTTATTACATGTGGCGATAATGACAAAGAATGTTCTGTTCAAAAGGTTCGGGATGCAACTGGATATGCTTCTGCCGCATCTAGAAATACGCGATATAATAACTGGTCATCTATAAAGCCAAATGTGAATTATGACGATGGTTCTTGGGTTGGTCAGACACGTTCGTTTAATCTGGTGGACTATTGTACAAACGATACAGCTGATGGGATGTGGGATATAGATCCAGACGCGACAGCCCAAATAATTCAAGATTCTGGTTATGATTATAGAACTGTATTAGCGTACTGCCAATCACTGAATTACCAGGCGATAAGCAATGCCCAACAGGATGCTTATTATCAAAATCAGCAACAAGTGTTCCAGGAAACATATGGGACGGCCGGCAACCAAACAACCCAACAACAACAGGCGTATAACAAGGATATCCTGGGGCTGACATATGACGACAGTGGCGCAATTCAAAATCCATTTATTGAAACCGCAACCGAAGAAGAAGCCGCTGTTACGGAAACTGTTATTACATGTCCCGATGGTGGCGCACCGGACGCAAATGGATGCTGTGCGGGTGAAATATATACAGATATGGGTGAACAAGGGTTTAATTGCTGTCCAGAATCTGGGGGCGATTGTTTCCCGCCAATATTATAAAAATCAGCCCGCCAGATGGCGGGCAATATTTTTATAAAAACAATTGAAAAACAAAGGGGTATAAACTATATAAACAGAAACATAAAAAAATATATAGCTGTGCGCACATATTTGTGCGCATTTTTTATTTGTACGAATGGTATTTTATCGATTCGCACAAACATTATTAAAAACACAAAACGAATCAGAAAATCGATTCGTTTTTCAACCAATGGTTGTAATCTTTTACAGATTACAATTGTTTGTTTATAAATTTCATCTGTATCAGATTTAATAAAGGAGGAAATAAACATGACATCACAAAATATGCAAAATATAACCCACGCAGAAAAATTTCAAAATGCAGAACAATTATGGTTCTGGTTTTTATATTCGCGCGCGGTTCAAAACGGTTTTAATCGAAATGCCGGGGCGGCAACACGACGCGTTTGTGAATTGTTGGATGTCGAAACACTGATTACAAAATTGTATTTATCAGGGAAACTGACAGATGAACAATTAAATGTTATGAAAAAATTTGGCGACCGACGCCGCGCACCACATCAATATATATGGTCTGAAAACCGCGCCGCCGCGTTATGGCACAGTGCAATGGACACAATAAATATTGCCGCCACCAAACGCGGATGGATTGAATAAAAACGGGGCATGTATGCCCCGTTTTTATAAAGTGCAAAGTGCAGGGTTCAAAGTGCAAATGTTGTGTCGCTGCGCGACGACATAAATTACTGGATTGCTGCGTTGCACCGCGCATGACAGAAATGTGTTTAATATGCAAATAAAGGATAAAAAATGATTATAATTGGTTTTGCAAATAATACATCCAAATTACTGCCACGGATTTTTTGCCGACCGCCGCGACACTGTGCGCCAATTGTGCGCGTGGCGCCAAACAAATATATAATGTATCAATTTGTACGCCGCGGACAAGTTGCGCAAATATCACTGAATTCGCGCGCGATAAAACTGTTGCGTACGAATGGTTGGCAATTTATAGTGCTGAATTCCGCCCTGCCCCGCGACTTTATGCGCTGTGCGCGACATGCGTATTCATGCGTGGCATTATGCAAATATGCAATCAGTATTTATGCACCGTTTATTCAAACACCACGGGCATTATACAAAAGTTTAGAGTGCAAAGTTCAAATGTCGTGTCGCTGCGCGACAGCATTAATAAGCCGACCCCGGGCGCCCAGTAAATTATTTCTGTAACCGTTTGATATAATACATCTGACCGATGCCGAATATGTTTGACACGGTCCAATACAGCACCAACCCCGCCGGCATCCATGCAAACATTACAGTAAATATTAATGGCATCCATTTCATTACCTTTTGCGTTTGGGCAACCGCATCATTATTTGCGCCATTGGTCGTCGCTGATGTGGTTTGTAATTTCTGTTGCAGCCACATTGTTGCCCCCATCAATATCGGTAATATAAAGTATGGATCCATTGACGCCAGGTCTGATATCCATAAAAAGTGTGCGCTGCGCATTTGGACAGATATTAACAACGCCTTGTACAATGCAAAAAATATCGGAATCTGTATCAACATCGGCAGGCATCCGGACATTGGCGAAGTCTTGTGCGTTTGATACAGGCGCATCATTTCCATTTGCATGCGCGCCTTGTCATTTGCGTACAGTTTTTGAATTCGCGCCATTTCCGGCTGCATTTTCTGCATTGCCATCATAGAAATATATGATTTGCGTGTTAATGGCCACATTGCCAGGCGCAGTAATAATGTCATTATGATTATTGCAACACCATAATTCATTACAACAGAATTCAGCATATACAACAACCACAATATCGGACGCACAAAGAACCAGAACCAACCATAATCAACGGTTTTATCTATACCAGATATCATTGTATCTGCGGATTGTAAAATACGATGATCGCGTGGTCCCATATACAGATTTGTTGTTATTGTGTCTGTCGCACCGGGGGCAATGGAAATCGCCGTCGCTGCGGCATCAGCCTGGAACATATTGCCCAATGGCTTTACACGCATTGTTTGATCAACACTGTCAATTGACAATACTGTTTCCCAATACTGGTCAACAAAACCAATAAAACCATTTGTCGTTGAATATGCATATGATTTATCTGTGATACGCGACCAATCTTCGCGTTCAATATCAGAATTTACATATGCAACAGAACCAGTGTATACGCCCGCCGAAGATGTCATATCATTCGCACGAACAATTCTGGCATATGGCGCGACAGATATTTCTGTATCAGATTGATTATTAATTTTATCCGCCACAGATATGACATATCCATCAATCGTTATTGTACGCGTAAATTCAATGCCATCTGAATTACGCCATGTATATTCATTTCCATTTTGTTTCCAAATCGTTTCTGGGGTCGGTGCAGATGTTCCCGGTGCCAGTACCCCGATTTCGGCAAATGCACCACTGGTCGCCAATAAAGATACAGGCGATGCATTATCGTCAGATGCATCAGATGAATATTTCAATAATTCTATGTTTGATATACGCAATCCCTGGACATCAGCCGTCAGATTTTCAGATGAAATTTCTGACACCGGGACAGCAGATAAATCGGCATGTTCAATCTGGTCCGCAGACGCGGTATTTTGTGTGTTTTCAGTTTTGGGCGTCATCCACCACGACATTAACCACCATGCCGCCAGAAATAATATTAACCACCACAAAAAACCACCCAAACGCGATTTTTTTGCCGATGCATCACGCGCGGCATTCCACTGGCGAAAGCCGGAATTATTATCAATATATTTTACCATTTATTTTTCCTTGTTTGATTTTACAGAATCCAGACAGCGACGACGCGCCAAGTACCAATTTAATATAAATAAAATTACACCAATTACAATACACATATCCGCAATATTAAATGCCGGATAGTGCCACGCACCAACATGAAAGTCCAAGAAATCAACCACGGCGCCAAAACGAACGCGGTCAATCAGATTACCAATCGCCCCACCAACAATTAATGCCAATGGTATACATTCATATGATTTAGCGCGCGCAAATAAATAATATGCGATAAATCCAATGATAAAACCAGTTGCAATTATTATGATTAACGGTGCCGCTTCGCCCAGATCACGCAACATTGAAAACGATGCACCCGGATTCCATGTAAAGACAATATTAAAGAAATCGCATACACGCATCATCATATATGGCACCGGCACAACATCCCACGCCGCACCAAACCACGGAATACCACCAGTTATTAAATATAATAATATTCCCTTGGATATTTGATCCAGCGCAATCGCCCCAATAATAATTGCCAGATATTTTAATATTTTATTTTTCATTATTTTTCCTGTTTTTTGAAATATAACAGCACGGATGCATAAAATCAAATATAAAAGTCCCAAATATTGGGACTGTATTTTATATTAATTAATTTTTATCGGCAATTGTGTTTTCAACACCAGAATAATTATTTGCACGCATCGAATCTAATAAATTATCAATCTGGCGTTCTGGTACCCCCAAGTGTGATAAAACCCCATATCCTAAAAAGAATGATGATTCAATCGTTTCTGGTAATGCCTCTATGACGCCTTCTTTTAATAATTCTTTGGAATCTGCCAGGTTGCGGGCGCGCGCAAAAATCTTTACACGCGGTGCGATATTACGCACAGTGTGTATTGTATTACGCGCCGTGGCAACATTATCCAGCGCAATCACAACCGCACGCGTGCGGCGCGGTGCCAACCCAAAATCACGCAAGACAGCATCACTGGTGGTATTACCATATACAACATTATAACCATGCGCCCGCCCCATCATTACCGCATTTACATCTAAATCAATTGCGACATATGGTATTTTTTCTGCCGTTAACATTTGTGCAATTATTTGACCAACACGACCAAATCCACATATTACAACCACCGGTTTTACACTGTTGTCTTTGTCTTCAACAGTATTTAGTGGATATTTAGACAAAATCTTGCCATTACGACGCAGCCAATCAAATATCGCCATTAATATTGGCGTTAACATTATAGACACAATTATTATCGCAGTTAAAACTTCTTGATGGGTTTGTGGCAATGCGTCAATACCAGATGTTTTCATCGTTTGCAACATCAACAAACCAAATTCACCGCCCTGTGCCAAAATCAATGCAATCATTGACGCATCTGGGACAGATACATGACGAACACGCGCAACAATGAATATCGCAATAAATTTTATTATAACCAGTCCCGCAACACCCGCCAATACAATATACCAATATTCACCCAAGAATGGCAGATTCAGCCCCATACCCAATGATATGAAAAAGAATGCCATAAACAGCATTGCATATGGTGATATTTCAGCATTAACCTGGTGCCGGTATATTGTTTCAGACAACAACATACCCGCCAAGAACGCACCCAGTCCAACCGGCAATCCAATTAAATCCATTACCACCGCCCATATAATAATGTTCAGCATGATGGTTAATAAAAATACTTCCTTGGATTTTAATTTTGCAACCAGACGCATTAATGGGTTTAATATAAAACGACCGACGACCACAACCCCAACAATCAATGCAACAGATAAAACAACAACATCAATTGCGGTTGCCCCTAAATTAAAACTTTTTCCGGCAAATACCGGCAACATTGCCAGCAATGGAATTGATAATAAATCTTGGAACAGCAATATAGAAAATGTCTGGCGCCCCATATTTGTATTTAATTGATTTCTATCCGTTAATAATTGCATGTCTTCAGATGTGCTGGACATCGCAAATAATAATGCAACCATTATACACCCCAGCATCGACCACGGTGTTATGCCCGCTAATATCGGAAATAGCATAACTGCAACCATTAATACCTGGGCGGCACCAAAACCAAATATTGTTCGCCGCATATCCCACAGGCGACGCATATTTATTTCCAATCCCAAACTGAACCACAAGAATAAAATTCCCAAATCCCCCAGAAATGTCCATGTTTCTGTTAATTGAAATAAATTTAAAACATATGGTCCAGATATTATACCCGCCAATAAAAATGCAACCAATGCACCAATTCGCGCAACACGCAATATGCACATTGATACAAACAATATTGCAAAAAATATTAGAATTGCTGTGGTCATGAATACATTCTCTCTATCTATAACACAATATTTATTATATCAAAACACGCGCCATTTGCGCAAATGTTTCCGGTGCAATTTCTTCGGCGCGTTCGGTTCCGGTTAAACCAAATTGCGCCCAATCAACATTTGGCATTATGCCGCGTATCATCTTTCGACGCTGGCCGAATAATTTTGCTGTTAATTTGCCAATGGCATCTGTATCACCCGCCATGCGAATTTTTTCAGCGTTTGGAATAATCTGAACAACCGCACTTTGAACACGGGGACGCGGCACAAACGCGGTATTTGGAACATCAAATAAAATACGCGCATCAGATACCAATGTTGTCAATACAGACAATCGCCCATATTCATCATCGCGGGCGCGCGCAATAATGCGGCGTGCAACTTCGCGTTGAAACATTAATGTCATGGATTTTATTGGCGCACCATGCGCAACCGCAGTTAACCAATTAACCAGTAATTCTGTGCCAACATTATATGGTAAATTTGAACATATTGCATATTCAGACAATCCAAATTCAGAAAAATTAATCCGCATTGCATCGCCATATATAACCGTTAATCGTCCATCAGATGCCGCGATAATTTCATCCAAGATTGGTTTTGTCGTTTTGTCTTTTTCAACCGCAATAACGCGACGCGCACCCGCCACCAATAATGCCCGGGTTAATCCACCGGGGCCGGGTCCAACCTCTATCACATCCGTTGTGGTGATATTTGGGACACTGCGTGCAATGCGTCCCGTTAAATTTAAATCAAATAAAAAATTTTGCCCAAATTGTTTTTTGGGTTCCAACCCTGCATGACGCATCATTTCAGATACAGGTGGCAAAGATTTTATTTTATCGGAATTATTCATAATTCTTTGCGCCCCCCGAATGCCAATGATAATGTTCCGTCATCCAAATAATCTAAATCCCCGCCCAATGGCACCCCGGACGCCAATTCAGAAAAGCGCGGCGCGCCATCCGTGCCAATTACAGACATAACATAATGTTGTGTTGTTTTTCCTTCGACGGTGTTGGGTAATGCAAAAATAACCTCGCTGATACTTTCGTTTTTTATGCGTGCGGGCAGATTTACAATATTCAAATCATCTGGCATTGTCCCAGATGTCCCGGACAACAATCCCCCCAGTATATGATAGCGCCCATGAAACACCGCAGATTTTTCTAATGTCCAAACATCTGATAAATCACGCACAATGCACAATTGTCCATTCGCACGCGACGCATCACGGCAAAATTCACATGCCCCGGCATCAACATCTGTTAACACGCCACATATCGGACATGGGCGAATTGTATGCGCCGCATCCAGCAATGCATTTGCCAAGCTTTCCGCGCGACCCGTTTTATCCTGTAATAATGCCAAGACTATACGCTGGGCGGCGCGCGCACCCAGACGCGGCAAACGCGCAAACTGTTTTATTAATTTTTCTATCTTTGAATTCATGATTATCAAATGCCCTTAATGAAAAATATAACAATCAAACCCGGCGCCACTGCACTGATTACGAATATTTTTTGCCGCGCTTTCAGACAAGTTATTTGCACGAACGCGGAACATGCCGTTTGGTGCAGATTCTATCACGGCATTAACGCCCAACGCAGATTTTACACTGGCGACCTGAGCTTGCGCCGCAGATTGCGATGAAAATGCACCAAATTGAACGCCGGCATTTCCAGTTCTATTGCCAGATTTGCTGCGCGATGCAGCATATTGTGGTACCGCCGCCGCGCGCGCTGCATTATATGCCGATGCAAATGTTGACGCATTATTTGATGTCGTCGGCACAGATTTCGCAGATGTTGCCACAGGCGCGGTATATGTATTCACAACCACTGGCGCGGAATCATTTGCAATTGCATCAAACCCCTTGTTTAACATATTCGTTGCCACATTTGCACGAATATCCTTGCTTTCTGCGCCCAGCACAACCGCAATCAAATGATGGTCATTCCGCGCAGCAGTTGCCACCAATGAATAACGCGACTTGTTTGTATACCCTGTTTTCATACCATCACAGCCAGGATATGTACGCAACAATCGATTCCCATTGGTGTATGTTTTACCGTTATATGTCCATGTTTTAATCGAAAAATATTTCCAATATTGTGGAAAATGTTTGTATACCGCCATTGATAATAACGCAATATCACGCGCCGTTGATAAATGATCATCATCTGGCAGACCAGATGAATTTTCAAAATGCGTCCCAGATAAGCCAATTTCGTTTGCGACACGGGTCATCAGGGTTGCGAAAGTCCCCTCCATCCCGCCTTTTAAATTTTCCGCCAATACGCGCGCAACATCATTTGCACTGAGTACCGTTAATGCCTTTATCGCGTCTTCGACCTTTATCTTGCTGCCTGCGGTCAATCCCAACTTTACAGGCGATGCCGATGCCGCAGACTGGGACACAATTAAATAATCATCCAGATGCAATCGCCCATGTTCCAACGCATCAAATGTTAAATACAGTGTCATTATTTTGGTCAAACTGGCGGGATAATTTTGTACATTTGCGTTTTCTTGGTATAAAACACGACCAGTATCCATATCAGCAACCAATGCCGCACGATATTGGGCGCCAAAAGACGGCGCAATTAAAAATATTGATAAAATAATTCCCGGGATTAATCCTTTCATTTCAATTGGTATTTTAGTAAAAAAACACGGTGGCGGTCAATATAAATCCCGCCACCGAATGCGAACAAACAGATAAATATTAATCCAATGTACGCAGACTGATTTTATCGGCATCCACGATAACGATTTTTCCGTCATTTACACCGAATTTACGCGCCGCGTTAAATGCATCGCGTTGCGCAAATAATTCATCACTGTAAATTGGGAAAACCCCACGCAACAGACACAGATGATTTGCGACAACATGCTCATTACATACGGCAACAATTGGGATATCAGGTTTGCGGCATGAAATCTGGGTTGCAATATCTGCATTACGCGCAAAAACAACAATTGCCGCCGCACGATTTAAATACGCCATTGATGCAACACTGCGCGACCAATCGTTTTCTGGCACATTTTCAACACGCGACCAATCGTATGGATTGGCAATCGCATCGCAATCAGAATAAGATAAAATCTTGGACATTGTTTCAATAACATTGACCGGATTTATACCAATGGTTGTTTCTTCGGATGTCATTGTTGAATCAGCGCGCAAATATGCCGCGTTTGCCACATCGGTAATTTCGGCACGCGTTGGAAATTCACTGTTCACCATTGTCCCCAACATTTGGGTTGCCATAATAACAGGTTTGTTTAATTTTCTGCATTCGCGAATTATATGACGCGATATGGCGGGAACTTGTTCAAATGGAACCTCAACCGCCAGATCCCCACGCGCAATCATGATACCATCTGCCACGGCGGCAATTTCAGAAATTCGTTCAACCGCATTTGGGCGTTCTATCTTTGCAATAATTTTTATTGGATGCGATGTGCGTGCGGTGATAAAATCGCGCACTTCGGCAATATCTTCGGGGCGCTGGACAAACGAAACTGCGACCCAATCTGGTTTTTTAGTAATTGCGTATTCTAAATCTGCGCGGTCTTTGTCTGTTAATACAGATGTTGATATTTCTGTATCCGGCAGGTTAAATCCGCGACGCGACCAAATTTCATTACCACGAACAACAGTTGCAACAATTTTGTCCGGGGACACAGAATCAACAGTCATTTCAATCTTGCCATCATTCAACAAAATTCTGTCGCCGATATTTAATGATTTCATAACATCAGCATCAGGCAATTGAACACGCGTTCCATCACCCGGTGTTGGGTCTGTATCAAATGTAAATTTTTGTCCAACAGTTAATGGATATTTATCTTCGGTTGCGAAATTACCAATGCGATGTTTTGGACCTTGTAAATCAATTACAATTGCAACCGGGGTATGCAACTGTTCGGACACATCACGAATTAAATCGATTTTTTTGCCCTGGACATCACCGGTATCATGACTGAAATTCAATCGACACATATTCACGCCCGCCTGTATCATACGGGTTAATGTTTCACGATCTTCGCATTTTGGACCAATTGATGCCGTAATTTTTGTAAATCTGTTCATATTTCACCTGTTTTTGTACTTTTGTTTTTCTTGATTTTTGCGCTTTATGGTATATCATACGACTAATGAAAAGACAAGGAGAAATCTGCAATGAAAAACGCAAACCACGGTGCAATTGATAACCAGCAATTATTAAGCATTATTGAACGCATTGAAAAATTAAACGAAGAAACCGCCGCAATTGCCGCGGATATCAAAGAAATTTATAGCGAAGCAAAATCCGCCGGATTCGATCCCAAATATATCCGCCAAATGATACGACTGCGCAAAATGGATCCAGATGAATTGGATGAAGCAGACGAATTAACACAAATGTATCGAAATGCATTGGGATTATAAAAATAATTTGGGCAATGGGTTAATCCATTGCCCTGATTATAATATTCATAAATATTATTTTGAATAATAACATGGTGGCTGTTCAAAAATTCCCGTTGTATCGATG
The DNA here is from genome assembly GCA_944392565.1 of uncultured Alphaproteobacteria bacterium. Taxonomy (GTDB): domain Bacteria; phylum Pseudomonadota; class Alphaproteobacteria; order Rs-D84; family Rs-D84; genus Enterousia. Next base: position 20,096 of record CALXWX010000003.1, on the reverse strand, counting down.
CCACGATATCCATCAATCCAACATGCTGTTATAGCCTGTGCGCCGGCATTTGAATGTCCTGCAACAACCTTGGATTCACCCTTGCCTGTTGAGGGATTGTATTCAGTAATTTGTGTGCCGGGACAATGCGTGCAACCACCGGTTGCGCTTGGTGATGCACCATACCAATCGGCGGCACAACGATACCTGGTTGATTCTATACATTTTGTTCCATTCCATGTACGCGTGGAAAATTTTTCATGTCCCGGTAATGTGCTAACCCAATCAGTATCACTGACACAATCCTGTTGACTGGTTGCATCTTTAGCACACACATTATACGGAACATTGATACTGGTACAGGTTAAAACATCCGTATTGGAACCAGCAATTACAGGAAATCCTACCGGTTCTATATGGTATCCGGATTCACATTGCGTGCAATTTGGCACAACCATACATACGCCATTGGGCGCCCCAGAATAAGAACCACCAACAATATATCTATTTCCCTTGGTACAGTAGGCGGAATAATCTGATATATTAATAGCGGGTGAGGTTACCTTTATATTAGTATTTGCAACATACATATTTGGGCAAGTCGCAATCTGACTGCATGCACCACTGGTCGCGGCATTGGTGCAAAATGGAATAATAATGCCGATAAATGCAATAAATAAACCACCGTTTAGATTCGGCAAGATGGGGGAATAAAAACATGCAGATTTCTGGGATTTTTTCTAAAATAAAAACGCCGAATCTAAACGGTGGTTTATTTTCGGCATATAAAAAACTCTTGTATAATGGGTATAATAACAGATTCCTGTATTTTACGCAAGTTGTAAAAGCACAATTTTATGATTGCGACGCGCGGGAATAAATTCCTATACTTAACCTATGCGGAATTTATTGGATAATCAATTGGTTAACTTGTTTTTATGGGTGCCATTCTTGATGGCATTTGGTGCCGGGTTGTATTTCAATTTTCCATTTGAACCCAATATTTCTGTTTGTATATTTGGCGCAATAATAACAATTATTTTAATATTTTGTAAATTGCATATTTTCATTCGGGCGATTGCGTTATTTACTTTTGGTTTTTGCTATGCGGCATTATTTACACATATTTTTGCAACACCACAAATTCCACGCGACTTGCACGGCATGAATATTACAGGCGTTGTTGAACATATTGACTATACTGCCGACAAGTCCAGAATTTATATGCGCATTAACGCAAATGATATTTATGCCGGTGATGGCGATGCGATTGTTCGCGTGTCTGCAAAATCAAATATCAATCCGCCAAATGTCGGTGATAAAATTCGCGCAAATATTGGGCTGTTTCGCCCCAGTGGAATGGACGCACCAGAATCTTTTGATTATGCGCGATGGTCTTATTTTAATGGAATTAGTGCCACAGGATATTTAAACAAGTATGAAATTATATCACACAGCAATCATATAAAAATAAATGCATTACGCGATTATTTGCATAAACTGTCAGATTCTTTTCTGGCAGATGCACTGGTGTTTGGTTATAAAAATGCCGTTCCAGAAAATGATTCGCCAATATGGACCGCAACCGGTGTTGGTCATGTTTGGTCAATCAGTGGATTTCATATAACATTAGTATCCGCATGGTTGTTTGCCATATTCTATTTTATATTCAGATTGATTACACCAATTACACGGCGTATTCCAGCACGAATCCCGGCATTAATATGTGCATGGTGTGGATTGCTGTTTTATTTATTTTTATCTGGATGCGATGTCGCAACAGTTCGCGCATTTCTGATGGCAACATTAGTTTTTGCCGCATTCATTTTTGGTCGTAATGCAATTTCAATGCGTAATGTTTGTATCGCATTTTGCATAATATTTTTAATGAACCCGCACTATGTAATGCAACCTGGTTTTCAATTATCATTCGCGGCAATATTCGGGCTGGTTTGGCTATGGAATGATGTAAAACCAAAAATGCCGAAAAACAAATTATTAAAATTAATATTCACGGCGGTACTGACATCAGTTGTTGCAACCATATTTACCGCACCATTTGTTATTGCGCACTTTAACAGCGTGCCGATTTATGGTCTGATTGGTAATTTAATTTTACTGCCTGTATTTTCAATTGCGATTATGCCATTGGTTATGATTGGTATTATCACCGTCGCGTTCGGTTGGGCATTCCCATTGAACGCCGCAGAATATATTTATAATTTTATACTGAAAATTGCCACAGATATTACAGCATTGCCATATGCAACAATAAATTTTCCACATATGTCAAATATCGCATTATGTTTTATAGTCATTGGATTGCTGTGTTTAATGTTTGTGCGACCTGTGCGGATAAAGATAAATTATATTTTGTGTATCGTATTTGTTTCTGTTGGAATTACAATTGTTGCAATTACGCCCCGCCCGATATTCTATGCAACGCATGACCACGAACTGGTTGCGTTTGTTGAAGCAGACAGCAAATTATCTTTTAATAAATCACGCGCATCAAATCACTATTTCACATTTGATACATGGAAACAATTTAACGGCGAAGATGTCGGTACGAAAAACAGACGCAGGAAACCAACAGATGGAATTTGGATTTATGAAACACCGAATTTTACATTGGCATATATTCAAAAGTTTGTTCCATTAATGAAAAATATATCTGGGCTGTGTCGTGATGAAAATATTGATTATATTGTTTCTTTCTTTGATATCGATGCACCAAAATGTAATAACAAAATTTTGCGTGGTGGCATTGTTATTTATAAATCAGGGCGGATAAAATATATAAAATCTAATCGTCCGTGGCATAATCCGCACGGATAAAATACAACCCCGATGCCGGTGCAGTTGGACCCGCGGCACTGCGATTATGCGCGGCAAAAATTTCATCAATATCATATGGCTTGCCCAGTCCAATTTCAACCAGTGTTCCAACCATATTACGAACCTGGTGATGCAAGAATGAACGCGCAGAAAATTCAAATATTACATAATCGCCACGACGCGAAACGGTGCATGAATCCAATGTTTTTATTGGGCTTTTTGCCTGGCACTGGGTGGCACGAAAACTGGTAAAATCATGATGACCAACCAATTTTGATGCCGCACGGCGCATAGATGAAACATTTAATCGGCGCGGCACCCACCATACGCGATTTTTTTCCAGCACGGGCGCAGCACCACGATTTAAAACGATATATTTATAATGGCGCGCAATACATGAAAATCGCGCATTAAAATCGTCGGGGACAATTTCGCAATCTGTAATTACAACCGGGGAATTAGTCAGATAAAAATTTACTGCGCGCATAACAGTATTTGCATCGGTTGTAATATCTAAATCAAAATGCGCCGTCATCGCAATTGCATGAACACCCGCATCTGTACGCCCCGCAGCAACAATATCGGGACGGGCGCCACAAAATTTTTCAATTGCATCACATAATAATGATTGTACAGATGGACCCTGGCGATTTTGTTGCCAACCAATTAAATTTGTTCCATCGTATTCAATCGTTATTTTATATCGCGTCATATAATCTATCTGGATTTTTGATTTTTATATTTTTTTGCATACTTAAAATACTGGCATGTTTCATCAAATTTAACAATGCGCGGTCCCATTAATAATAACCGGACAATATTATGAGCATGATAGCAAACATTCCACACACCGCGCGTTCCAAAATAATGGCAATATTTACACCAATGCGGTGGGTAATCTTGTTCTGGGACTATTTTATATTTTACTGTTTTCTGTGTCATAGTTATAAAAATCCTGTTATTTTTGTTTTTCGTGTTTTCTGCGCGCAAAATAAAGATTACTTAAATGCAGGCACATGCGGCATTTGCGCTGTTTGTCGTATGAATAATCTTTATCTATCTTTGACATATAATATTCTTGGCATGTGGAATAGTCATATTTAATTCCACGGTCAAATCGGATAACGCATTTGCCATCATCGCACATTGCACAAATGCAATCTGCGTTGCATTCGTTTAAAACAACGCGCTGTTGTTTAAATTTACAAAAATGTATAATGTTCATATTGTTATTCCCCAAATTTTATTTCTGCGCCGTGCAGACCATTTACAAAACTGCGCCAATCCATTGGACGACGACCGGCGGGCTGGATACGAACGATTTGCAAATTTCCATTTTCATCAATATGGGTTTCCAAGATTTTTACATCCGTGCCATTTATTTTTGTACGCCCAGCACCCAGCGCACGAATTTGATTATGCACCGCGCGCGCCCCACGCGACCAATCAATAAATTCATCTGCGCCGGTAAATTTACGCGTGAATGTTGGTTCGCCAATTTGTGGTGTGGCATTATATGCCGATGGATTTTCCAAATATTTAACCAGCATATCAGCCCCAATATCAGACACTATTTTTTCAACATCGGCGTTTGTATCATTTTCACCAATATCAAATGCGCGACGCATATAAACATCACCGGCATCCATTTCAGCGGTTATCTGCATCAAGCAAACCGCGGATGTTTTATCCCCATTATAAATTGCGCTGCGAATTGGTGATGGACCACGATACTTTGGTAAATCACTGGGGTGAATGTTCACACATGGTGCAGAATTCAAAACATTATCACGCAATATCACACCATACGATACAACAACAACCATATCTGGCGAAAAATTATAATCGCGAATATTTGTGAAAACAGGTAATTTATTTTCATCCGCCCAAACATGCACCGGCGATGGGGTTAAAATTTGCCGGCGCCCAGTTGGCTTTGGCGCGCGGGTAAATACCGCAATTATTTCATGCCCCGCGCGACGCACCGCATCAAAAATCGGGACAACAAAATCATTTGTTCCCATCAATACCAGTTTCATTTATGTTTCCTTACCTTGCGCATTAACATTTCGCGCCGCACCGGCGACAGATAATCAATAAATAATATTCCATCCAGATGGTCTGTTTCATGCTGGACAATGCGCGCCGGCAGCCCCGACATTTGCGCGCGTAATTGTTCACCGTGTTCATTTGTCCATTCAACATCGACCGATGCAGGACGGGTTACATTTGCATAAACCGGCAAATTATCGCGCCCCAAGACAGATAGACAACCTTCTTCCATAGTGCATACATCGCTGCTGCGGGTGATGATTTTTGGGTTTATCATTTTAAATACAGTTTCATCATCTGGATTCATCATAACCAAAAATCGTTTCAGTTGTCCCACCTGGGGCGCCGCCAAGCCCACACCATTTTGTTCGCGCATCATGCCAACCATTTCATTCATTATGTCCAATATCTCTGGCGTGATATCTGTAATCGGTTCGCATTTTTCACGCAATACTAAATCGCCACAAAGTTTCATTTGCAACATATATAAATCCTTTTATAATGGATTTTAGCAAAGGATTGGAAAATGACAACTTATATTTTTGTATTGCTGTTTATTATAATTATTTTATTAATTGCGGTTCTGATGCGGCGCCCGACGGTGGATATATCCGCCCTGCGCGAAGATAATGCCAGACTGCGCGAAAGACTGGCGGAACGGCTGGGGATGTTGACCCAGAACGCAATTGAATTGAAAAACATCAGTGGGGATATTGCGAATTTTAAAAATATTTTAATGGGCAACAAACAGGCACGCGGAACATTTGGTGAACGGCAATTGGCGGATTTGGTTGCCGACATTATGCCGCCAGAGACATATTCTTTTCAAACGGTACTGGATACCGGGGTGCGGCCAGACTGTATAATCCGCCTGCCCTATCCGCCGGGCGATATGATAATTGACAGCAAATTTCCACTGGAAAGCTATAACAGAATGACCGCCGCAAATGATGATGGCGCGCGCAAGCAATTTGAATTGGATGTACGCAAGCATATTGATGCAATCGCAGATAAATACATTATTCCCGGAAAAACCGCAGAATCTGCCATGATGTTTATTGCATCAGAATCAATATTTGAAACATTACATCGCGAATTTCCAGGTGCGGTTGATTATGCCGCACGGCGCAAGGTATTTATCGTATCGCCATCAACACTGTGGGCAACATTAAATACAGTGCGCGCGGTTTTATCTGATATAAAAATTAAACGCGTTGCGGCAAAAATTAAACGCGAACTGGATTTATTATTAACCGACCTGGGGCGATTAAATGAACGCGCAAATAAAGTGCAACAGCATTTTAACATGGCAACAACCGATATCGAACAATTGCAAACATCGGTCGGGAAAATCACCCCACGAGCAGAAAAACTGCGCGATATGGATTTTGAATCATAGTATCGCTATTTTTTGCGTAATATTTTTTCTTGTAATTCCAAGATTTGATTTTCGCGGTCTTTGATTGTTTCAATCAAACGATTGTTTTCCAGGCGCAAATTTTCTAAATCACGGCGATTCAAAACAATTTCATCGGTCAAGCGACGGTTCTTTTTACTGGTGAACATCAACATTATCAATGCCCCAATTACCGCACCTGCAACACCAACTGTTAAATCATATAAAACATCTGTTATAACCATGTATTAATTATGCCGCATTACGCGGCATATTACACTAGGAAGATTTTCTTAATCCTGTTTTACGATCCACCCATACCATGTCATCGGCAATTTCCATTAATGGCATATCAGATCGACTGTCGGAATAAGAACGAACAACGCGCGGAATGATTTTATTTTCTTTTGCCCATTCATCCATTGCCATAACTTTATTTTTACCCCAGCATAAAAATTCATATTTCCATGGTAAATTCTGGTCCATGCGCGAACATAAAACCGCATCGAATTTCATATCACGCACCAATTGGGGTAATAAATAATCCGGACTGGCAGAAATTAATATTACACGGCGACCATCAGCATGTTCTTTGGCAACCTGGTCCCGCGCCCAACCAAAACGATTACGACGATGCTGTTTTATAAAATCGCGTGCAAAACGACGCACCATGTCGGGGGTCATAAAACGACGAATGTTTTGCCGCCACCAAACACCACCCGGATTAAACAGGCGCGCAATTGCCGCAATCCCCATTAACGGCAAATAAAACCATGGACGAACCGAATGGCGAAAACAATATTTCCCAAATTCAACATTTGAATCGCCCCCGGATAATGTCCCATCAAAATCAAAAACAACGACATCTTGTTTCTTTAACATTTTATACCCTTACATTTATATTCGGGCGCAATTATATCAGGCTTTTTTGCGTGCTGCAATTTTTATATTTAATAAAAAAACGGGGATGGATTCCCCGTTTATGCTTACTTTTTGCGTTTCAGACGCATGCGGGCGCGTTCCACCAAGAAGAACAATGCCGGCGTCAAGACAAATGTAAACACCATACTGGCAAACATTCCACCAATCATAACCGCCGCCATTGCAACTTTCATGCCATCGGCACTCCATAACTGGGGGACCATACCGGTCATAACCGCAATTGATGTCATTAAAATCATGCCCTGTTTGTCTTTTAATTCGGTCCATAATGCATCATATGGTTTTTCACCATTCGCAACACGACCAATTGTTGGTTCCAATACCAGAATATTATTGTTAACCACCAATCCAACCAACATAACGAACGCCAACATCGCACCCACATTCATTGATGCACCAGACAAGAACATCAATGCAAACACGCCGGCAAAACTGGTTATAATTGATGTCGCGATTGTAAATGGATGTGCCAATGAATTCAAAATCGCTGCCAGCAACATATATGTCAGAATAATTGCCAACATAAATGCATTACCAATTTCTGTGGTCGTTTCACCCTGGATTTCGGACATACCACCAAATTCAGTGCCGTAACCAGGTTCCCAATCAATTTGTGCCAATCCGGCTTCTATCTTTTGCTGGACCGGTCCCATTGTTGATTTTCCAATATTGACATCGATTTCAGTAATTCTGTTTTTATCAATACGGCTGATATCTGGGGTTGCGCGAACCTGTTGAATTTCGCCCAACTGGGTTAATGGCACCATGCCTTTTTGTGAATTTACAAACACATTTTCAAACATTTCCATGTTCTTAAACGGTTTGGCAAATTCCAATACAATCGGATATTCTTCGCCATTTTCTTTATAGTTATAATCATCATTTCCATACAATGCCGTACGCAATGACAATCCCGCATATGAATTACTGATACCCCAGAAATTCATTTTGTCTTGGTCGGGGACAAAACGCGTTTCTGTGCCGGGTGCTTGCTGTGCCAAAACTGCGGTTTGCACTTCTGGAATCTGGTTTATCATATCCAGAATTTGCATGGCATATGCGTCGCGTTTGGCATCATCCGGACCATATACATTCAGAACAATGTCCGCAGATGATGTACCACTGGATATCGCCATCCCGGCACTGATTTGAATTTCAACATCTGGGATTTCTGCCAGGACTGGATATATTTGACGAACCAGTTCAGTGTCTGATATATCGCGTTGTTCCAAATCAGTTAATGTTAATTTAATCGCAATGTTTTGCAGACCGCGATCGCCAATCTTTACGGATACCGCCGTAACATCATCGAACTGTTTCAGTTTTTCTTCGATTTGGGCGGCAATTTCAGACGACTTTTCATATGTCGATCCCATTGGCGCACGCGCAGTTATATTGATTTCATTTGTATCAGTCGATGGCGCAAATTCATTTCCAACGAACCGCATCAGCATTGCAGATCCAATTAATACCGCGACCGCCATCACAACAACACGCCATGGATGCGCATGCTGGTAATCATACCAACGGCGCAGGCGCGTTGGCTGGGGCGTGGATGAATCTTTTTCGGATACCACACGCGCACGGGCTGTCTTGGCATCTGATTTTGAATCAGATTTTTTACTTGCGCGTTTTTTATCTGTTAATCGCAAGAATTTTGCAATCATCATTGGCGTCAATGTGAACGAGAATAATAATGACAACAATGTTAAATATACAACGGTCATACCAAACTGTTGCATGAATTGTCCCGCGATTCCGCCCATAAACGCCAATGGCAAGAACACAACAACATTTGTCCCAACACCCGCCAATACGGATACAGCGACTTTCTTGGTACCATCAATTGCGGCATTTTCTGGATCTTTGCCATTACGCATTTCTTGCAATGATGCTTCTATCAAAATAATTGCATTTGATACCAATGTACCCAGCGCAGATGAATATGCCAATAATGTCATTGCGTTGATGGTAAAATTACTCATATCCATAAAGAAGAATCCAGCAATCAATGACGCAGGAATAACAACACCGGCAATAATTGTTGAACGCCAATTGCGCGTGAACGCTAATAATACCAGTACAGTAAAGATAACCCCCAGAACAATTCCCCAAATTGTGCCATATGTTTCATCAGCAACAGCAACCGATGAATCGGCAATTATTTCCATGCGCGCATCTGGGAAACGCGTTTGTAATTCAGATTGGAATTCTGGTAATTTTTCGCGCAAATCGTGTGATATGTTAATTGCGTTACCATCTGATGCCTTGACCACGGATGCAATAATAACTTCGTTGCCATTGTAACGACCACCGGTTTCAATATCACGCGCCGCATCAGATACAGTTGCAACATCACGCAATTTAAATGTTTGCCCTTCGGCGGTGGTTAATTCCAAATTTGCAATTTCGTCAACACTGGCAAATTCGCCCATAAATCGAACATTGGATGAATCCGATCCAAATTCAATTTTGCCGCCCGGGACATTTAAATTATGCGCACCCAATGCAGACACAATATCAACGATTGTCGCACCACGCGATGCCAACATATCTGGATCAATTTCAATACGAATTGCACGCGTTTGGCCACCAAACACATCAACACTGGCAACACCTGCAATCGCAGTTATTTTGTTTGATAGTGTATCATCAACATATTCTTGCAAATCACGCAGATTTGAACCACTGACCGCGATATCGATAACAGATTCTTCCAGTGGGTTTAATTTTTCAACAATTGGCTGTTCCATATCGGATGGAAATTCAGATATCAAAGAATCCAATTTTGTTTTGACTTCGGTTGCTTTATCATTTGGATCAACGCCCAAATTAAATTCAGCCATTACAAAACCACCGTTTTCAAATGCCTGGGATGTGATTTTCTTTAATTCTGAAACCTCTGATATGGCATCTTCTGCCTTTTTAACAATTTGCGATTCAATTTCTGCGGGTGCCGCACCAGGATAAACAAATGTCGCCGTAACCATCGGAAAATCAACTGATGGCGTGCGTTCAATGTTCATCTTTGGGAATGAAACAAATCCCAACACAACCCAGAACAAAACAAACATAACCGTTGTAACCGGTCTGCGTACAAAAAACTTTAACATTTTAAAATCCCCCTGAATTTATGTACGAAAAATTATTTAACCGTCTTTACTTTATCGCCGGCATTAATTTTTGATAATATCACCGTATCACCATCGTTTAATCCGTTGACCAATGCGGTTTGTGAATCTTGACGAATAACAGTTATTTCACGTGGTGTGGCAACACCGTTTTCAACAATCATTACACTGTTGGCATGAATTGCATATAATGGAACAAAATATCCATTCGCACGATATTCTGCATATTGTAATCCGTCTGGGACATTGCGCGTACGAACAATATGCATGCCAGTGTTTAAATCAATATTACGCGATACAGATACAATTTCACCATTGCCAACCGTTTGCCCGGCACGCAATTTATCCACCCGCGATGCAGATACATATGCACGATTATTTTGCACAGTAATTGGTTCGCGCAATGTGCCATCCATGCGCGACATTTCAATTGTATGTACCGGCACACCATTTTGCGCGGCATCACGCGCCGCATTAAACACATCCATTTTATTTTCAGACGCAATCATAACAAATCTGAAAACAACCCATCCAACCAGTATAACGGCACATGTAATATAAATTATGCGCTTTGTCCGTTGTGATTTAAATATATTTTTTAACTGTTCCATTTTTATTCACCCAATTTCTTGACAGATTCTGCCGCCATCAAAATATTATATTTTGCATTTAATAATGCCATATCCAATTGATATAACCCGGCAGACACTTCGGATAATTCAATCGCCGATGTTTGACCAGATGCGAAACGACCGCTGGAAAATTCATACGCTTTGGCAGCTAAATCACGCGCATTTTCCAATGTCGCCAGGTTCCCGCGCAAATGATTATACTGGTCAATGGCACGCGTGTATTCTTCGGTTGTCATTTTTTTCGCCTTGTCCAGGTCTTGGCGTGCGGATTCTGCATTCATGACTTCGACCGTTGCATTCGCCATGTTTACCCCACCACTGAAAATAGGAACCTGTAATGCCAATCCCCAATATGCAGATTGCATATTATCGCGATTAAACATATTTTTAAATTCTGTATCCATTGCAATATAATTATATGATGCAGTTGCCGCCAATGTTGGATATGCACCCGCCCGCTGGGACCGCGCATTGCGTTCATACATTTCGATTTGCTGGTTCAAAATGTCCCATTGTGGCGTCGATTTTAATTCACCGGCATTTAAATCTGAAAATGTGGTTGGGAAATCATCTGTTAAATTTAATTGTTCATTCACATCAATACCCGCCATAATTTTTAACATTCTGTGCGCGGTGTCACGATTAAATTGCGCATTAGATAAATTAATTTCCTTGGTCGCAATATCAGATTCAATTTTAACCAAATTGCTGCGATTTGCGCGACCCGCAGATGTCAAACTGCGCCGTGCGGCGCGCGCGGCATCTAAATCTTGCTGTGATATTTTAACAATTTCATCGGTCATTTTTGCGGTCCAGTATAAATCAACCGCACTGTATTTTACTTCGCGCCGGGTCATTTCTTGACTGGATTCAGCAACCTTTATCGCGGATTTTACACCCTTGACCGCATTGCCAATTTTACCAAATGTATAAATCGGCTGAGTAATGGAAACGCCCGCCATAAACATATTATCAGGTATTTCAATATGATTTATTTGCGCGCCCAATGCTTCGGCAATAATTCCGCCCAGTTCCGGTGGCAAATCAACACCATATGATTTTGTCGGATTTTCAACATTTATCAGATTCATGTATGTAACATTACCACTGATATTAAACCAACGATTTGAATTTGCGACATCCAATGACGCTTCGGCTTTTTTAACATTTGCCGCCGCTTTTTTCAAATCTTGGGATTCCGATAATATTTTTTCAACCGCATCATTCAATGATAAATCCATCGCAAATGCATTGGTTGACATAATTGCTGCACATATTACAAACGCAGCAAATTTAATGCTATGCATTATTCAGCTCCATCTTTGTTAAAATACTGTTGATTGTTTTTAATGCGCCCGTTAAAGCAAATTCATCATCGCGCGACAATTTTGAAAACAGTCTTTCAATTGCACTGCGCATCGTATCCATTGCCTGGGACGCAATTTGTTTGCCGGTATCTGTTACAGAATACCATGTATTGCGGCGATCTGATTCATCAATCTGGCGCAAGACCAATCCATCGCGTTCCAGTTTACGAAACGCCGCACATAAATTGGGCGCCGTTACCATTTCACGCCGCGCAATGTCTTTTAATTTTGCCGGTCCACCCATATGCAAACGCACCAAAATACTTAATTGCTGGCGTGGATATTTTGATAACATTACCGGTTCTTTCTTTAATTTATCAGATAGTTTATCCAAGATTAATATGTTCGCTTCTAGTAATTTTATAAATTCTTTACGCGCCATGATTGCCCCCTTTGGTTAAGGCACAAACGATTTAATCATTAAAAACCAGAATGATTATATATTTTAATAATTAAAATGCAAGTGCTAAAATAATAAAAATTATATTTTTTTACAAGTGAAAAAATTAATTATTGCAAAAATATAAAAGATATTTATAATCAAGCATGTTTTTGGGGTGTCGTCTAATGGTAGGACAAGAGATTTTGGTTCTCTTTATCATGGTTCGAATCCGTGCGCCCCAACCAAAAATTAAAACGCCCGTGTGGCGTTTTTATTTTTGGTTCGCGGTCACGGTTCGCAGCCCGCAACCAACGGTTGCCGGTTCGAAAACAAGTAGATTTGACAAGCACACGCGCAGTCAAATCGTCACGGTTTCCCCGCAGCCGGCGCAACGCGCCGTGCGAGGGAATTGAGTGCGCCCCAACCAAATAAAAAACACCCCCACAGGGGTATTTTTTATTTGCTATTCGCACGGATTGCACAAATGGACTTGCGTATTTGTGCCGCAAAACATTATCAATGTTTTGTAACCATTTCGGAAAATCATAGATTTCCCAAAATGGAAATGGGGGAACACCCCCATCCCCCCGTGTGCGCCCCAACCAAATAAAAAACACCCAATTGGGGTGTTTTTAGTTTTCCAAATATTTCAACAAAATTTAATTTAGGAATTTTTACCCCTGTACAAATACGGGATTTTAGGATATAATTCAACCATATCTAGAAATCAATTCTGGATTTTAACAAAAAGAGAGAATTATGACACATATCGGCATATGGAACGCAATTGATAAAATCGCGGAAAAAATGGGCGTCAGTTGTTCAGGGCTGGCAAAATTATGTGGGATGGACCCGACCGCATTTAATAAAAGCAAGCGAGTGTCTAAATATGGCAAACCGCATTGGCCATCTGGGAATACATTGTCAAAAATTGCGTCCGTTGCGCATATGTCACCCGAAGAATTTGGTCGCATCATCAGACAAAAATAGTTAATCTTTATTTGCAACATATAAAATAATTGTTAATATATATGGCACAGGTCCCATCGTCTAGCGGTCAGGACATCGGATTCTCATTCCGGTAACACGGGTTCGATTCCCGTTGGGACTGCCATAATTTTTATTCTCAATATATTGACAGTCTGATTTTTTGTACTATTATAATAATCGATATTAAATAATAAAAAGGGGATTAATATGTCTATGCTGTCAAGAAACATACTGATATCTATGTGCGCCGCATCGATTATTACCGCACTGGTTATCAATGGTATTATACGATACAAAGAACCAACGCACAATACAGACGAAATTGAAAATGCACATATTGCATTTAAAAATGCAACATACGATTATATTGCCGCACGAAATCATGCAGCACAAATCAGTGAAGACACACTGAAAAAAGACAAAAAATATTTAGCTGAAAAAAAGAAACTGGATAAATTAACGCGTAAGTTATTTCATGGTGAACACATGATGTCGAAACAAGAATTTTTATCCAGATGCCAAACACTGGATAAAATGACAGCACGCGTTGATTCCATTGGTGACGAATTATGCAATGCACATATGAATAAAAATCCAGTTTTAATTTATGCCACGGAAAATTTAAACCAGGCATTAACCAGACTGGAAAAAGTCCAGCGCGACAGCATGATTGTCGATTCACTGCGCAATTTGCCAATGCACCAACGATTTAATCGTGGATGGGAAAATTTGCGGCACGATTATCACAGCGCATTAATGAATTATCATCGCAGACAATTGCAACAGTTAAAACAAAATGAAAAATAAAAAATAATGCGCCATCCGGCGCATTGTTTTTAAACAGGTTTCAGCATATCGCGTGCCTGTTCCAGTAAACTGATTGCTAAATCAACCTGGGCATTATCAATTGTTTTTTCTGGCATGATGGCGGCATTCGATTGCGTTATATGTTCTGTCTGTCCGGCACCGGGTTCGTTCACAGACGATAAAAATTCTGCCGCAGATGTTGGAAAGTTCCCATCACGCAATAACTTTTTTACCCCCGCAATTGTCAGACCATGCTTATACAATAAATCGCGTATAATAATTAATCTGTCAACAGTTTCGGTGCGATAATATCGCCGCCCACCGGCACCCGTTGTTGGGCGAATAATCACCGGGAACTGCTTTTCCCAATAACGCAGGGTATGCGCCGGCACAGACAATCGCTTTGACACTTCATTTATCGATGCAAAATATTCACTGTCCATACCGGTCCCCTGTTTTATTGTTGATTTGATTCTTGCTCTGCAATTTCGGCATCGACTTCGGCGGCTTCGCCTTCATCACTTAATATTGAAATTGCGGACACAACCTTTTCATTTTCAGCGGTGCGGAATAATGTAACACCCGCGGTACTGCGTCCTGCGATGCGAACATCGCGGACCGGGGTGCGAATAATTTTTCCGCCGTCTGTTACCATGATAATATCGTTATCATCTGCAACCGGGAACGACCCCGCCACAGCCGTGTTTTTACCGCCCAGTTTTATATTCGTAAATCCACCACCACCACGGTGCGTTGTGCGGTATTCGTACGAACTGGTGCGTTTGCCAAATCCGTTTTCAGATACAGTTAATATAAACTGTTCTGATGCCGCCATTTGCGCCATTTGTTCATCTGTTAATGTCAGATTGGTCGCTTCTTCTTCGCCGTCGGATTCTTCATCAATTCCAGTTGCGGCGCGGCGCGCGGCGCGTGATTGTTTAATATACGCGGCACGCACGGCGGCATCAGATTCACCGTGGTTCAGCATTGCCATACCAATAATTTTATCATCTGCGCCCAATGTCATACCACGCACCCCGGTCGAATTACGACCCGCAAATACGCGTATTTCAGACACAGGGAATCGTATGCAACGACCGCGATATGTCGCCAAGAATACATCTTGATCTTCTGTACATGGCAGGACAGAAATCAAACTGTCCCCATCGTCTAACTTCATCGCAATTTTACCGTTGGCACGAATTGAATCAAAATCAGATGTACGATTGCGGCGCACCGTACCAGACGCGGTCGCAAACATCAAGAAATGTTCCACACCGGATGCACGCGCACGCTGTACATCTTCTTCGGGCATCGGCAATATTGCCGTGATTGTTTCGCCGTTTTCCAATGGCAACAGATTTACCAGTGGGCGCCCCTTTGCCGCGGCGGCAGCTTCGGGTAATTTATATGTTTTTAATTTATAACATATTCCGCGTGAACTGAAAAACAACAACGGCGTATGCGTGTTTGCAACAAACACCTGTATCACATAGTCATCATCTTTGGTTGTCATGGCATTGCGACCCTTGCCCCCGCGTTTTTGCGCACGATATGTATCCAGCGATACGCGTTTAATATATCCTGTATTAGACACAGTGATAACCATATCTTCGCGGGCGATTAAATCTTCGACATCGATATCAATTTCTGCATCTGATATTTCTGTACGACGCGGGCTGGACCAATTATCACGAACCATTGTTGTTTCATCACGAATTATTTGAATGATGCGCGCATGACTGCCCAATATATCCAGCAAGTCTTTTATTTGTGCGCCCAGTTCAACCAAATCCGCATGTAATTTTTCGCGTTCCAGTCCGGTCAGACGATGCAACTGTAATTCCAAGATTGCACGCGCCTGGTCTTCGGACATATAGAACATACCGTCTTTATATTCTGTATTCGGGTCATCAATTAATTGAATATAATTTTCAATATCAGATGCACGCCAACCACGCGATATCAATGCCGTGCGCGCCGCATCTGGCGACTCACTAGATTTTATTAATTCAATGACTTCGTCCAAATTTCCGACCGCAACAGATAATCCCAATAATGTATGCGCACGATTACGCGCACGATTCAAGTCAAAAATTGTGCGGCGGCGAATAACCTCGCACCGAAAATCGATAAATGCATCCAGAACACCGCGAATGTTAAACAACATCGGGCGACCACGATTTAACGCCATCATATTAACCGGGAAATTCGTCTGCATTTCTGTGTACTGGAATAAATGATTCAGCACCACATCCGGTATCGCATCGCGCTTTAACTCAATTACAATACGCAACCCTTCTTTGGATGATTCATCGCGAATTTCGGATATACCTTCGATTCTTTTTTCCTTGCTGAGTTCAGCGATTTTCATAATCAGTTGTGATTTATTTACCTGGTATGGGATTTCATCAACAACAATTGCCGGATGATCATGGAAAGTTTCCATGTGTGTTTTTGCACGAACAATAATCGAACCGCGACCTGTGGTGTGTGCCTTGTACACGCCGGCGCGTCCCATTATTATTGCACCAGTTGGAAAATCTGGTCCGGGAATAATACCAAACAATTCATCATCTGATAAACTTGGGTTATCCAGTATCGCCAAAATACCATTGCAAATTTCACCCAGATTATATGTCGGCACATTTGTTGCCATACCAACTGCAATCCCAGAACCACCGTTTACCAAGAAATTCGGGAATTTAGTTGGCAAAACAACTGGTTCTTGTAATGTACCGTCAAAATTCGGTTGCCAGTCAACAGTATCCTTGTCCATGTCATCCATCATGGACGCACCCAGTTTGCTCAGTCGTGCCTCTGTATAACGCATGGCAGCGGCTTTATCGCCATCGCGCGAACCAAAGTTACCCTGGCCCTGGACCAACATTTCGCCCATGGAAAAATCTTGTCCCATGCGGACCATGGCCTCGTATATAGAACTGTCGCCATGGGGATGATATTTACCCATAACATCACCCACAATACGGGCAGATTTAACCGTTGGCTTGGTCGCCGGGGCAACATCGTTCATCACATACAAAATGCGGCGATGCACCGGTTTGCAACCATCGCGAACATCTGGCAACGCGCGATCAACAATAACCGACATTGCATAGTCCAAGAAACTGGTTCGCATTTCATGTTCCAACGATGATTGCGGCACACGAATATCATTAATTTCATTAATATTATTTGTTTCAGACATACTCAGATTTCCCTTGCTTTCTAACATTTGCAGAATAGCAAATTTTTAGAGTTTTGGTCAAGATATAAACCCTAAAAAATATATTGACAAAACTGTTATTTGTGATATGCTGTATTATTATGTCAACAATGAAAGAAGCAATTAATGATTTATATGACGAAACAACATTTATGTTGGCGTCATGTTCGAAAAAACAAATAATCACAATACTGCAACTGCGCATGGCACAGTGGCATATTAAACAAATACTGGGGGCAATGGATAAAATCGAACACATCCGCGCCCAGCACACAAAAAACAAACAACGGGGGTAAGAAATGTTTTTACCATTGTGGCGATTATTTGTGGCACTGTTTGTATATTACTTGGCGCTGGAAGGACTGAAAAAATTCGGTCTGATAAAATCTAAATAAAAAGGTTGCGTTTTCGTAAAACCTGTGGTTAAATATACGCGCAAAAGGATTTAGTTATGGCAACAAAAAGAACATATCAACCATCAAAAACACGCCGCGTGCGTACGCACGGGTTCCGTGAAAGAATGGCGACCAAGGGCGGACGCGATGTATTAAACCGCCGTCGTGCAGCGGGTCGTAAAAGATTGGCTGTCAGTGCAGTGAATTAAAAAACGCCCAATGGGGCGTTTTTTCAAAGTGCAAAGTTCAAAGCGAAAAGTTCAAATATTGTGTCGCTACGCGACAAGTTTTATTTACTGGATTGCCACGCCATCTGCGATGGCTCGCAATGAATCCGAGTATGTGAAAACAAGCGCTAGCGCAGTTTGAACAAATACGAGGATACGCACAGGGCGCATAAGCGCCCGAGCGACACAACAACAAAAAAGAGATTGCCACGTTACGCTCGCAATGACAAAGATGTGGCACTGTCTTGGCTTCTCTGACCACCCCGCCGCTGCGCGGCACCCCTCCAACGGAGGGGAACTTAGTATGGTGCTTTATTTTTTATTTTCGTGTTTCAATATGCTCTCATTTCCATATTTTTTCTTTGTCATCCCGTGGCTTGACCACGGGATCCAGGTTATGGGAGCTGTCACGCAGCGACACATATCGCATTCACCGGATCGCCACGGTCGCGTTGCTCCCTCGCGATGACAAGGAACAAATAACGACCACACTCTCTTGTCATTGCGAGCGTAGCGAAGCAATCCAGTCAATTAACCTGTCGCAACGCGACACATATTTTTTATTCAATTCAGTATTTGCTGGCGCAAATAAGTTTGATTACCTGGATTCCGGGGTCAAGCCCCGGAATGACACAGAAAAGAATAGTGCGGACAAAAACCGCACTTTGCACTCTGAACTCTGCACTTTGAAAAACACGGGGCATTTGCCCCGTTTTTTATTTCCAATTACTTGGTATTTGATCATAATCCGACAGGCCGGTTGTGAAGTAATATGTATTCATATCACCGGTAATATCAGGCCATATCTCATACAGATATTGACCGTTTGTTCGCGCGGACGGTCCGGTTAATGATGAGCAATTGGCAAAAGTCTGCCAAAACATATTGGATGCCGCCGGTCCCGATATACCCGCAAATAAATTTTCCGGAATGCTTTGTAATTCGGAACAAGCGTAAAATGTATTGTAAAACATCCTCTCTGCTGGGGCGCCACGGATTCCCGCAAATAAATCCGCCGGAATGTTGGTTATCGCGGTATCGTAAAATGTATCGGCAAACATCCTCTCTGCTGGGGTTATTGTACCACTGAACAATGGTCCATCAGCCGTGATCAGGTTTTCACAATAAGCAAATGTTTGGGAAAACATCATCGGTGCGCCATCACCATTTAATGTACCAAACAGATTCGCCGGAATGTTGGTTATCGCGCTACCGGAAAATGTATCGGCAAACATCCTCTCTGCTGGGGTTATTGTGCCACTGAACAATGGTCCATCAGCCGTGGTCAGGTTTTTGCAACCATAAAATGTCAGCTCAAACATACTCGGTGCGCCATTGCCGTTTAATGTACCAAACAGATTCGCCGGAATGTTGGTTATCGCGCTACCGGAAAATGTACGATAAAACATACCCTCTGCTGGGGCGCCACGGATTCCCGCGAATAAATCAGATGGAATGCTTTGCAAATTGGCACATTTATTAAATGTACTATTAAACATTCTCTCTGCTGGGGCGCCTTGGATACCTGCAAATAAATCTGCCGGGATTTCTGTTATTGCGCTATTGGCAAATGTACTATTAAACATACCCTCCGCCGGGGTTATTGTGCCACTGAACAATGGTCTATCAACCGTGGTCAGGTTTTCACAATAAGCAAATGTTTGGTAAAACATACTCGGTGCGCCATCACCATTTAATGTACCAAACAGATTCGCCGGGATTTCTGTTAATG
>CALXWX010000002.1 GCA_944392565.1 uncultured Alphaproteobacteria bacterium | reverse complement strand
GTTCCTGTGTTTATGTACCTGACGGATTTCCGTGAACGCAGTCTGAAAGACGTTATTACCCAGCTGGAACCAGGATTATTCAAAAAGGTGACGGGTTTGGATGTCAAAGACTTTGAATTGTTGGTCAGTTTGGGCGTGTTTAACGATGCATTGATGAACGATGCGGTTTATAAATTTCGTCGTTATGAAGACAGCAGTCTGGAATACACCGGCATTAACAAACACGCTAATGAAAACATCGGCCTGTTCGACACCACAATATCCAATGAAGATTACGAGATGATGTAAAAAACACTTGTAATTATACGATGGTTTAAATGTGTGACATTATAAAAAACAAATGAAAAAAATGTCTTTTTTCGGTCAAAACGTTAAAAAAATCAAAAAACACTTGAAATAAACATTTTTTTTGTTTATATATCAAATAACCTATCAAGGGGTTAACAATGCTATCCTACTTCGCTATTCAAAATTTTAAGTCCATTTTGAATTTGAAACTTGATTTATCTTTTGCCGAAGGCAAAGCGCCAAACAATTATGAGGACTCTGAGTTTTTGCCATTTATTGGGACACACGCTCGTAACGTACCAGTGTTGGCTTTATATGGCGCTAATGGATCTGGTAAAACAAATGTCTTACAAGCTCTGAATACTTTTATGCGAGCAATCGTCTTCGGTGTACAAGGGATCTATCATCCTAATAAATTAAATCCTAAATATACATCAACAACTTTTGAAATGGGGGTTTACAAGGAAGACACTTTATATATTTATACTATATCATATAACCAAAAAGGTATATCGCACGAAGCGTTATATAAAAAGAATAAAGAACGTCCAATTTTTGATATAAAAGAAGATGGGTGTTATTTTGATAAAATATCTACTAACGAATATACTTCCCAACGGCTAGAAGAAATTTATAAAGTTGAATGCAAAAACGCCGAGGATCAACAAATACGAACATTTTTATCTCGCGTAGCTCGTAACTATGTAGGTTTAAACCAAGAACTTGTTACGGCATGGAAACAGCTTACTGATTTTATAGAAATATACCCTCAAAACGATATACCTCTGCCGTATGTTCTGGAAAGATTGGCTAAAAACCAGACACCAGAAAAAATTTCTGAAGCCTTTAATCGGATCACAGATATATTGAAAAAGCTTGATATCAACATCAATAAAATGACATGGGACAGAAAATATCAAGTTATTGAAGACCCCGCCAAACCAATGAATGGGCTAGATGAAAATGTAACTTTTTATAGACCATCCAATAATGTATTAGTCAAAGACAATATACGTTCTTATCATACCGATGTAAACGGAAAGGAGGTTGTCTTTAATTTTAACGAGGAATCGAGTGGAACAATAACACTGGCAAGCGTGCTAGGATTATGTTTAT
This sequence comes from uncultured Alphaproteobacteria bacterium, assembly GCA_944392565.1. Classification (GTDB taxonomy): domain Bacteria; phylum Pseudomonadota; class Alphaproteobacteria; order Rs-D84; family Rs-D84; genus Enterousia. The sequence goes on along the minus strand of CALXWX010000002.1, from coordinate 184,416 downwards.
GTGCTTTAGACAGAGGTTCTATATTATGCATAGATGAATTAGATAGATCTTTACATTCTCGTTTACTAGTCGAAATTGTTCGTATGTTCAAAGACAAACGTTATAACAAAACAAATGCAGAACTGCTTTTTACGGCACACAACACAGATATATTGGATGACGGCTTAATGAGAGTATCTGAGGTTGGATTTATAAATAAAACCGAAAGAGAAGGTTCCACAATAAAAAGAATATCTGATTTTGGTGGCAAACGTAATGTAACAAACTTTAGAAAACAATACTTAGACGGGTTGTTTTCTGGGGTTCCTTTTCCATATATTTAAAGGATGATTATGGCAGAAGTAAAAAATTCATCTTATATAGTCATATGTGAAGGAAACTCAGAATATGCCTACATCCAGAAACTTAACCGTTTTTTATCTGAAAATGGGTATACGTTTATTCTTAATCCAAAGATAGTTGGTTGCGGTCATTTTAAGGATGTTCAACGCAGATATAAGATAGAAAAAAAGAATAATACGCGGACACCTATTGTGATATGGGTTGATAAAGACACTTATATACGCAACGATTGCGGCGATAAGGACAACTATGAAGCCAAAAACGACACTCTTCCTAAATTTATGTTTAGCATTATGAATTTCGAAGACTTTTTGGCTTTGCACACAAAACCTAACAAATTGGAAAAATGGTTTCAAGTTTGTTCTAGGCAAAAACACCACATTACCCCAATGAAAGAAGATGTCTACCTACCACTTGTACAAAAACACCTATTTGCAGACTATAAAAAAGGCGATATTCCTTTCGATATAAATATGCAAGCATTAAATACTTTATTTTCTAATAACGAAGCACCCTTTATATTTCGTTGCGACTTCGCTGACTTTATTAAAGAGTTAATGCAAAAACATACACCTAACAATTAAATAATTAGTATACCATTATTTCAAAGAATTTTCTATGTATGCACACGCCTTATGTTTGTATAGAGAGGAATTGTTTTATTACCATTTTCACAAAAATGTTACATATTTGCTACATGGTGGGGCGGTTGGTGTAAGAATAAAACAGCGCAAGCGGGTGAAAATTGGGCAAACAATCCGTTTCGGTTCAGACGATTTCTAATCCGCAGGTCGCAGGTTCGAATCCTGCTGGGCGTGCCAGAAAATTAAAACCGCCGTATGGTGGTTTTTATTTTATGTATAACGCCCCAGGATTTGAACCTGCGAAAAAGCAGTTCGAACCGCCGCAAAAAGGCGGACGGCAGTACGCCGGTTTGCGTCAGCAAATTTTGCCAGGTGGCGCAGCAATCCTGCTGGGCGTGCCAGAAAATTAAAACCGCCGTATGGTGGTTTTTATTTTATGTATAACGCCCCAGGATTTGAACCTGCGAAAAAGCAGTTCGAACCGCCGCAAAAAGGCGGACGGCAGTACGCCGGTTTGCGTCAGCAAATTTTGCCAGGTGGCGCAGCAATCCTGCTGGGCGTGCCAGAAAATTAAAACCGCCGTATGGTGGTTTTTATTTTATGAAATCGTTCCTGTGGGGATTGGTGGCGCGGCGTGATATACTGGTGCTGTAACAAAAAGGGAGTTTTTATGAAAAAATTTTTACTGTTTGTTTTGGCAATCGTTATATCGTTTTTGCCGGGGATTATTGGCATGATATTTTCGCCCGATGGCGCGTCTGATTTGTGGTATAATGCATTAAATAAACCGGCATTGATTCCAGCGGGTTGGGTTTTTGCGGTCGTATGGCCGATATTATATTTCTTGTTAGGGGTCGCGTTATATTTGATAATGGTTGACAAGACGCGGATAAGCAAGGTTAAATCGTATTCTTTATTTGCGGTTCATATGGGATTAAATGCGTTATGGTCATATTTGTTCTTTGGATTAAATTTGACCGGTGCGGCATTAATTGTAATATTGTTGTTGATTGGATTTACAATATGGATGATGGTTTCGTTCAAGCAAATCAGCAAGCCGGCATATTATCTGGTATGGCCATATATAATTTGGTTGGTTTTTGCGTTGTATTTAAACAGTGCGGTTGTATTGATGAATTGACGGAAATTATAATGGTCGCAAAAGCGACCATTTTTTATATTTTTAATATTTTTGTATCAGGATCGCCAATGTTCAGGTACTTTAAACCCAATTCTTCGACATAATCAGCACTGTATCCCTGTAATAATTCAATATGTCGATTTATCGCATCCAGTTTATTTTGTTCCATGACCAGTTGTTCTTGTTCATCATTCAGGCGCCATATATTTATTATAAAATTTTGAACATTTACATCGCCCCAAAATATTCGTATAAATGCAAATGCCGCAAATATTGTTGCCAAGACACCGAATTTGCCGTGCCAACCACCAGACCAGGCACGCCCAATAAACCCAAAGAAATTTTTGATTTTTTCCTTCATCGATGGCATTATATCACAAATGTTTAATAATAATCAAATTTTTGGCGCGCCAATGGCGGGAATAACAGATAAACCATTTCGTCGTGTTATTCGTATGTTTTCGCCGAATGTGCCACTGTATACCGAAATGATTTCGTGTCATTCGTTGGTTGGCGCGCATAAAAATTGCTTGCGTAATTTTGACAGATATGACGATGAAGGAAATATTGGCGCGCAAATTTTTGGTGCGGATGCTGATTTGATGGCGGATGCGGCGCGTATTTTGCAAGACGCGGGTGCGTCTTGGATTGATATTAATATGGGGTGTCCGGTGCCAAAGGTTGCAACGCGCAGTGGGGCGGGGGCAAATATGATGCGCGACCACGGATTGGCGGAAAAAATTATGCGTGCGGTTGTGCGTGCGGTTCAGATTCCGGTATCAATAAAAACGCGGTTGGGATGGGATGATGCGCACCGTGATTGGTCGGATTTAATTCGTATTGCGTCTGATTGCGGGGTACAGTTTGCCGCATTACATGGACGCACGCGGGCGCAATTGTATACGGGAAAATCTGTGTTGCCAATGTTGGAAAATTCGCCGATTCCAATTATTGGTAATGGTGATATAACAGATGTTGCAGATGTACAGAATGTTTTAAATCTGGGCTATTGTGGCGCGATGATTGGGCGGGCGATGCTGGGGCGCCCATGGATTTTTGGTGAATTAACTGGTCAATGCAGTGCGCCAAAAAATGTTGGTGAAATTGTATTGCGGCATTTGGAATATATGTTGGAATATTATGGTGAAAGAAATGCCATACCAATGTTTCGCAAGCATGTGGCATGGTATTCTGCGGGAATGTCAAATTCAGCAGATTTCAGAATTCGGGTAAATCAAATTTCATCGGTGGCGGAATTAAAGAACGAAATTTGTAAATTTTGGTGTTGCGAATTGGATATATAGATTCTATGATTATATGACAATTTAAGGAATATAATATGACGGAAAACGAAAATATAAATACAGATGTGCATTCAGAAATGACGGTTGGTGAAATTTTGCGCAATGCCCGCACCACAGGTCGGCGCAAGCGTGAAATCCCAACAATTTCAAAGCAATTATGTATTCGTGAAGAATTTTTGCAGGCACTGGAAGATGGTAATTACAATGTAATCCCGGAAAATGTTTATATATTGGGATTTGCGCGCAATTATGCAATGGAACTGGGGCTGGATCCGGATGAAATTGTTAATAAATTAAAGCGCGAAATGGGATTGGTGGCAGAATGCGGAACAGATGATGCGTCTGATGCACAATCTTGTACAGTGGCGGACAAAGAAAAATGGTATCGTGGTTTATGGGGGCGTTCGTTAAAATTTATACGCCGTAATTGGATATGGTTTGTTGCCGGGTGTGTTTTGGTTTTGGCGATTGTTGGTACATTGGTCGCATTAAATTTGAATCATGAATCCGATTCATCGAATGTGCAATCGGTTGAAACTGTTGCGCCAGCGGCATCTGTTATGGAACCAGAGTATAATGTTGATGTTCGTGAACGGTTTGGCACGGAAAATGCAGAAAACGCAGATGTAATATTACAGGCAACGCAAGAATCATGGGTAAAGGTCGAAGATGCACGCGGTAATACGGCATTCAGTCGTGTCTTGGTGCCGGGCGACGTGTATTATGTCCCATCGGGTGATGAATATACGGCGATATTTGGTAATGCTGGTGGTGTTGATGTATGGGTAAACGGAAAGCTGGCGCCAAAGCAAGGTGCGGACCATGTTCGTGTATCGGGAATTTCATTGTCCCCGGAAAAGTTAATGCCGGAATTATCAACGGCTGGTGCAGAATAAATTTTATATTTTTATTTGGGGCGAAAATTTCTTTCGCTCTGAATATTGAAAAGCACAATATATAATCTATATAATAATTATTATGGCTGGGGTAATAAAAATTCGCGGGGCGCGCGAAAACAATCTTAAAAATATTGATTTGGACATACCAAAAAATAAATTGGTGGTCTTGACTGGTGTATCTGGGTCTGGAAAGTCATCGTTGGCGTTTAATACCATTTATGCCGAAGGTCAGCGGCGTTATGTCGAATCGTTATCATCGTATGCGCGGCAATTCTTGGATATGCAGAAAAAACCAGATGTCGATTTAATCGAAGGATTGGCGCCCGCAATTTCCATTGAACAAAAAACAACATCGAAAAATCCGCGTTCTACGGTTGGAACGGTTACCGAAATTTATGATTATTTGCGATTGTTGTGGGCGCGTGTTGGGGTGCCGCATTCGCCGGTCACGGGGTTGCCAATTAAATCCCAGACAATTGGTGAAATGGTCGATTGGACCATGAAAATTCCGGCGGGCGTAAAGATTTTTATTATGGCGCCGCTGGTTCGTGAACGCAAGGGTGAATATAAAAAAGAAATTGCATTCTTGGTAAAGCAGGGGTATCAGCGTGCGATAATTGATGGCGAACTGTACGATTTATCTGCGGTGCCGCCGTTGGATAAAAACAAAAAGCATACAATATTTGTAATTGTTGATCGTTTGCAGATGCCGGCGTTGGGGGCGGCTGAATCTGATGTGGATGAATTCCGGTCGCGAATGTATTCGTCTTTCGAAGGGGCGTTGCGTTTGGTGCCGGGGTCGGTTTTGGTGCGGCGGCTGGATACAAACGAAGATATATTATATTCACAGAACTATGCATGTCCGGTCAGTGGATTTACCGTGCCAAAGATTGAACCGCGTTTGTTTTCTTTTAATGCGCCGATGGGGGCGTGTCCATCGTGTGATGGTTTGGGTGTGCAATTAAATATGTCGCCAGATTTGGTTGTGCCAGATCCGTCAAAATCTATATTGGATGGCGCAATTGCACCATGGTCGCGTGGTGGGATGTTAAGTCAATTTGATCATTTGCTGGATGCATTGCACAAGAAATATAAAATACCATTGTCAAAGCCGTGGCATACACTGACCCAGCAACAGAAAGATATTATTTTGTATGGCAGTGGGGACGATCCGATAAAAATTAACTGGAATGGTTTTGTGTATGAAAAACCATACGAAGGTGTTATACCGAATATCGAACGCCGCTGGCGCGAATCGGATTCCGAAGCTGTGCGTGCAGAACTGGCAAAATATCAATCAGAAAAACCGTGTCCAATGTGTCATGGTAAACGGTTAAATATCCAGGCATTATGTGTAAAGATTTATGGACTGGATATTATGGATGCGTGCGATATGGCGGTGGATCAATCGTTGCGCTGGTTTACGGATTTGCCCAATCATTTGACGCAAAAAGAAAATGATATTGCGCGGGTTATCTTGCGTGAAATTACCAGTCGGTTGCATTTCTTGCAAAATGTGGGATTGGGATATTTAACATTGTCGCGTATGGCGGGAACGCTGTCGGGGGGCGAAGCGCAACGAATCAGATTGGCGTCGCAAATTGGCAGCGGGTTGTCTGGGGTGTTGTATGTGTTGGACGAACCGTCAATTGGATTGCACCAAAGCGATAATGATAAATTATTGGATACATTAAAGATGCTGCGCGACAAGGATAATTCAGTTATCGTTGTTGAACACGATGAAGATGCAATGCGTGCCGCAGATTATCTGGTGGATATCGGACCGGGTGCCGGGATAAATGGTGGGCGTGTTGTTGCCGCAGGAACCCCCGCCCAGGTTATAAAAAACAAAGATTCATTGACTGGACAATATTTATCGGGCAAGCGGCGGATAGAGGTACCAAAAACACGCCGCCGTGGAAATGGGCATGTGATCTCTGTCCAGGGGGCGCGTGAAAACAACCTGAAAAATATAAATGTTGATTTTCCGTTGGGTAAATTTGTTGCGCTAACCGGGGTGTCTGGGTCTGGTAAATCAACATTATTGCTGGATACATTATATCCGGCGTTGATGCGTGCGCTGTATAATTCAAAAATTGAAATGGGGGCGCACGATATCATCCGTGGTATGGAACATGTGGACAAGGTGGTTGATATCGATCAATCGCCAATCGGGCGCAGTCCGCGCAGCAATCCAGCAACATATACCGGTGTGTTTTCAAATATTCGTGATTTCTTTGCCGGTCTGCCAGAAGCCAAGGCGCGCGGGTATGGACCGGGGCGTTTCTCGTTTAATGTCAAGGGTGGTCGATGCGAGGCATGCCAAGGTGATGGTCAGATAAAAATTGAAATGAATTTCTTGGCGGATGTGTATGTCGAATGTGATAAATGTCACGGTGCGCGGTATAATGATGAAACACTGGCGGTAAAGTACAAGGGAAAATCTATCGCTGATGTATTAAATATGACGGTCGAAGAAGCATATCGGTTCTTTACAAATGTGCCGCAGATCGCGCGCAAGCTGGAATTATTAAAGCGGGTTGGATTGGATTATATCAAACTGGGGCAGAGTTCGTTGGATTTGTCCGGGGGCGAGGCACAGCGTATAAAATTGTCCAAGGAATTGGCGGCACGCAGTACAGGGCAGACGATATATATTCTGGATGAACCGACAACAGGGCTGCATTTTGCAGATATAAAATTGTTATTATCTGTATTGCATGAACTGGTTGATCAGGGTAATACAGTAATTGTTATTGAACATAATCTGGAAGTGATTAAAACCGCCGATTGGATTATTGATTTGGGACCAGGGGGCGGCGCAAACGGTGGGCGCGTTGTTGCCACCGGTACCCCAGAACAGGTCGCAGATAATCCAGAATCGCTGACGGGTAAATATTTGAAAAAATATTTGGACGTGCCAAAAAAGAAAAGTAATTCTAAATAATTAACACACAGCAAAAAGGAAAAAATATGTTTGGATTTGGGAAAAAGAAAGCCGCAAAATCTGCCACAGAAAATCTGGATGACAATGTGCAGATTGATGAAAAAGAATTGCAGAAAATGGAAGCGAAAATGCCCAGTGGCATGAAAGAAACCGCCCAGCGCATGATGTCTGGACAATTTGATATGAATGACATGTTGGCGCAACTGAAACAAATAAAAAAGATGAGTAATTTTAGTGGGTTGTTGAAAATGGTGCCGGGAATGTCAGGGGCAGTTGCCGCAATGAAAGAAAAAATTAAAGATGGCAGTGTTGATGCACAAATTAAAATACTGGAAGCGATGACCCCAGATGAGCGGGCGGTGCCAGAAAAAATTTTTGCAAATGCCAAGGCGCGTATTGCAGAAACAGCAGGTTGCACTGTGCGTGATGTTGAACATATTATCAAGCAATATTCAAAAATGCGTCAGCAAATGGCAATGGTTCAACGCATGGGGGGAATGGAAGCAGTTATGGAAAAATTGCAAAAACAGCAGTCGGGTATGGAGAATAAATAACATGAATTGGAAAAATTTAATTAATTGGAATGCGGTGCGTAATATTTTTGATTGGACGCCGGTGAATGTTTTGGCGCCGCAACCAAAGTACATAACATATAATGATGTTGGACGGATTTTGCTGGGGTATGAGGTGCAGGTAACATATCGTCATCATGGTGTTTGTAAGTTATTGTTCGCAACATTTGATAGCCATGGTAAAATCGGACGGCGGCGGGCGTTATATCGTGCAATCAGGTTTTATAAAAGTACGCGTAGTAATGTTCGGGCGGCTGCATTATCAGCAAAACGGCAGAAATGAAAATTTTGAACAAGAAAATTTCATCGAAAAAATCATCAGCCGCGTGGATTCAACGCCAGGCGGCGGATCCGTATGTTGCGCGTGCGCATCGTGATGGGTATCGGGCGCGCGCGGCATATAAATTAATCGAGATAAATGAAAAATATAAATTCTTGAAAAATGGCCAGGTGGTTGTCGATCTGGGGGCGGCGCCGGGGTCTTGGTCGCAATATGTTATGCGCGCATTTCCAAAATCACGCGTGTTTGCGATGGATTTGCTGGAAATTGTGCCAATCCCGGGTGTGGAATTTTACCAGGGTGATTTTACATCAGATGATGCGTTAAAATGGCTGGAACAGAAATTAAACTTGTCGCCCGATGGCGCATCGCATGGAACGGTTGATGTCGTGCTGTCTGATATGGCGCCGAATACCGTTGGACATAAAAAGACCGACCATATTCGCCAGATGGTGTTGTTGGAATATGCATTTGATTTTGCCGTGCGTGCATTAAAACCAGGCGGGGTATTTGTTGCGAAATCTTTTACAGGTGGAACAACAAACGATTTATTAAAACAAATACGCGAAAAATTCGAATCGGTTCATCATATAAAACCGCCGGCATCACGCAAAGAAAGTGTTGAAATGTTTATTGTTGCGATTGGATTTCGTGGATAATTTTATAATGGATTTTGGGTATCATAATTCATTATTAGTTTGTTTATATTTTTTGAAACTTTTGTCAAAGTTGTGTACAACCAGGTCAGCCAGTCTGGCTGCTTCTATTTCATCGGGGCGGCAAATATATGGCGTTTTCCAATATGCCTTGGAATGACTGTTTTGAAATTGTATTATTTTGTCGGGTAATTTTGTTTCAGAATTTTGTTGCATTGCGTGAATATATTCATGAACGATTACATTTAACAGATCGGTCAAATCCATTTCAAATACCCCAGAATAGTAGTAGATAAGGCGTTTTGAAACGTAGTATTCGCCATATGGGGCGGGTTGGTTATTTTTTAATTTATATTTTTCTGAATCGCAAAATTTAATTTCTTGTAAATTATCATATATATTTGGGTGGGTATATGTCATCGCCGAATGCAGGCGCCATGTTACATAATATGCCAAATTTTGTTTTTCTTCTAGGGTTGCGATATGATAATTTTCAATCGTGTTTTGATCAGCGTGATTTACAAGGGCAGAAAATAAATTTTTGCGTATTTCTTTGACCAGTTTTTTTGTATGGCGCCCGCGTTGTGTCGCCAGAAAACCCAATTTTATGTGCAACCATATTGCGTAATACATGGGGAAAATTCTGTCTGTGTCAATTGTATGCATTGTGTGATATAATTCGCGCCACAATATTGGGCGCGATTTGCGCAGTATATTACGAATGCCTTTTATAAATATATTTTCTGTTGCCATTGTTATTTATATTTTTTTTAATATTTTTTTATTTTTTCAGCGGCATTGCGCGCCAGTTCATCGCATCGTTCATTAAATGGATTGCCGGCATGTCCACGGACCCAAACCCAATGAATTTTCTTGTTTTGTGATAATTCGTCCAATTGTTGCCACAGTTCTTTATTTTTTACCGGCTTTTTCGCGGCGGTTTTCCAATTATTATTTTTCCATTGGGGAACCCATAATTGCATGCCGTTTTTTACATATTGGCTGTCAGTGTGCAGTTCGATTTCATTATGATGTCGTGATGCCGTCAATGCGCGTATAACCGCGGTTAATTCCATGCGATTGTTTGTTGTGTTTGCCTCATATCCACTGCGTTCGGCGGTTTGGGTGCCGTTTGTTGCAATGAATGCCCACCCGCCCGGACCGGGGTTTCCCAAACAACTGCCATCTGTCCAAATTTTTAACATTTTTTATAACCTGCTTTTGTGATATAATATCATAAAATGAGATTTGATGCCAAGCAATTAATAGAAATGTCGCGTGCCGTTCGTGCGCATGCATTGTATGCGGTGCGTTGCGCCGGTTCTGGTCATGTTGGTATTGTCTTGGATGCCGCAGATATAATAACAATTATTTATGCAAATTTTCTGCGCCGTGGACGCGACAAATTTGTATTGTCGGCGGGGCATGGCAGTGCGCTGTTATATTCTGTATTAAAGTTGGCGGGGTATAATGTCGGCGATTTAGAATCTTTTAGGAAACTGGGGGGATTGCCGGGACATCCGGAATTTGGAATTGATGGGGTCGCGGCTACCACTGGACCATTGGGGCAGGGGGTCGGCAATGCGGTTGGTATGGCGTTGGCGGCAAAAATACGCAGAACAGACGAATTTGTTTATTGTTTGTGCAGTGATGGCGATTTGATGGAAGGGGTGGCGTCCGAATCGATTTCATTCGCCGGACAATATAGACTGAATAATTTAATATTGTTGTGGGATGATAACGGTGTCAGTATTGATGGTCGCGCAATTACTGATGTTGATATGCCAATGCGTATGCGGGCAGCAGGATGGAATGTTGTCAGCGTCCCGGGTGATGATTTTAAAAAGCTGGGGCGTGCATTGAATGATGCGCATAAAAGCAATATACCAACATTCATTCAATGTAAAACGGTTATTGGGCGTGATTCCAGTTTGGCGGGAACATCGGCGGCGCATGGTTTGGCATTATCTGATGCGGAATTAATGCGGCTGATGGAAAAGTATATATCGCCGGTGGGTGATGATTTATGGGAAATTGTTGCAAATAATGCGCCGGTTGAAAATTTGTTTGATAAGCAGGCGATTGATTTTAATTCTGTTGCGGTGCCAGAATCCGATAAAAATATATCAACGCGTGAATTATCAGGAATTTATTTAAAGTCTGTTATTGCGGCGGGTGTAAATTTAATCGGGGGCAGTGCGGATTTAGGTGCCAGTACAAATGTTAAAACGGATGAGAGTATTGATATTGCGCCGCCTAAATTTGATGGAAACTATATAAATTATGGTGTGCGGGAACATGCAATGGGCGCAATTATGAATGGTATGGCGTATGTCGGATTGCGGTCATATGGTTCAACTTTTTTAGTGTTCAGTGATTATATGCGCCCCAGTATAAGATTGGCGGCGTTGTCGCGTTTGCCGGTTATATATGTCTTTACGCATGACAGTATTGCGGTTGGGGCAGATGGTCCAACGCATCAGCCAATTGAGCAGTTGCCATCATTGCGATTAATCCCAAATTTGAATGTTATTCGTCCGTGTAACGGGGCAGAGGTTGCATATGCATGGCGGCGGGCGATAAATGGCACATCTAATCCAACCGCGATAATTTTGTCGCGTCAAAAGATAGAACAGGTATCAGCCCCAGATGATGTGGATATATCGCGTGGTGCGTATATAATATTGCCGGCGGTGGCGCGGCGCGTTCGTGTGACAATAATTGCAACCGGGACAGAGGTACCGTTGGCGGTTCATGTCGCAGAAAAACTGGGGGATGCGGTTCAGGTGGTCAGTATGCCGTCTGTTTCAGATTTTCGCGCCCAAGATATAAAGTATAAGAATAAAATTTTAGCAGGATATGTTGTTGTAATAGAAGCCGCTGCCACGGCGCCGTGGTTTGAATTTGCCGATGCTGTTGTTGGAATTGATTCGTTTGGCGCATCGGGCGATGGCGATGCGGTATATTCGCATTTTGGATTTGACACAGACGCAATTGCGCGCGATATTTTAAAGAAGTTAAAATAAGCATATATCAAGAAATGTCTGAATATGAATTTGTTTTATCATCGGGTGAAAAAATCCCGGTTGTTATTAATACGCGGCGTGGATTGCGCAATATTACATTGCGTCCAAAAACGCGTCCGTTGCGTGAAATTCATATATCAAAGCCATTGATGACGCCAACCACAGCAGCATTGCGATTTTTGGAACAAAAAAGAAAGTGGTGCGAACGCATTTTTGCAAATGCACCAATAAAAGAACATTTGCATCCGGGTGATGAAATTGAATTTTTAGGGTGGCGTGTGTTGTTGGTTCATGATGCGGCGCGGCGTGCAAATGATTTTATTGAAAATGATGACGGTACTGCAAAATTAATTGTTGGTGGTGATGCGGATATGTTTGAACGCCGGGTTCGTGATTTTATTCGCGCGCAATTCTTGATTGCTGTAAAGCAAATGGTGCGTGGTGCGCCACGGGAACTGTGGCCACGCAGAATTGCAATTCGTGATACATCGACACGCTGGGGCAGTTGTTCGACCAGTGGTACAATGTCTTTTTCGTGGCGATTGGCGTTCGCGCCAACGGATGTTATGCGGTATGTTGTTATGCATGAATTGGCGCATCGTGTGCATATGGATCATTCGCCGGCATTTTGGCAAACGGTATCGCAATTATATGGATTCGGCGTAGAACGCGCGCGGCGATGGCTGAATGTACACGGTGGGGAATTACATAAATATTTTTAATAAAACTTGAAAAATGCTGAATTTCAGGTAGAATTAACAGCGTGAATATTCAAAAAAATATCTTTGCCGTGTTTCATCACGCCCCATGGGGCGACTGTTTATAGCATTTTTATATTTTGTGATATTAATACAGACATTAAAAAAATGCCGAATTTTTACGGTAAACCATAGGAAATAAAAAAATGGAACTGAAACCAACAAAAACTTTATCGGGATTTATAGAATTATTGCCATTGCAGCAACGGTGCTTTGATGAATGCGCCGCCCGTATGCAGCGCGTTTTGAAAACAGCCGGGTTTTCACATCTGGATTTACCGGCAATTGAACGGGCAGAGGTTTTAACCGATAAAGACAATTGGGATGAAATTGAAACGCAAATGTTCTTGTTCCAAAAGGGCGATACGAAAATGGGGCTGCGTTATGATGGAACTGTTGGATTGTCGCGTTATGTCGCAGGACATATGAATGATTTAGCATTCCCATTTCGTGCATATCAATTTGCGCGTAATTATCGTGGCGAACGCCCACAACGCGGTCGGTATCGTGAATTTTATCAGATGGATTTGGATATTATGGGAATTGATAATCTGTCTGAAAATTATGATGCGGAAATTGTTGCAACATTGGCGGCGGCGTATGATTCTGTTGCTGAATTTATTGGACCGGTGAATGTGCGCGTGGGAAATCGCAGATTCTGGAACGCAATGTTTGAATATTTAAATTTAACATCCGAGCAATGTCGCAGTGCATTTGTCTTGATCGATAAAAAAGACAAGATGAATGATTTTTATGACGGATTGGTGGAAACAGTTGGTGAAAATGCTGCGGTTGAAATAAATAAAGTATTTTCAAGCGGATATCGTTCGTTTGTTGGTGTGTCTGATGCGCTGGATTCGGCAATTCGTGAAATGGATGATTTTATGATTTTGTTGGATTCAATGGGCGTAAAAAATGCACAGATAGATTTAGGAATCATGCGTGGGCATGCGTATTATACGGGAATTGTATTTGAATTTTTCTTGGATAAATTCCCCGAACTGGGTGCGATTGGTGGTGGTGGTCGATATGAAGATTTGGCGTCTAAATTTTCCAAGACAAGAATTATCGGCGTTGGCGCCGCGGTTGGTTTTTCACGATTAATGGTTGCATTGATGGATGAAAATAAAATTGATTTAACACCGTTTATGCGTCCGGTACGCGCGGCGGTATTGGCAATGGGTGCAGGTCAGGTTCCATATGCAATGCGTGTTGTTGCGGCGTTGCGTGCGAATGGAATAACCACGGTTCCATATTTGGATGCAAATAAAAAATTCAAGAATCAAATTGAATTTGCCGATAAAATTAATGCGGATTACAGTATTATTATCGGTGAAAATGAACGCGAATCAGAAATACTGGCGGTAAAAGATATGTCAACAGGCGCCCAGCAAAATTTAAATCTGGAACAAACAATAAATTTATTAAAAATGGCGTAATAAACGATGGTAATTGATGATAAATTAAAAGATATTCAATTGCATGCCGCAGAAATCGCGGAACAAATGAATTCTGGGAATGTTTCTGGGGCGGAATTAACCAAGTTGTCCAAAGAATATTCGCAATTGGCGGAAATTTTGCCATTGATTGATGAATATTTTCAAGTAAAGCGCGGTATTGATGATGCAAATGAAATGCTGCATGATGCGGAATTGAAAACAATTGCGGCACAGCAATTAAATGATTTGAACCATGCGTTGCCAGAAATTGAAAAGAAATTGCAAATCGCACTGTTGCCGCGCGATGAAGCCGATGATAACAGTGTTATTATGGAAATTCGTGCCGGGGTTGGTGGTGAAGAATCGGCACTGTTTGCGGGCGATTTATACAATCAATATAAATCATATGCATTGCGACACGGTTGGAAAGTAGAGGTTATTGAAGAAAACGCAACATCATTACATGGATATAAAGAAATTATATTCAAGATTGATGGCGTTGGTGCATATGCACGATTGAAATTCGAATCGGGGATTCATCGTGTACAACGGGTGCCAGAAACCGAAGCAGGGGGACGAATCCATACCAGTGCCGCGTCTGTCGCTGTTATGCCAGAGGCAAAAGATATCGATATCGTAATTGATGATAAAGATATACGAATCGATGTGTTTCGCGCATCTGGTGCCGGCGGGCAACATGTTAATAAAACAGACAGTGCCGTTCGTATAACGCACTTTCCAACTGGAATCGTTGTTACATGTCAAAATGAACGCAGTCAAATTCAAAATAAAGCGTTGGCAATGGATATATTGCGTTCAAAATTATATGAACAGCAACGCATCGCACAAGAAAACGCCAGTAATGCATCGCGCAAATCTATGGTTGGGTCGGGCGATCGCAGTGAAAAAATCAGAACTTATAATTTCCCAGAACAACGCGTGACAGATCATCGAATAAAATTAACATTGTATAAGTTAGATGATATTTTGGCGGGTGGTGTGGCATTGGATGAAATGATTGATGCATTAATTGCCGCCGATCAATTGGAACGATTGGCAAATATGGAATAATTTTTATTGTAAATACCAGAATAACAAATCCGCCAAATGGCGGATTTGTTTCAGAATATGTATTTTAAGTTTACAGATCCATTCCAACCACTGCGTCCGCCATCGCGACGATTTAAATTTAGTGCAATATTAAATCTGTCGATTGATTTTTCAATACCAATCCCGTATTCGGCGTAATCGCGTGTATCCAGTTCATCGTATTTCATGCCATCAACGACCACTGTACCGCCGTGTCCCGACATAAATGCGTACTTTACACCAATGTATCCAAACCATCCGCGACCAATATGTTTAATTGCACGCAATGATGGCGCGATTTCAAATGTATTAAAGTTTTGATTTGCGACAGACGCCCCCGATATGGACATATAATTTGCAGACCCAATCCATGTGTATCCAGCATATACCCCCGGTTGCAGCGTGAATGTATCATCCAACGCAATGTTATATGTTGCATTTATTGCGGCGCCCGCCCACATGTTTGCAAATTCATCAGTGCCGTATTCATTTTCCGCATTGTTATATAATGCACCCGCATTTGCCGCCAATGACAGATTGAAATTTTGGATATTGTATCCACTGTACAAACCGATATATCCGCCATTTTCATCAATGCTGATAAATTCATTATCCTGGGTGCCGCCAACATAGCCACCAAAAATGCCCCATTCTGATATTCCAATGCCCCATTGTGCTTCACCGCCCGCCAATCCGAACATTATTAAATCGTAATCAGAATCCAATTCGTCATAGCCCTTGAACTTTACATCATCATTAAAATGTTGCCAATTTAACCACATGCTGTTTATAACAGGGCGTGGATCTGTGTCAACATCGCCACCATTTCGACCGGTTTGTTGCACTGTGCCGTCATCGCCATATTCACCGTACAGGTGCGGGCGACCGTACATTGGCATGCGACCATATAAATCGGCGGAATTTACAGAATCTGATTTGGGGGCGGGGGATAATATGCGACGACCCGCCAATGCTGCGGATGCAGTACCTTCGAATGTTTGCATTGCGGTTGTCATGATTGAATGCTGGAACGCGGTTATATTGTTCGCAGTAAATGTGTTTGCATAAATATGCGATCCAGATGCAAATGCGCCCCCCATGGATAACATAAATATACTTAAAGATAAAAATGGTAATGATTTCATATTCTCTCTGTCCCTTGGTTATTTTATATGTATTATAGCATATTTTTCTTACTATTTAAAACAAAAAGCAATTTTTATTTATTGAGAATTAACGCGTTTTTTATTAAAATTTTCAGCATGATAGAAAATATTGTATTAGATAAACCGATTGTTATGGTTGGACTGATGGGGGCGGGGAAGACCAGTGTTGGTCGCGCGTTGGCGCGTCGGCTGGGGATTCCGTTTGTTGATTCAGATAAAGAGATTGAAGCTGCTGCCGGTTGCAGTGTTGTTGATATCTTTTCCATGTACGGCGAAGCGGAATTCCGGCGTGCAGAGCAGAGTATTATCGCGCGCCTGTTAGATACACCGCCAACATTAAAAGTTATTTCCACGGGCGAGGGGGCTTTTATAACCCCAGCTGTGCGTGAAATGGTGTTGGCGCGTGCGGTGTCTGTATGGTTGCGGGCGGATTTAGATTTGTTAGTTAAACGAACAAATTTTCGCGATACACGACCGCAATTATTGCATGCAGACAGCCGAAAAATTTTGGCACAATTAATCACAGAACGATATGATACATATGCAATGGCGGATATAACCGTGCAAACACGTGATGAAAGTTTGCGAAAAACATTGGGCAAAGTTATTAATGCAATTGCAGAATATTCACAAAAAGGACAAAAAAATGGCTAAAAACAAATTCTTGTCGGAATTTCGTACCTTTATAGAACGGGGCAGTGCAATTGATATGGCTGTCGGTATTATTGTCGGCAGTGTTATGACCAGCATGGTAAATTCTTTGGTCAAAGACATTATTATGCCACCCATAGGGATTTTGATGGGGAATATTGATTTTTCGCAATTTTTTGTTGTTTTAGCGGGTGGAACGCCTGGGGCGCATTATAACACAGTTGCCGAAGCCCAAGCGGCAGGCGCCACAACAATGAATATTGGCGTGTTTTTGAATTCTGTGGTCAGTTTTTTTGTGACCATGTTTGCGATATTCTTGATGGTAAAGATTATAAACAAAATTCGCACCAAAACATATACGCGTGCGTGTCCATATTGTAAATCAACAATAAATGCCCAGGCATCAAAATGCCCAAATTGTTGTTCTGTTGTTGAACCAATAAAAGATGACCCAAACAAGGCAAGCGAATTAGAAAAAGATATAAAAAATATTGCAAAAAAAGCGAACAGAAAATTGAAAAAAATTGCAAAAATAACAAGGGGTTCAAAATAATTGATAATGTGTTGCTTAAACTTTTTTGCGGGGCTGTGTCCCGCATTTTTTTGTTGTCTTTTTTTTGGGGTTATGTATAGTTTTGTACGGCGTTTGTGTGCGGGGGTGTTGTATGAAAATGATTTTTGTGAGCCGTTGGTGGTGGCAGAGAATCAAAAATACGATTAATGTTTTGGGGTGTTTTGTGGATATTGTCTTGTGTATACGGATGGTTAAAATAATGCTTGTATGAATGCGGTTAGAGTTTTTTTTGTGGCGTTTTATTTTGAATTTTCCGCGGTGTTTGAGATATGTATTGTTTTGGTGTATAGTGTTGTGATTGTGTCGTATTTGTTGTGCTTTTTTGGTTTTTGATTTTATTGATATTTGCGCGCCAGGGCATCGATAATCAAAAGGCGCATAATGTATATTATGTATAGTTTGGTGTTGTAGTGGGGTGTTCGGGTGGAGTTTGTTGGGTTGTTGTGATGTGTTTTTTTACGTGCTTTGGAATGTTTTTTTTGTTGTGATATGCGTTATAAGTTTTGACGCGTTTTCATTTGCTGTTGAAATTAATTTTTATTTTTAAATATATAAAATATTCTTTTGTTTTTAAATGTATAATTTACTTTATGTGCAAAATACTTTTTTTTGTTTATATGTGTGTGCTGTATGTTCAGCATATTGTTTTGTTTGTGTTGTTAAATGATGTTTTTTTGTACTTTTTATTGCAAAAATGTGTGTTAGCGCCCTATTTTGTTGTTTTTTATTAAAAAATGGCGGATTTTCGCGGGTTTGTACGGTTTTTTGGTTGAATTTATGTGTCTTATAAATAAATTGCTATAATTCTTTGATTTTAGTATAAAAATAATTATTTTTTATCGCGCTTTTTACGGTTTGAAGTGATGTTTTTTACATGTGTTTTATGTCTGAATTGTGTTTGTCTGTATGTTGTAAAAAATCGATATTTGTTGTGATAAACTGATTTAGTTTTGTGAAAATATAAAAATTAAAATAATCATTAATAAATAAAATGTTATATATTAAATATAAAGTATTTTATGAATTAAAATGATAAGGTGGCTTGTTGCATAAACGCATGTGTTTTTTGTTAGATGTATGCTAAGTGTGATATTGATTTTTTTGCGTTGGCAATGTAAAATTATTTTTATGAGATTGGATTTGGCGTTGGTTTCACGAAAATTGTATTCCACGCGTGCGCGGGCGGCGGCGGCCATCAGGTCTGGATTGGTCACGGTTAATGGTCGGGTTGCACAAAAGCCAAGCCAAGATGTCACCGATGCTGATGTTATTGTGGGTGGCGATTTGCCCTATTCCGCGGGACGCGGCAGTTTGAAGTTAGTTGCCGCGTTGGATACGTTTGGGATAAATCCTGCGGGATGGGTTTGTCTGGATGTTGGTGCCAGTACTGGTGGATTTACCGAAACGCTGTTGGGGCGCGGCGCGGCGCGCGTAATTGCGGTGGATGTCGGGACAAATCAAATGGCGGAACCGTTGCGTAATAATCCGCGTGTAACCGTGTTGGAACAGACGGACATTCGTTCGTTGTCCCCGATTGCGCCGGTTGATTTGATTGTGGTTGATGTGTCTTTTATTTCATTAACCAATATCAGTGATGCGTTGGCGGCATGGAATGCGCCACAGATTGTTGTATTAATTAAGCCCCAGTTCGAGGTTTCGCGCAGTATTGCCGCCCGCGCGCATGGCGTTATAAAAAGTGCGGTCGACCGGCAAAATGCGATAAATACAGTTGTGCAAAACTTTGAAAAAGTCGGCTATAAACAATCGGGTATTATTGAATCGCCCATTCGTGGCGGCAGTGGTAATGTGGAATATTTGGTATATTTTAAAAAGATAGATTAAATTCGCATTAATGTTATACCAAATAATTTAATTTGATTTCCATTGATGCGAATAAATGGAAACGCATCAGACGATGATTTTTTATGTGCAATATGTTTTAAATATTTCTGTTCGTGTTTTATAAAATCTTCGGGATGCATACCAATGGCGGTGGCATTTTTATAAAATAAAGAATATGCCATACGTGAAATCATGTTATAGTTATATGGTTTTGCCGCGTAAAAGTGCAAAATTACACGTTCTGAACCATACAATTGAGAATTGGGAATATGGCTGGGGACATACATTATCCCCGGGATATAGTTATATTTTAATTCTAATGTTTTTATTTTGCCGACGAATGCAGCGTTCAGCAAATCTTGGTCTGGGTATTTTAATGGTATTTTTGTGCTTAATAATAATTCTTGGTATTTAGCAATGTTCTTTAAATTCAGTAATAACACCCCAGAATTATAATATATACCATTATTTAAATATTCTTGCATAAATTCTCGAACATATTTGCCGACCGGATCATCTTCGCGTTCAATCAATGCAACATCTGGCACCGCTGCCATTACATAATCAGAAATATTTGTATTATACAGCACCCCCAGATCATCACATATCAATGTGTCTGAATCTATGTACAGTATTTTATCCAATTCAGGGAATATTCTGTGGGCGATTAAGCGATAGAATATAACGGGACTCCATCTGGAATATTCATATGTTTGGAATGGGTTTTCGTGTTTCTTTATCGGGCGCCATATTAAAGATGTGCCGGGGAATTGATTAATTATTTCTTGAATCTTTTTCTTGCCACGGGTATGTGGCGCCACCATGCAATAAATATTATATTGTGTTTCGGCGTTTTTATTTTTTAACAATGAATACACAGATACCGCCGCCAGGCGCCAAAATCGCGTATCAAAGCAATATAAAATATTTATTTTCTGTTCATCCATAATAAAAACCGACATAAAATTCGTTGCTTGAATGTCAAATACCGCATTGGAATATATTTAACTGATTCAATCAGAATTTGTTTTGCTTCTTGCTGATATTGCC
The DNA here is from genome assembly GCA_944392565.1 of uncultured Alphaproteobacteria bacterium. GTDB lineage: Bacteria > Pseudomonadota > Alphaproteobacteria > Rs-D84 > Rs-D84 > Enterousia. The sequence continues at coordinate 164,096 of CALXWX010000002.1, read as the reverse complement.
CCAGTCGTTTCGGCTTGAATACAGTTTCCAATAACAGATATGCGAAACTGTTTCTGTAATATATACGCCAGAAATGCCCATCATATTTATCTTGTAATTCATCGCGCATATGACGAAAATATGTCGGGAACCAATTAAAGTTATTTGGCGAAAACACCGATGATGTTGCCGCATTGGCATGTTGCCGATGATATACGGTTACATTTGGGGTTTCTATCATTTGTGCAGTTTGCCAGCATAAATCCAACATAAATGTCAAATCATCCCCAAATGTTTTAAATTCTGGGATAAATCGTGTTTTGCCAATAAAATCCCGCCGATAAATACGCCGCCATATCCAACACCATTTTTGTGCCGCCGGCGATATTAAAAATGCCGCTGGATTATTAGTCCCCCCAACGATTCCCGCCGTCCAAGACAAATTTTTTGTTGGCACAAATTGAAATTCATCTGGAACAATATTGGTATTACCACCCACCATATCGGCATTTGTAGATTTTGCGGTATGCACCAACATTTCCAGCGCATATTCTGTAAAACAATCGTCAGAATCCAAAAACGCAATATATTCGCCGCGTGCAATGTCCAGCCCGCTGTTGCGCGCCACCGATGCGCCCATGCGTTTTTTGTGCTGAATTACACGAAACCGCGAATCTCGTTTGGCATATTTGTTTATGATTTTTATACTGTCATCGGTACTGGCATCATCCACAATAATGCATTCCCAGTCGGTCAGACTTTGATGCATTATTGATTCCAGCGCATCAGTAATATATTTACCGTAATTATAGTTAGATACTATTATCGATACGGTCGGCTTATGTGGTTTCATAATTATATCGTCGAATAATAACAAGAATTAACAAATGTGTAACTGCCTGTACCGTCGTTCGTTATAATGCCAGATCTAACAAAGCAATCGGTTATGGTGTTATAGCTGCCATTGGTGCCAACAATAGAGCAATTAATTATTTCATATTTCATTTGATAATTGCTGCCAAGCTGTTGATTGTTTGCGTCTTTGTTCGAACATAAATAAATGATTGTACCCCTGGTGTATGGTGATATGTCATGTTTAAAAGATTCTCTTGCGGTAAATGTTCCGCCCGGACCAGATGGACAGTCTTTGCATACAAAGCCATTTACACATGTCGAATCAAATCGACCAGGAATAGTTACAGTTTGTCCAGAAGCATTTCTGCAAGATTCTACATATTTGTTTTTTGCGCAAACCTGGGTGCCATCGTCTGGTATAGGGTATCTGACGGTAAAAAAATCTTGTGTATAATGACAATTAGTCAGGTTGTTACATGCATTTTTGTTGCAAGTATTTGTTTGAAAACTTTCTAGTAATGATGCAGTGCATACTATACTCGCTTCGCTTCTGTAAACAATACAAATCATGGTACTGATAAAACCCCATAACAACTTGCTGATGTAATTCATGGTATGAAATCCCTCTCTTTGTTTTGTTAGTACAGGTTGCCGAATCTAAACGGACATTTAATTTCAATCAATTTACATTTTATTTTATCCGAAAAATCAGGCAAATGTCAACCATAAAGTATGCCGAAAATAACCCTCCGTTTAGATTCGGCATATTTTTTTGCTGTTAACTGTATGATTTTTCTGAATTTATATTCGTTTAGATGCTTGTTCAAAAAATCTTGAATTTGTCGGCATTTATGTATAAAATTTCCTTGTTTTACATAAATTTTTAACCACAGGTATAATAAAAATGGCAGACGATATTAAGAAAATCCATGAACGCGAAGAAAAATGGCAGCGCCGTTGGGCGGATGCCGGTGTCTTTACCCCGAAAAATGATGGCAGTAAGACGCCGTTTTATATGTTGGCGGAATTTCCGTTTCCATCGGGTACGGGATTGCATGGTGGGCATATGCTGAATTACACCGGTTGTGATGTCATGGCGCGTTTTCGTCGTATGCAGGGTTATGATGTGTTATATCCGCTGGGGTTTGATTCATTGGGTATTTCGGCGGAAAACTATGCCACAAAAATTGGCAAGCACCCGTCTGTGGTTGTTGCAGATCTGGTAAAAAAATTTACTGCTAATATGGTGGAAATGGGTTGGTCGATTGATTTGAAATCGCAAATTGCGACATCTGATCCAGAATACATCAGATGGACCCAGTGGATGTTTATTCAGTTCTTTAATGCGGGTTTGGCGTACAAGTCTATGTTGCCGATGAATTGGTGTCCGAATTGCCGAACCACATTGACCAACGAAGAACTGGAAGATGGCAAATGCAATCGTTGTCATGGACCGGTTGAAATTCGTGAAAAAATGCAGTGGAATCTGGCGATTACTAAATATGCCCAGCGTTTGTTGGACGATTTGGCATTGGTGGATTATCCAGAACGCGTAAAGCGCGACCAGATAAATTGGATTGGGAAATCCACGGGCGCGGATGTTGATTTTATGGTTGGTGACGATGTAATGACCGTTTATACCACACGCGTTGATACTATATTTGGTGCGACATTTTGTGCAATTGCGCCGGAACATAAACTGGTTGCCAAATGGCTGGCGGACGGGCGTATCAAAAATGCCGATGCGGTGCGTGCGTATATAAAACAGTCTGCGGAAAAATCTGAATTTGACCGGACAGATGCAACAAAAGAAAAAACAGGCGTGCGTCTGGACGGTATTATGGCGCGTAATCCATATACTGGGGATGAAATTCCGGTGTTTGTGGCGGATTATGTATTGGTGAATTATGCGCATGGTACGATTATGGCGGTGCCGGCGCATGATGAACGCGACTGGGACTTTGCGAAAAAGTTTGATTTGAAAATTATCCCGGTTATCGATGGTGGCGATGCAGATAAAGTTTGGACCGGGGATGGTGCGCATATTAATTCAGGATTTTTGGATGGTATGAACAAGACTGATGCGATTGCCGCCGCGATTAAGTATGGCGAAGATCGTGGTTTTGCCCGTCCGAAAACACGATTCAAAATGACAGATTGGGGTTTTTCGCGTCAGATGTACTGGGGCGAACCAATTCCATTGGTATATTGTGAAAAGTGTGGTTGGGTGCCGGTGCCGGAATCTGAATTACCGTTGATGCAACCGTATATGGAAGATTATCGTCCAACAGAAGACGGTGAAAGTCCATTGGCGCGCGCAACAGATTGGGTAAATACGACATGTCCAAAGTGTGGCGCGCCCGCACGGAGAGAGACGGATACTATGCCGCAATGGGCGGGGTCATCATGGTATTATATGCGATATCTGGATCCACGTAATGATAAAGAATTTTGTTCGCGGGAACAGATGGAACGTTGGATGCCGGTTAACCACTATAACGGTGGTAACGAACACAATACGCGTCATCTGATTTATTCGCGTTTCTGGCACAAGGCGTTATATGATTTAGGATTTGTAAACACTGTTGAACCATATAAAAAACGCACCACGAATGGATTGCTGATGGGGTCGGACGGGAAAAAGATGTCTAAATCCGCCGGCAATGGATTCCAGGTTGATGAAATGGTGGCGCGCGTTGGGGCGGATGCCGCGCGTACAACAGTTTTATCGCTGGGGCCGTGGGATACGAATGTGAATTGGTCGGACGGTGCGCTGGCTGGGGTGCAAAGATTCTTGAAACGCGTAGAGAATATGGCAGATAATTTGACAGATGATGACATGAATGCGGACCAGGAAAGATTGGTGCATCAATTAATCGCCGATATGACAGAACGTCTGGAAAACATGCGGTTTAATACGGCGATTTCTGCGATGATGGAATTTATTAATCAATTCGGTGGCACTATGCCCCGCCCTGCGTACGAGGTTTTGATTCAAATGCTGAATCCGTTTGCGCCACATCTGACCGAAGAAATTTGGCAGCGTTTGGGACATGACGATATGTTGGTGTTCCAGCCATGGCCAACATATGATGCGGCAAAATTGGTTAAAACAACCATGACAATTGTGGCGGCGGTAAATGGTAAACGCGCCGGTGATTTCCAGATTGCGGCAAATGCGTCTGAATCTGAAATCATTGATGCGGCGCGCGATGCGGCATCACGCAGGCTGGATGGTGCCGAAATTATCAAGACAATAGTTGTGCCAAATAAAATGGTGAACTTTGTTATAAAGAAGTAAAAAATACCGCCCGTTTGGGCGGTGTTTTTATATTTCGCCACATGTTTGAAATGTGATATTGCATCCGCTGTATGTCGTTGTTCGAATCAGCATTTCATACCCAGATGGGCATGTTGCGCACTGCGAAAAACACATGTCAGCAGAATCCAGACGAATGTATTTTGTTGTTTCGCAGTGCATGCCCAGACCCCATACTGGGGTCGCAGATTTGCATGTGGCGCCGGTTGCCAGTTCATGGACGCGGCAATCACCAGATTCGTATGAATAATAACATGGGCTGATAAAAATATAACTGCCGGTGTTATCATAAAATGGATTTTCACCATCATATTCAACATAGCAATCTGTTATTTCGGCAGCTGTGCCGGCGGCGCTTTGTCCCGATACGCTGTTCCCATCGCCGCCATTAAATTCTGGGCATTTGTTGCATCCGCTGTATCCGGTGGTATGCACGGCGTTGCCATAATACCCGGATGCACATCGCACTTCTTCTTCGCGAACACATGTTTGCTTGTAACTTGTTAATCCATTTATGTCCACTTCAATCCATTCACATGTTGCATTGGTTCGTGATTGATATCCGGTTGCGTCGCCAAAAATACCGGTTATATTAACCCATTGTGTGGGTGAACAATCATCGCATGGATCTGGGTCTGTGGTGCCGGATGATTTTATACATGTGTCGTATGTTATTGTGCAGCCTGTTGAGTGATTTAATACATGCTGCGTCATTTTATATCCAGATGCACATGTTTTGCATTCTGTATAATTTGTTCCAGAATAACAGAATGTGTTCGTTTGTGAACAATGATCCCCCAATTGCATTGTTGATGCGGATGCGTCTGAACACATGGTGCTGGTTATCATGCATTCGGCAGAATTGGATGGAGCAGTATATGCCATGATATAAATTGACGACAAGATTAGCGTAATTGTTATTTTGTTTTTCATTTGTTCAATCTCCTGCTGTTTTTCGTAATGAAAAAAACCACCAGTTTTTGCATGGTGGTCAGGAGGTTGACTACAATCATAGGAATTGTGCTGCTTATTCGATATATTCGCATGCCCTCCTGACCGGTTAATGTCAGGAGATATTTTTCGTCGAATAATAAATCATGCGTATGTTATTACGCGATGGGTTTATATTCTGACGCCTATGCAGAGGTAGTCACACCCCATTAACGGAACACCCGTTAACAATTTAATATTATCGCGATATATAAAATAATGCAAGAGTATAAAAAAAACACCCCATCGGGGGCGTTATTTGATTGTTTATGAAATTTTTTTCAATCTGCGTATGCGGCGTTCGGTTTCGTCAAATGGACTTTCCAAAAATGCGCGTGTGATTAAAAATGATATTTCGATATCAATATCATCCGCCGCCAATGCCAGAACATTTATGTCATCATGAAAACGGTCGTCGCGTGCCTGGTCTGGGCGATCACAGCGCGATGCGCGCAGATGACGATAGCGATTTGCCGCAATTTGCATTCCTGCGCCCGTGCCACAGATTAAAATACCGCGTGATTTTTCATCTGATTCCATCTTGTCCGCCAATGTTTTGGCAATGTCTGGAAAATCAACCGGGGTATTCGGGTCGTCGGTCCCCAGATTCACAACAGCATATCCGACCGCGTTTAACATTTCTATTAAATATAATTTTACCCCCACCCCACGATGGTCGGCAGCGATGTAAATTTTTGATATTGTTTTATTCATTCTTTTTATCCTTGCGTTTAGATAATTTGCATTCCAGTCCGGTGTTGCCGGTTATGTTTAGTGTATAATACGCCAATGTTCCGGTCATTTGGGCATTGCTGAATATATTTGCGGTATTTACAGTTGCAGGACCGTCCAATGTTCCATGCAAGAATAAATTATTTGCATTTATTTTTCCGACAACGCGTCCGCCGCGTCCGATTACGACGGTTTCTGCGGTTATATTTCCGACAACATGACCATGAATTTGAACGGTATGATCCGTTTTCATGTCGCCGGTTAGTTTGCAACCTGCCCCAATTATTGTGGGTGATTGTTTTTCTTTTGCGTTTGTAAATGCCAGCATTTTATTCGTCCTTTACAAATTTTGATGGATCAAACGGTACACCTTTGTATCGAATTTCATAGTGCAGATGTGGTCCTGTTGAACGACCTGTGGATCCCGCCAGTCCGATAACAGTCCCAGGGCGCACCCAGTCGCCGCGCGTAACCAATGCCTGGGACAGATGTGCGTATAATGTTGTAAATCCTAATCCATGGTCAATTTCGACAGTTGTCCCATATCCAACGCGTTCACCAGCCGAAACCACGCGCCCCGGTGCCACCGCCATTAATTCGGTTCCAATTTTTCCGGCAAAATCAATGCCACGATGTTTTTTAGGCTTGCCAGTGAATGGATCATTTCTGGTGCCAAAATTTGATGTGATGCGCATTTTTTCAACCGGCGCCCCCAATGGTAATACAGTATCCAGTTTTTTTAGACCGTTCCATAATTCTAAATCGTCTGCCAGCTTTTGATATTTTGGATCCATGTCGTCATCAAATTCCAATGGATTAAATGCCGCGCCAACCATCGGATTTGAGAATTTGTTTGCATTATTAATCAGTACCTTTTGCGTCAATCCCAATGTTGCAATGGTTGAATTTATATTTTTAATATTATCGCGTAATGCGTCGATGTTTTCCGTCGCCAGCTTTGATACCATGTCAACAATTTGAATATCGGCGGTGGCAATCTGTTCCATTTTTTCAGCCATTTCCGCATTGCGGCGTTTTAATTCATTATTTTCGGCACGTGTTAATTCAAATTCCGTCGACAGTTCTGATAACTTGGTATATTCTGCGGAATATTCTTCATTAGTGAACATTTCAGTTAATCTGGTTCGCAGAAAGTCTAATTCACCCCAGGTTTTCAGGCGGTTGTTCATTAATTCTTCTTTTTCTGAATCTTTCAGATCGCCGGCATTTAAAATTTTATCATCAATAACATTCAGATTGCGTGTTAACTCATTGTATTTTTCCAGGTATACCTGTAAATCTGTCATTTGACGGGCGTGGGTGGATTTAGCCTCTTCCAGTTGTTGGGTGCGTTTTTGCAATAATGGACGGTGATATACAAAAACATACGTTGACCATGCCGCCCAAATAATCAAACCGATTTTGCCGCAGAATTTTGTAAATCGCCAAAAACTGCTTTGCCGGAAAGTATAAACATTGCCACGGGGGGTATCCATTACAGTAAATTCCCGTGGTGGAAATACGCGACATATAACGCGCCACATCGCACGAAATGGTGATGTTATAAATGCCCACAGGGATGTAAAATATCTGGTTATAAAATTTATCATATCCAGTTTAGTCTAGCCAATACATCATCAATAGTCAAGCCATCACGCAAAATGGGTTCGTAATTCATTGGCAGACCAGACCATAAAATATCACCACCCCGCACCCCCGTGCGTCCGCGAATCAAAACGCGTTCAGCCGTATGTTTTGTCCCAAACAGCGGCATAATTTGTATGGCACCACAATGATTGTGCATTTCGGCAATTACTTCTGATATTCTGTCGGCAGAAACAATGATGCAAAAATATCCACGTGGGCGTACGCGTGCAATGCATTTTCGAACCCATGTGGTTATATCTGCGTTATGATGCGCGTTATGATGTGCCGGTGTGCCGCGAAAATATGGTGGGTTTGTTATAACGGCGTCAAATGTGCGTGCGGTGCGCCATGTGGTTATATTTGCGTTTATTAATTCGGTGGTAATATTATTTAATTCTGCATTACGGGCGTATTCTGCCAGCATTTCTGGGGATATGTCCAGACCGGTCAGTTTAATCCCCGGGTTATTTGCTGCAATGCACAGCCCCACCCCGCCAGTACCAACGCCAACATCCAGAACTGTTTTTATATTGTGCGGCGCATATGATGCCAGCCATACCGCATCAGATGTTGGGTTATAAGACCCACGATGCATGCGTATGCGACCGCCCATCAGGGTAAAAATTGCTTGTTTTTCAGCCATATGTATATAATAATTCAACGAAATTAAAAGGCAAGTGTATGTTTGACGAAAGTTTGATTGTTCAAAGCGCAGTCAGTGCATTTAATAATGCAGCACTGGTGGGACCGGCGTTTTTTTGGTGGGCGTTATTGACGGTGCCGTTGTTTGCGCTGGTTTATTTTTGTGGCGGGGCTTTTTTGCAGCGTATTGGATGGAATAAAAATAACATAGTGATAAATGCGTCGTTGGCAACAGTTATTTTTACATTGACATGGGTTGTTCTGTTTGGTGGAAATTATGCTGTTTTGCGCGATAATGCGACTGTTTTGCCGTTTATGATTGCTGCAATTGTTTTTATTGGGGCGTTGTTTGTTGGTTCATATTGGCGTAAAATGAATTTGCCGGTATTGCGGAATGTTCCGCGCAAAAAAAAGTGGGGTATTATTGCGTGTTGGGCGATTTTGTTGGCGGCAATTGGGTTGTCTGATACCCATGTGTGGTGGGGGCCAATATTACAGATTGGCGCGTTTGTTGGTGGAATTTTGATTGGGCGCGTGGTGCGGTATGAAATGCGACCTGTTGCAGGAACGCTGTTAATAATGTTTGCGACGACAATTGCGATATTGATGCAGCCAGAATTTTTCAGATTTGGGCAATTGGGTGCGCTGACCCCAGTTCATATATTGTTTTTGATTTTAATTTCAATTGCAACGGCATTAACAGTTGCGTTGCGTAATGTAAATCCGCGGGGGCGTATAAAGGCGGGCATGTATGTTAAATTAAAATGGTTGGTACGAATAATGTCGGTATTGTGTATGGCGTTATTTGTGCTGACAGAATCTGTGCCAGTATTTTTGGGCATGACGGGCATGTTCTTTATATTGTTTGCGCTGTCGGTTTGGCACGCGGATAGTGTGTCTGATGATTTGGCACATCGTATTTTTGCGATAACAATCGGATTGTTCGGAATTATAACGACATTACCTGTGTTAACGGCATTGGGGATTTTATATTGGATAACATTGCCAGGTGATAATGCTGGGTGGCGTCAACTGGGGCGTATGTTATAATTCGTTATATTTATTTAATACAAAATTATGTGCGTATAATGTATTATTTCAATCAAAAGAAAGAAAAAATATAGATATAGGCATATAATAATGATACATCCAACCGCAATTGTTCATGATGGCGCAGTTATTGGCGCGGATTGTAAAATTGGTCCGTTTTGCATTGTGGGACCAAATGTTGTCTTGGGGGATCGGGTTGAACTGGTTTCAAATGTTATAATTGATGGAAAAACATCGATTGGTGATGATTCTATTGTTTATCCGTTTGCTGTTTTGGGTGTAATGAGCCAGGATTTAAAATGGCAAGATGAAGCTGCGATGACAGGATTGCGTATTGGAAAGCGGTGCAAAATTCGCGAATATGTTACAATTCATTCGGGAACACCGGCATCTGATGGGACGGTTATTGGGGATGACTGTCAAATTATGGTGAATGCGCATGTTGGACATGACTGTAAAATTGGCAACAGTGTTGTTATGTCTAACCTGGTTCAGGTTGCCGGGCATGTTGAAGTGGAAGATTTTGCAATTTTGTCTGGTGGGGTTATGGTTTTGCAATTTGCCCGTATTGGTCGAAATGCATTTATTGGCGGTATGTCGGGCGTTGGTAATGATGTTTTGCCGTACGCGATTTATGATGGCGCCCGCGCGGTATATCGTACAATAAATCGTGTCGGATTAATGCGGCATGGATTTACGAATGAAGATATGCATGCAATACATTCTGTATATTCGGCGGTTTTTCGTGAAACAGATGGTACGGTTGCAGAAAGATTAGCACGTGTTCGCAAGGAAGTTAAAAATAACAAGTATGCAATGGATGCAATCGATTTTATTGAAAATCGTTCAAAACGCGGAATTGGTACATCTAAAAATGCAGAATAAAAAAATCAAAATATTTATAATTGCGGGTGAAGTGTCTGGGGATGTTCTGGGGGCGCGGATAATGCGTGAAATGCCGGATGCAGAATTTGTCGGAATCGGTGGTGAAAATATGATTGCCGCAGGGCTGGATTCTTTGTTTCCAATGGCGGATTTATCGGTCATGGGCGTGGTTGAGGTTTTGGCACATGCACGCACATTGACACGCCGTATTAATCAAACCGCGAATGCAATAATATCAATGCGTCCAGATATTGTTTTGACAATAGATGCCCCGGGATTCGCACGCAGTGTTATAAAGAAAATTCGTCAGGTGCCATCAGGTAAAAAATTAATTGAAAATGGTTTGAAATTTCATCATGTTGTTGCACCCCAGGTTTGGGCATGGCGTGCGGGGCGCGCAAAAAAGTATGCAAAAACATTTGATAAACTGTATGCGTTTTTTGATTTTGAAATTCCGTATTTTACAAAATATGGATTGGATACAGTGGCGGTTGGGCATCCGATTGCAGATGGATTAATAAATCGCCCCGCCCCACGCCAGAAAAAATCTGGTGATGAAAAAATAATAACATTGGTCCCAGGCAGCAGAATGTCAGAAGTAAAAAGGCTGATGCCAATATTTCGTGATGTGGTTCAGCAATTGGTGGCAAATGGGTATGCGGGGTATAAATTTATTATACCAACTGTTGAAACAACATCTGATTATGTTCGTGAACAAATAAAACATTGGCGGGTTCAGCCGGATTTGGTGCCGTCATCGCAACGATATGATATTTATGCCAAAACATATATTGCTATTGTTGCCAGTGGCACGGTGTCGGCAGAATTGGCAATGTTGCATATACCAACAATTGTTGTTTATAAAATGAATCCGATAACAACATGGCTGGTTCGCCAGGTGATTCGTGTTAATTGGGTCTCATTGGTTAATATTTTGTTAAATCGTGGCGTTTATCCAGAATTTTTGGGGACAAATGCAACCGCAGAAAATGTTTTAAATGCAGTTCAACAATTAACAATACCATCTGTGCGGGAAAAAATGGTTAATGAATTAAAGTTCGCGGATAATTTATGGCGGCGACCAGATGGTGCGCCATGTACGCTGATCGCGGAATCAATTCGCAATGCGATTAAATAAGTATTTTTTATATATTAATAATTAAAAACGCCGATATATATATTGGCGTTTTTAATTTGTATTATTGTAAACCGTCGGGTATGTATTTTATGACATTGCCGGTTTCGTCAACGCATTGGTTTTTCTCGTTTTGTGTGGATGCAATTGGGCAAACCAAGTTGGTGTTTAATGTTGGTGTTTGTGTACACCAGTTTGATTTTTTCATGGTGCTGGTAGCCTGCTTTATAACAACATCGATAAGATTTCCATGGGCATCTTTGACATTATCACATTCGGCATCATTTGCTTCTACGAATTCAATAGTGGTAGCGTTAATTTTTTGACCAGCAGGCGATGCGGCAACACATTTTGGACTGGTCCCCCATTTGCTGCGGCGACCACCATTTTCCCAGCACAAACATGCGCCCCATGATTGTGTGTCAACATTTAATCCATAATTACGTGGACACATGTCTTCGTTTGTGCCGATTCCATACAGGTCTATTATTCGAGAGTCAGACTGATCGTATTCTGAACCTTTGAAATTGGCAAGACAAAAGTTTGATTGATTATATGCACTTTTTACAAATTGATATTCTATAAATCTGCCTTGCAGGTTCGTGCATTGTGTTGTCAATATGTCAACAATTTGGTTATATATTTCTGTGGCGACGCCCGTTGGACGCGGTACATGATGATTTAATAAATATACTTCATTTGCCCCGTCATTGATCATGGTCGGCGAATCTTGCAATGTGCCATATTTTGTTTCGGAACTGGTTGTGTCTAAGTAAATAACAGATATTTGAGATGTATCGGTACCATATACACCGACTGATGCGGGTATTATATTAAATCCGCCAAATGCCTGTTCAATTATTTCCGGGGTGTTGCATGATGAAATTTCTGTTAATTGTCGTGCGCATTCAGATACAGGTTGTGTTTTATCTATAACGCCGGCATCATTATATTTATATAATGTGAACCAATCTAATGCTTTCCCTGCACTGAACAGACCACTGTATGGATAGTAAAAGTTTTCATATCCGTTGCCGCCAAAACTGTCAAAACATTGCTGGACAACCGCGCGGCATGCGGTTAATGTGTCCGTGTCTTGGCGATTGTTTATGTAATCTGTCACAATATTTTCGCCACCGGTTTGGTCATAAAACATCATATTACATGAATCAATGTAATCACGACACATTTCTGTTGATAATGTAACCTTGTCTGGTTGTAATAACACACCATCATCGCCGGTTAATTCAGCCATTGCAGCGGTTAATGCAGTATCGCCGTTCATATAGCATGCCGATACAAAATCAAAACATCCTTGTTTAATTTCTGCAACCTTGGACTGTTGGGCGTAATATATATCCAGCATTGCTTTATCCAGATATTCAGACCATACGATATCTGCCTGTTCTGTACATTTGTCCAGTGCAGGTTCGGCAAATTTTTTAACGCGTTTTTCAAAGTTTTGGACAAATGCGCGGTTTGATGAAATTTTTGATAATTTTTGATCGGCGGCATCAACATTGTCGGCAAATTTTAACAAATTCCCCAGTTCATAAAAGTTTTCAACACCTGCGATTGGGGCGCCGGTGGAAACATCAATAAATTGACCATTGTCCAGGCATTTGTGATAGTTTGCACCGCATACTTCTTCGCTGAGTATTGCGGATTCTACATTTGCCAGACATGTCGCCATATCGTCAGAATTATGGTTTTGACGGTTTTCAACGCGTGCCAAATCCAACATTGCGCTGCTTTCGCGGACGGCGGCTTTCATTTCTGATTGCTGTTGTACCAGTGCGCTTTCAACAGTGTTGCAGTCTTGTTCAATTGCCATCAAATATGCATTTATGGCGCGTTGTAATTGTGCGTCTGTGCAATCAGCGCGAACTGCTTCGCGGCATTGAGGATATACAGCACTGTATAAATTTTGTCCGTTATATGTTGAAATAATTTGACCCGCATCAGATAAGCCAAATGCATTTGTTGTATCAAATGATAAATTTATGCTGTTCAGGTCGGTGAACTTTCCGCCAACCGTTGTATCATCGCCACGAATTGAATTCATTATTGCCTTTAATAATGCCTTGGATGCAGATGTATCCGCCGTCAGGGCATTTTCACCCTCAGATGCGGTTTTCATGGCGGTTGCCTGTTCTGATGTCATGCCGACAACATCCAGATTTTCTGTGAACACGGTTAATTTATCGCTGGCATCTTGCATTGTGTTACGAATGTCCGTTAAATCGAATACACGATTGCTGCATGAGCAACGGCGATAATCATCATTTTTTAATTGGCAAAATTGATCCATGCATGTGAAATATGCGCTTTTGCATTGTTCGTATTCGGCGCCAATTTGTGTGTCGGACATTGTTGCCGTGGTGGTTGCCGCACGTGAAGTGGTTTGGGGTTGTGTTAATGGACGGCGCGTTATTGATGCTGTGCGTTGGGTGGTGCCACTGCGTGATATCGTTGCGCCAGAACGTACAGTGGTTGCGTTTGTGGCGGATGTTGCGGCACTGCGTGATGTTGCGGCGCGCGATGTGGTTGTGCGGTTATTGGACCGCGGGACAATTGTTTGCGATGCCGCGCGCGATGTTGTGGTTCGGGAAATGCCCGGGGTTGCGGATGCGGCAGTGCGTGATGATATATTTTGTGCAACATTATTTGATGTGGAATTATTTTCGCGATTCGTTGCGTTTTCATCACGAACAGCCGCATTGGCAATGCCGATGCAAATTGCAAAAATCCATGCAAAAGATAAAAACTTTTTCATATCTGATTAAATATTAGCAAATTTGCAAAATTCAGGGCAAGCCTTTTTGTGTCTTTTATTTTTAAGATTTGGTTCCCACAGATTTTTTTATGTCATTTTGATATGGTCGGTGTTATGGGGGAAGATAATGAATAAATCAAGGCTGGAAGCGTTTAGTGATGGATTGTTTGCGGTTGTTATAACAATTATGGTATTGGAACTGGATGCGCCGTCAGATGTTACATTATCATCATTGGTTCCATTGATACCAATTTTTTTAAGTTATGTACTTAGTTTTATATACGGATCAATTTTTTGGATAAATCATCATCACTTGCTGGCGGCAACGCGGCGGGTTAGCAGTGGGGTTTTGTGGGCGAACTTGAATTTTTTATTTTGGTTGTCGCTGATACCGTTCTTTACATCGTGGGTTGATGAAAACCATGTATCGTCGATACCTGTTGCGGCATATGGTTTGTCATTATTTATGGTTGTTGCGTCATATAGACTTTTGGAACAGGTTTTATTTAAAATTCATGATGCGGATGCGTTGTTGGTTCGTATTTTGCGACCTGGACGGCGCGAAAAACTGTCGATGTGGGCGTTTTTGGTGGCGATTCCATTGGCGTTTGTTCATCCGTTTGTATCGTTAGGGATATATATTTTTATTGCGGCGATTTGGTTTATGCCAGAACGCGCATTGGAACGGGCATTGGCGCGGCGGGATATTTGTGATGTCAGATAATTTATTTTCTTGTTGCAAATTGTGTAAAGTTAAGATAATATAGCAAGCGCCTGCGGATATGGCGGAATTGGTAGACGCGCTAGTTTCAGGTACTAGTGGCAGCAATGCCTTGGAAGTTCGAGTCTTCTTATCCGCACCAGTTTTGGGGTTGTAGCTCAGTTGATAGAGCGCTACGTTCGCATCGTAGAGGTCGTGGGTTTGAGTCCCATCAGCTCCACCAAGGTTTTATACCGTCCAATGGGCGGTTTTTTGTTTTTCGCCCATGTTGGGGCATGGCTGTCATCATTGCGGGTGCGCATTGACGAATTACAACAGCGATAAATGCGCATTTGAATTGGTATATGCAGTATGGGCGGTGATTTTTGTTAATTTTATTCAGAAAAATATTGACAAGAATGCCCATTTTGCATTAGTATATCATGCATTGTAAGTCCGAATGGGGATATGGCGGAATGGTAGACGCTGAGGACTTAAAATCCTTTGGTCATTGCGACCGTGTGGGTTCAAGTCCCACTATCCCCACCACCTGATATTATGTGTTTGTGGATGTGTAGCTCAGTTGGTTAGAGCGCTTCGTTCACATCGAAGAGGTCGTTGGTTCGAGTCCAATCACATCCACCATGAAATTTGAATAAAAAATCCGTCAATTGACGGATCTTTTATTATCTTAACCCCTTGGCGCGGCAACATGCAGATGCGGCACTGCGCCAATCTGAATATTGTTTGCGGGGGTTGCGTAAATCTTGCCATGGTTGCCAACCGCTGCATTTTTTATTGCTGCCGGTGCCGGTGCATTTGGCATATCGGCGCAATGTGCATGTTTGGTTTGATGTTTTGCCCGTGTCTGTTGTGCATTTTACAACAACGGTTTGATTCTTGGCATCATTTTTGCCCAATTCTTTGGATGATAACAGTTGATATGCGCTTGCGCCGCCAATAAATGTCATGATGATTAATATTGATGATAATATTTTTTTCATGATATTACGCCCCCTGGTAATATTATTATAGTTTTTCAAATTTAAAAATACAATGGGGAATTATTCGCCGGTGTTATTTGTTGTCCATGGTTCATCATTCATTATTAAATAATACATTTCGGCGTTTTCAGTACCGGGATTTCGTATTATTGGACGAACGACATATATATCAACATTACATGCGTGGTTGTTTTTATCGGTTTGAATTTCTTCCAGATTATAGTGAAATTTATCGGCAAAATCCATTGCCTGTAAATATGCGGCATCGTCATCAGCAGGATTAACGGAATCACCCAACCACATAAACCACATTCCGTGATTTACAACATTTTCTTGACCCTGCAAATCATCCGCAGACAACAGTGTTAATGGTTTAAATTCTATATCATTCGTAAATTCGCCAGTACTGGTTTCTGTCCAATCATACATGCCGCCAACAAAATTTAATGCGCCGTATATAAATCCGCCCGCCTCTTCCATTTTTGCCAATGCGCCAACATTGCTGAGTGTTGATTGAAACAGCCAGTCGCGTATGCGTCCTGATTTCATGCTGCTGCGTGCAATGCGGGCGGCGCGATTTATTTTCTTTCCCCCAGTGTTTGCCGCACGAAATGCACGCCATGCGCGTGCCATAATGTTTCCACGCTGTGCCGGGCGCAAACTGCGCAATGCGCGGCGATATTGGTTCAGTGATGAAAATGTATCACTGGCCTGGCGATAATCACGAACCAGGTCGCTGTTTCGTTCCATGTTGCGCATTTGGCGCGCCAGGTTTTCAACCTCGTCCAGTTTGGATGCATATCTGGCGGCGTCTGTGGCACGGTCAATTGCTTGCAATTCGCGTAATGCACGCGTGTGTTGATTTACAATCTTGATATAATTTATCACAGCCTGTTCTTGGCGTAATGCACGCATTGCTGTGGTCAGATTTTTTAATGCGCGTGATGCACGGGCAGCCTTGGTCGCACCCAATACAACCGCCCCACCCCCAAATGTTGCCACCGTTATTACAACATCCAATCCGATTTCCAGGTATGATATCCATTGCAGATTTGCATCGCCTGCAACATAGTAATCATTTGTGTCGTCTGTCAGATTTACTGTTGCCTTGCCCGCCAGGTTTACCATGTCATTATCGCCCGCCAGTGCGGTTTTGCTGGTGCAACTGTTGCCGTGGGGATATATGTCATCGATGTTATCGTTTATCCATTGCAGCGATATGGTGTTATTCTTGTCTGGTCCCACGAATTCATCCAGTGCGCCATGTTCAACAACCATTATCGCATACCATGCTGGATCGGTATTTGTCCAAACAGATGCGTCATCTGGGGCGCCGATTTGTGGACTGGGGTTTGTGTCAGATGGTAATTCGCGTTTTTGGGCAATTGTTAAGCGTTGTTTTAGTATCTTTGGCTGGGTTTCATAATTTACAACGATTTGACGCCCACCAGGAAAAGTATATTCAATTGGTAAAAATGTAATTGTGTCATCATCCGCCGCCGATGCGATTTCAGGACATGCCAGTACTTTTTCTATTGTTTCGGGCGCGCTGAATGCATCATAAATCCATTTTCGAATTGTTATTTCATCATCAGTTTCTGATACAGTACTTACGGTTTCAGATAATGCGTTTGCAAATACGCCCGTGGCGCATTGGGTATCATCGGGTGTGCGTGTTTGAATTTCCGAAATCGGCGTAAAAGCATCCGCACCGAATGCGGTGGATATCATACATGTTGCAAATATAAAAGAAATTAAAAATTGTCGCATTTATTTTGTTGTTGGCGATGTTATATTTGCAGTATTGCCCAGCATATGACCGCACTGTTGTATTAATCGTTGGCGTTCAGCCTGGATTTGATTAATTAATTTATTATATTGATCAATTGGTAATGCGGATGATGGTGGTGGGGTGCCGCCCGGATTTCCGCCGTCATTTGAACCGCCACCGGTTGCAACACATGTATTACCCTGGCGTTCATATCCGTTAATGCATACCCAATTCCAACATATATTTGTTGTATCGGGTTCGTAATCTATATATCCCGGGAATTCGGTCGGTGGTTCAGTGTTGTCACAAATACGCACAACACATTCGGGTTGCCAAAAATCATCTTTCCATAATCCATCCCACCATGATGCGGCGGTTGCTTCACCATCTTGCAAACATTGGCGAACGCCGGGTTTAATCAAGTTTACGGAACCGTCATCTTGTTCAACACCACAAAACATATAATCGCCAATATCGGCATAGCGTTCACCCTGGTTAAATTGTGTGTGGCAACATGTGAATAATCCTGTAACCGGATCATGCAGACAATCTGTTTCTGAAAATAACTGGGAACCGGAAATAACTGCACCGCCAACAGCCCCAACAGCAATTGCAACGCCGTATCCAATTTGTCCAATCCCAGGAATTGCATTGATTACAGCTGCCCCCCCAGCCGTTGCAGTGGCGCCACTGATTGTTCCTTGTAATACATCGCCCCATGAATGTTCACCAGAACCAGATGCAGAATCAATCACGCCCATTGTACCACTAATAGCGCCAATCGCGCCCAATGCCCCACTTGCAACACCACGCGCGTTAATTCGATTACCGGTTCTGTTTGTGCTGTTGCTAGCATTTGTTCCGGTGTTGGTACCAGTGCCAGTTCCTGTTCCGGTACCTGTACCACCGGTGCCGCCGGTACCGCCTGTACCCGTTGTTCCTGTACCTGTGCCGGTGCCTGTTGTTCCTGTGCCAGTTGTGCCACCAGCGCCCCCCCCAGTACCACCGGATCCGGTACTTGTGCCGCCACTAGTGTATGTTCTGACGGGGATATTATTGTCTGTAACACGAATTGTAGATCCAGCTTGCCCAGGGGTAGATAGTTTCATACCCGTGTCCCTGCCACGATACAACAAAGATTGACCGTCTGGACCAATTGTATATGTTTGTGTATGATACCGTTGTTGATAGTTTGTTGTGTTGATTATGCTTGATATATCCAAAGAATACGCAGAACTGGATAATAATGCCAAAAAAACGAAAGAAAATAATATATTTTGTATACGCATTAATAATATACCCCCTGTAATTTGGTCAGGCATGTTTCAAATGCAACATTTTCAGTTTTGCATTTTTCCAGGGTTGCTAAATCAGCATTTAATGTCGCCAACATTTGCGGGGCATTATTGCAATACGCATTTTGCCGCTGTTTTACAATTTCATTTTGTTCGGCGACCACCGCATCCAGGTTTAATGTTTCGTATGCAGATTTGCCGGCGTATGGTGCGTACCCCGCGGCATCGTTTTGTGTGCGTTGGATAAATGTTAAATCATTTGCGGTTTTGGGGAATTCCGCCCGTGTCAGTTGGGGATTATTGCCGCCGTTTGCAGATTGCAGGTTTTGTAATTCTTGCCGGCGTTGAAGCATTTCTTGCATCCATGGTTCGCCATTCCATGTTGGTAATTGTGGGGCATATGGGTTTTCAAATGTTGTGCCGCCCGATTGGATGTTTGATCCCGGATTTTGCGCCTGGGGGAATGCGACGGGAACACTGCTGGGGGTGAATACAGAATGTTGTGAAACATAGTGTTCAAATTCGGTATCAATATAGCCCGCGCATGGTGTCACATAGTTATAATTTGGTAAACTGGCCAATTGTACCGTAATTGTTGAACGCGCATCATTTACATCAACATCTTTGCAATTATCATGTGATGCACAATACGACGCAACCAGTGCCGCAACAATTGATTGGCAATCATTGGTGTCGATATCGGGACCCTGGACATATACGGGAACGGGTGGACGCTGGTTATATGGGGCATTTGGATTCCAAAACGGGTTTGATGAATAGTTTTGCACATTTTGAATTTGACCATATTGTGAAAATGGTGTTGTTGCAGACGGAAATGTTGTCGCCATTGCCGGCGCAGTTATTGCAACCCCAAATATTGCGCAAATTTTAAATATTGTTTGTTGTTTCATTCCCTGTCCATTTTCCCTGTTATTAATCTATTATAACAAAAAGGTGTTTATAATTAAAGATAAAATTCCACCGCCAATAAAGAATGGTGCCAATGGAATGTATTTTTGGCGTTTGATATATCCCCATACCATGCCTGATACACATGCAATAACCAATGCCAATGCCAGACCAAATGTCCCCAGCCATATCCCGCCGACAGATATCAGTTTTATATCACCCATACCAATGGGGGCAACAACAGAATGTTTATGATTTTTTGTTTTTGTAATATCAAATAAATATCCAATAATTGCCGCCAGGGCGTATCCGCATATGGCGGCAATTGCAGAGTCGCCAATGTTGCTAACCCATGGGAAAAACGCAATTATTATCAGTCCAATCAGCAACAGTGGGAATAAATATGCGTCGGGAATTATTCGGCGGCGCCAATCGGCAACAGATATACGCCATGCCAGCCATGCAGATACAGCCAGCAAAACAATGAAAGATATGTTATACAAATCAAACGATATATTCATAATTCCCCCTTGCCTTTCGATTCGAAACTATGCTACAATTATACCGATATATATAACAAGGATTTTTTAAAATGAGTAAAGGCTGGGACAGCGTAATGCTGAAAAAATTAAAGTCGTTGATGGGTAAAGGGTTATCAACATCAGAAATTGGAAAACGGCTGGGGATGTCAAAAAATGCGGTTGTGGGAAAATTAAACCGGCTGGGCTGGAATTCCAAGGCGGGTGGTGTTGCCACGGTGGACAAGGCATCTGGCACAGCAAAAAAGAATTCTGGAAAAAAGGTTGTCGGCAAGTCTGTGTCGGGTAAAAAAACTGTTCAAGGTGTAAAAAAAGTAAAGGACGCAGATAAAAAAACTGTCGCGCCAAAGGCAGTCGCAGGTAAAAAGTCTGTTGGTGGTGCCGGTAAAAACCTGAATAAAACCCTGGCGATGCATCAACGCATTATTCAGCATTCGTTGGAAATGGCAAATTTAAAGCCTAATCAGTGTCGCTGGCCAATTGGCGATCCGGATTCTGAAAAATTTCACTTCTGTGGGGCGCCGGTGTTTGTTGGCAAGCCATACTGTTATGAACATTGCAAGCAGGCATATCAATTTACGCCGCCAAAAAAGAAATAAATCATGGAACACATGGTGGTAAGCGAGGGGGAAAATATGAATTCTGTTTTAACATCGCGGGATTTTAATATCGTTGGTAATGTGTTCCGGGCATATTATGATGCAGATGGCAAGCTGGTGTTCGTTCTGGACAGTACAATTGATGACAGAAAGCCAAATGTTTTATTGGTGATAAATCCGGTTGGCGACAGAAAGTGGGATGATATTCTGGCAAATGATTACAATGTTGATTTAGAAACCGTTCGCCCAAAGAAAGATAATAAATATCAAAAGCTGGATATTGAATACAGTGGGTTGGCGGCGTATGATGCGTTGATTCATGCATATGAAAATGGTGCGGATATTACAAATGAATTGATGGAATTAATCCGTTTTCGTGATGAATCTATTCATCGGGCGGCGTCTGAACGATTGGCGATGGCGGAATCAAATGCAGCCAAGGCGCGGGATACGATTATTCGTACAAATGATTCAATCGCAGAATTACGCGTGCGGTTAAAGCAATTGAAATCAAAACTGAGCCAGCAGAAAAAACAAGTTGGACGCGAACCAACAAAGCAATCGGCATCAAAAATATTGAAAACAGATGCGCAAATTGATGTTATTAATGAAAAACTGCGCCGGGCAAAAAAAAGATTGGATAACGCCCAACGGCGTTTGGTTGCCGCAGATGAAGATGCGGAAACGGCACGCGATATTTTGGCGCGTACGCCACGCAATGTATCTGAAAATTCGCATATGGCATCGGTGCCAGGTAATAATAAAAATGAACAAAATATAAATTTACCAGCGGCGATGGCGTCAAATGATTTGGTTGTACGGACGGATGCGCCAGTACCGATGCAATCAGATTCAGATATTGATGATGATACAGATGAAAATGCTGATGACAATTCGACTGATTTTCAATATGATAATGATGATGCAAATAATATTGAATATGATGAAAATATAACTTTTAATACAGATTTATCAGAACAGACAAAGGCGGAACCAATGGCGGAAAATGAAAACGATGTAAAACCATTATTTGATAAAGATCCAGAAATCTTGGATGAAGAAATCGCATTTAAACCAATCGAATTCGGTGTTTCCAGCCCGGCAAGTTCGACAACAACACCAGAAACGAATAAAAACATGGATGCGTATGGTGAAAATATGGATAATTCACCGCTGTCGTTTGCGCCACCTGTTTCGAAAAATTTGGATAATAATACCGCAACAGATTCACCAATCAATGTGCGACCAGTGTCAGAGCAAATGGAAACGCCGGTTCAGCAACCGCAAACGGCGCCGGTATTGGATACGATTACATCTGTTAATGCGCCGATGCCCCAAAATGACATGAATTCATCATCATATGGCGTGAATGAATCAATGCGCCCCGCCCCGGTTGTGCCAGATGTGGAAAACCCAAATGTTGCCGCTGCCGCAGC
Source organism: uncultured Alphaproteobacteria bacterium (assembly GCA_944392565.1). Classification (GTDB taxonomy): domain Bacteria; phylum Pseudomonadota; class Alphaproteobacteria; order Rs-D84; family Rs-D84; genus Enterousia. Next base: position 141,833 of record CALXWX010000002.1, on the reverse strand, counting down.
AATGGCAACCGCAGGTGTTGCCGCGGCAAAACCGATGCAAAATATCGGGGCGGCGCCAATGTCATCTGGTGCCAGACCGGTATCGCCAATTACTGGGACCCAGGTGCCAACCAGTCCAGCGCCGCGCAAGCCAACGATGATATATTATATTATGTTGGTTTTATTAATTGCATTATCAATATTTACATTGTGGCTGTACCAGAAAAATACCAGCAAGAATACACCAGACTTGGCGGCAACGGTACCGGTCGCAGATGCATCTGTGGTGCAGGAAACAGTGCCGGCGGACAGTCCATTTGTCCCGGAAATTACGGTTGATGAAAATGTGCAATCTGTTGAAACAACTGTGGCAGAACCAGAACCAGAACCGGTGCCAGAGCCTGTACCGTCACCCCAGCCAGAACTCCAGCCTGTGCCAGAACCAACACCGGTTGTTGAACCGGTGCCAGTTGTGGAAACAGTGCCTGTGGCAGAACCGGTCCCGGTTATAGAACCAGAACCCGCGCCAGTAATTGAAAGCGAAGAAGAAATCTTGGCCAGCAAGCCGGCATATAATGTTTCGCAAAATGAAAAAATGTTTATCGCGGATCCGGAATATGATACAGAAACATTGTACTCGACAGAAACAACCACCACGGTTGATGAAAATATGCCAATGTGTCCGGATGGCACAGCACCAGATGTAAATGGATGCTGTACGGGAGAGGTATACACAGATATGGGCGAAATGGGATTTAATTGTTGCCCAGAAAGTGGCGGTGATTGTTTCCCACCATTGTTTTAAGCAAAATCGCCCGATTATGGGCGTTTTTTTGTAGGTATTTGGGAATAAAGTTTTATGCGATATTTGTTATCAATATGCTAAAATATATTTATAAAGGAAGTGAAAATGTCGACACAAACAACATCGTTTAAAATTGCACAGTATATTTTGATGTTTCTGGTTGCAGTATTATGTGTTGGTATAATCATATGGGTTTTGACAGCGGGAAAAAAGAATAATGATGGTCAACCATCGGTTGATAATGTTATTCGTGTAACAAATACAAATCCATGTGCGGCTGGTTCAGGGCGTCAGATTGCAATGCAGCAACAAATCAATTATTAATACAATGTAAATAAAAATGCCCGTTGCGGGCATTTTTTACATTTTTTCAATTACGACAATTGCGGCGGAATAATCGTCTTGGTCGGTTATTGATAAATGAACAATTGCGTCGCCGCCGGCGATTTCTTTTAATGCAGATTTTGCACCGCCCGCTAATAATAATTCTGGTTTACCCGCATCATTATGAATAACAGAAACATCGGAAAATGCGATGTCGTCGCCAAAACCCGTCCCCAGGGCTTTTAAGCATGCTTCGCGTGCAGCCCAGAAATTTGCCAAATGTTTTTCAGCATTTGCATTATCTGCGTCTGCATATTCCAGTTCCTTTTTTGTGAATATGCGTTGTTTTTTAAATGCAGACCAATCAAGAAATCGGCCACATTCGACCAAATCAATTCCTATGCCTACTATCACTGCTGTCCCCCTGTTTAAGTTTTATAGATATGCGCATACTAATAACTTTTTTCCGATTCGTGCAAGCATAAAATATATTCTTGCATTTCAACGGTGGTGATTGTATAAATATACGCATGTCGGGGCGTAGCTCAGCCTGGTAGAGTACTTGCATGGGGTGCAAGGGGTCGCAGGTTCGATTCCTGTCGCCCCGACCAAAAATAAAGAAACGCCCGCAGTGGCGTTTGTTTATTTTTGTATGGGTATTACGGAAATCAGCATCGCATACGCAGTATGCCCAGGTTCGACAATGAGTAGATTTGACAAGCGTTGCGCAGTCAAATCGTTAGGAATGCCCCACAGCCGGCACCATTTTGTGCCGTGCGAGGGAATCCTGTCGCCCCGACCAAAAATAAAGAAACGCCCGCAGTGGCGTTTGTTTATTTTTGTATGGGAATAAAAATAAAAAACATCATTGTGAAAGTTTGATTTTTTATATTTATTGTCATACAATATGCGCAAAATATGGGGTGTGGTGATGTTTGTTGCAGAAAAATTAAAGGGATTTTCATGGATAAATGTTGGCAACCCAGATCATGATGATTTTGAACGGTTGCAGACAGAATATAAAATAGATGAAGATACAATTTCTGATATTTTGGATCCGGATGAACAGCCACGGTTTGAAGTCGAAGATGATTACAAGGTTATAATTGTTCGTTTCCCGATTATTAATCGTGAAACGGATACATTATGGCATACGGAACCATTATCGATAATATATTCAACGAATCGGGTGATTACAGTATGTCGTAAACGGTGCGATTTGCTGGATAAAATAAGAACAGATGAAAAAACATCCCGTGAAGAATTGGTTTTAAATATTATTTATTATATCGCAGAATCTTATTTGCGGTCGTTGAAAGAATTAAACAAGCGGGTTTTGGCATCGAAAAAAATGTTGCAAGAACGCGTCAGAAAAAAAGAACTGATGGCGTTATTAGAGGTTGAAAACAGTTATACATTATATATGGCGGGATTAAAGGGTAATGTCGCGGTGCTGGATAAATTAGAAAAAGTTCGCGGGTTTGTTAAAACCGAAGATGCCCAAGAATTATGCGAAGATACGCGTATCGAATTATCCCAGGGGATAGAAGTTGTTACATCATACAGTAAAATGTTAAAATCCATTAAAGAAACATTTGAAAGTGTTATTAATATGGATTCAAATACATACATTAATCGACTGACCATGTGGAATATTATATTGGTCGTTCCAACGGTTATTGTTGGATACTATGGTATGAATATGAAATTACCATTCGCTGATGGTGAACAGACGGCAACAGTAATATTTGTATTGATAATGATATTATTGTTGGGGTTTGCGTTGTTTGGATTAATTCGCCGGCGGATTGTTTAATCAGATAATGTCAGTGTTATATTTTTCATATTTTCATTAACATTGCCGCGTACATCAACATCAGAAAATTTTATTCCGGGAACAGTTTCCAGCCATTTTATTGCCGGTATCGTCGTGTTCCAGAATATGTCCAGTCGTTTGCGAACCGCATCAACATCAGCGTCATCGGCACGACCGCCGCCTTCGCGAATGCGTTTTTGAATGCGGGCAATCATGATTTCTTCGGGGACATCCAGGTACAGCACATGTATATTAAATTTGTCCGCGTAATTTTGAACCAGCCATTTTGCCTGGTCCAATGTGCGTGGAAATCCGTCTAATAAAATGTCGTGTGTGCCGGATATTTGTTCCGTCATCAAATTCAATAATATGTCATTTGGTAATAATTCGCCGCGGTTTAAAATTTCGGCAATTTTGGGATTTTGTTGTGCCGCATTGCGCAACATTGCACCCGTTTCGATGTATTTATAATCGTGTTGTTCACATAAAATGCGGGCAAAGGTACCCTTGCCTACACCTTGACCGCCCATTAAAACAATTAATTTTTTCATGTGATTATTTTACCATAAAAAATAAAACCCGACAAGTGTCGGGTTTTACAAATAAAGAAAATAATATTTACTTTATTTTTTACTGTTTTCAATTGCAGCACCCAGAATGTCGCCCAATACAGAACCACTGTCTGCCTGGTTTGCATATTCTTTGACTGCTTGTTTTTCCAATGTTACCTGTAACGCACGGATGGACAGTTTAACAACATTGTTGTCAACAGAAACAACCGATGCTTCGACAGTGTCGCCAACATTGAATTTGCTGGTATCCTGTTCGGATTTTTCGCGCGACAGGTCGGTACGACGGATAACGCCCTTGATATCATTTGGCAATGCCAAAATCAATTCGTCTGGGGTTATTTCAGATACCGTACCAGAAACAACAGCGCCTTTCTTTAATGATGCATTATTGTTATCGGCACCTTCGGTTAACTGTTTAATGCCCAGTGTAATGCGTTCTTTTTCTGGATTGATGTCCAAAATTTTCGCGGTGACTTCTTGACCACGGACGAATTTCTTTAATTCTTCTTCGTCCAGTTTGTTCCAAGACAGGTCGGAAATATGAACCATTCCGTCCAGTTCTGGGGTCAATGCAACGAACAAACCGAATTCAGTTGTGTTCTTTATCGGACCGGTAATAACATCGCCAACATTGTGGGTTTCGGCAAATTGTTTCCATGGGTTTGGTTGCAATTGCTTGTATCCCAGTGAAATGCGGCGTTTGTCTTGGTCAATACCCAGAACGACAACATTTACATCCTGGCCCGTTTGCAAAACTTTGCTGGGGTGGATATTTTTGTTTGTCCATGATAATTCAGACATGTGAACCAGACCTTCGATATTATTGCCCAGATCAATGAATGCACCATAATCGGTCAGTGATGAAACCTTGCCCGATACTGTGTCGCCAACATTGAATGCACGGGATGCGTTTTCCCATGGGTCTTCTTCTAATTGTTTTGCGCCCAATGAAATACGATGTGTTTCTGGATCGAATTGGATAACTTTGACCTTTATCTTTTGACCGACATGAACCAGTTCACGTGGGTGATTAACGCGTTTCCATGACAAGTCTGTGACATGTAACAACCCATCAATTCCGCCCAAGTCAACAAACACACCATAATCGGTGATGTTTTTCACCGTACCTTCGATAACGGCGCCCAGTGCAATGTTTTTCATTGCTTCTTTTTGTGCGGCGGCGATTTCATCGGCCTGGATTGCGCGGCGCGATACAATTGCATTTGTGCGCAGTGCATCCATCTTTAATACGCGGAATTTGTCTTTCAGTCCAATCAGCGATTTTGCATCGCGTACTGGCTTGTGATCAACCTGGGACGATGGCATAAATGCAAATACACCGTTGATGTCCACAGTATATCCGCCACGAACGACATCGATAATTGTACCTTCTGGGTCAATACCTTCGGCGACAGTTTTTTCCAGTTCTTTCCATGCTTTTTCTGCACGGGCCTTGGAATAAGACAGAACGGCGGTGCCTTCACGCGATTCATAGCGTTCGACAAACACATCAATGATGTCGCCCACAGATGGAACAGACGCACCAAATTCTTTTAATGGAATGCGACCTTCGGATTTCAGACCAACATCAACAATCGCGAAATCGCCACGAATGTCTTTGACGGTTCCCTTGGTGGCATATCCTTGTAAAGTTTCTTGGGTGCCATAGTCTTTGTTAAATAACTGGACAAAATCTTCGCCAGATACAGGATTAAATAAATCTTTGGATAAATCTTTCATATAGAAATTTAAACAAAGCTTGCCATCGCTAAACATTTTTTTGATTACAGCGAGGTCTTGTGGGGTTAATCGGATTGATTATGCGCCCACCCGCAAAATCGTCGTGATTATATACAGAAATCTTTGAAAAATCAAGATTTTTTTAATCGGGTAGAAAATAATTTGACAAATTTTTTTAATTGGGTATATATATATGATATAAAAAAGGATATAAAACATATGGTTTCAACAAACAACAAATTAAAACGCGTGGCATATTCTGCTGGGGTGGGTATGTTCAGTGGTGTGTGTTCCGGTGTCTTGACGGCGGCAATGTTGGCGGCAATGGGACTGGTGGTTCATGGCGCAGGATATATTATAAACTGGAATGCCAGTGATTATTCATTAAAAAATCGTTTTGAAACGGCGTACAATTTTAATGCGCCAGAATCACACAAATATTATTATGTAAACGGTGGAACAGCTGAAAAATATGCCATGACACCATATGGAATGTATGGAATAATTGGCGCGTTTGCGGGAATAAGTGCATTGTTTGGCGCAAAAGTTGGTAGTTTGGTTGCAAAAGATAAAGAACAAGAAGAAATTATTAGAAAGCAGCAACAAAAAACGCGTTAAATAAAATAAAAAATCGCCCATTCGGGCGATTTTTTATTTAGCAATTATGCGTGCGCGTTCACCACTGTCCGCGTCCAGAACATATACGGATTGACCGACAGAAAATACGACATCGTCGCCCTGGGTCAATGTGATTGTTCGACCGGAATCCAGTTTCACAATATATTCCATGCCGCGTTGTGATGACAGTCCTTCTTGGGTTTTGCCACCAACATAGCCCCCCAGAACCGCACCACCAACGGCACCAATTGTTTGAACCAATGTGTTATCACTGACCATGCTGCCGGCGACACCGCCAACAATTCCACCAGCCAGTTGACCAACATCGCCATTTTCGGTTGCGATTGTGACCGGACGGACATTTATAATTACGCCTTCGGATACTGTATTAACCGTTCCCGCCCCCGATGTTTCGTATCGGTCAACATTCAGATTGGCACCACATGCCGCCAATGTAAAAGATATAACCAATATTAAAAATTTTTTCATTGTATGTTCCCCCTTGGCTGATTGTGAACAGTATAATCTTGATCGATATATTTTGCAACATTCGTTAAACAAAAAATGCCCATATTTAATTGGGCGTTTTTATTTATCGTGTTTTAATGCGCATATTGTTAAGTATTTTTTCAATCTGGGATGGGCGCAAAAGATATAATGCGTTAATTGGAACCCCATATGTACGCGAGTTATGATATACTTGTAATACTTCGGATAGTGGTAATTTAGATATATCATAAATTTCGCCATTTGAACTGACAACATTGTTTATGATGTCTGTTTTTAAAGACCATGCCAAATCCATGACCAGTCCAGGATTTAATATCGCAGTATTTGGGGTTATAGTTGTACTGTACGGCAGATTGTATTTTTTATGTACAGCAATGTATCCGGGTTGGATTCGAAACATGCGACCACTGCGAATATCGTATTCTTTGTATGCCCCGGACATATAGTAATCTTGTGCCGCCAGTGATGTTCGGCGAATTAAATCTGCATTTTGGGCAAAAAAATTCGGATTGACTTTTTCCAAGAACATTGCACGCAATTCGTATATTGGTAATAATTTTTGTTCCATGACCATATTCCTTTATCAGACCGCACAAATGTTAACACTGTTATGAAATATGTCAATATGTTTTGGTAAAAAAGAAATGCCCAAATGGGCATTCCTGGTTTTATTTTGCGCCAGCCTGTTGAAATAACTCTTCTGGCTTTACTGCTTTTTCTTTTGTTTTGACATGACTTAGCATTGCATCCAGTGCCTTGCGTTCAAAAATCATGCCGCGCAGCATTGCCAATGCATTTTGATTCTTGTTATAGAATTCGAATACTTGCTGTGGGTTTGGATAACGGGCGGCTTCGTTCCATACAGCCTGTTGCAGGTCATCACGGGTAACCTCTACCTTGTTCTGGGTACCCCATTCTGCCAATATCAGCCCCAATTTAACACGGCGTTCGGCATCTTTGCGTTCTTGCTTTTCATCCCATTTATGGTCGGCGCCACAATCACCATTGCAATGTGCATGTGTACGATCATGTTCTTGTTTTGCCATGTTGTATTCTTGGTCAACCAAAGTTTCTGGCAAATCCAGTTTAACCTTGTCTGCCAAAATGTCCAGCAATTCATTGCGCATGTCGCGCTTGGCGGCGTCTTCATATTGTTCATTTAATATTTTGCGGATGTGTTCGCGCAATTTTTCAACAGATTCATGACCAACAGATTTTGCCAATTCGTCATTTAATTCTGGCAAAATATGTTTGCGTATTTCATGAACCTTGACCGCGAAGCGGGCGTCTTTGCCAGCCAAATTTTCGGCATGATAATCAGATGGGAATTTTACATTTACATCAAATTCATCGCCCGATTTATGTCCGATAATTTGATCTTCGAATCCGGGAATAAATGCACCAGAACCCAAAACCAGATGATGTTTTTCAGCGGCGCCGCCATCAAATGCGTCATTCCCAATAAAACCGGTAAAATCAATTACAGCGGTGTCGCCATTTTGTGCGACATAGTCATCGCCCTGCTTTTCCGCAGTGCTGCGATTTTTGCGTATGTTTTCCAATGCGGCGTCAACTTCTGATTCGTCCAGTTTTGTTGTCTTTTTTACAACGGTGAATTTTTCCAAATCAATTGCCGGTAATGTTGGCAAAATATCAAATTCCAGCGAATATTCCGCATCTTTGCCAATTTCCCAACCCGCCAGGTCCGCCTTTGGTGCGCCCGCCAGACGAATTTTTTTGTCTGTGATGTATGTATTTAAATCACGGTTCATCAGTTTGTCGATTGCTTCACTGATTGCGGATGCGTTGTATTTTTGACGCAATATAGACAGTGGAATATGTCCCGGACGAAATCCCGGCATTTTTACCTTTTTACCATATTCTGTTAAAATTTCATCGGCTGTGGCCTGGATTTCATCAGCCGACAGATGACCTGTGACTGAATAATGCAAATCTTTGATTTTTTCTTTTTTAAACATTGTTTTCCCCATTAAAAATATGAATTGCCGAATGATTATACACAGTTTTTTTATAAACGCAATACACTTTTTTATTTTTTATAATATGAAAAATCCGCCAAATGGCGGATTTTTGCGTAATGCATATGCGATTAACGCTTGCTGAACTGGGTTGAACGACGCGCCTTGTGACGACCAAAGTGTTTACGTTCAACAACACGACTGTCGCGGGTCAAGAACCCGGCGGCTTTTAATGTCTTGCGCAGGTCTGGTTCCGCTTTTTCCAATGCCTTGGAAATACCGTGTTTTACGGCGCCCGCCTGGCCAGACAGACCACCACCGGCAACGAATGCATGTATGTCATACGCACTGTCGCGTTTTGTAATACCAAATGGTTGCGCAATAATCATTTGCAACACTGGGCGACGAAAGTATTCGTTTACAGGAATGTCATTGATAAATATTTGACCTTTCCCGGCAACCATGTATACGCGTGCAATAGAATCTTTACGTTTGCCTGTTGCATATGTTGCATTTGCCAATTTAACATCCGCGACCGCCTTTTTTGCGGTTGTCTTCGCTGGGGCCGCTTTTTTTGTTGTTTTTGCTGCTGTCTTGGTTGCAGTCTTTTTTGTTTCTGTCATTATTCGCCCCTTTTGTTTTTGCGGTTCATGCCCGCAAAGTCGATAACAATTGGATTTTGTGCCGCGTGTTTGTGTTCAGCACCCGCGTACACATGCAGTTTGGTCAAACGTTGGTTTGCCAATGCAACCGCTGTGCGGCGTCCCATCATGCGTTTTACCGCATTGAAGACCAATTTTTCTGGTTTTTCATTGCGCATTTGTCCCAGGGTGCGTTCCTTGGTGCTGCCGGTCCACAGGGAATGCCAAAAGAATTTTGTTTTATCCGCTTTTTTACCAGACAGTGCCACTTTATCCGCATTAATAATAATAACATGATCACCACAATCCATGTTTGGTGTCCATGTTGGCTTGTTCTTGCCACGCAGAATGTTTGCGGTAAATGCCGCCAAACGCCCCAGCGTGCAATCTGTTGCGTCAATCAGATACCATTTCGCATCTAATTCGCATTTTTTTAACGATTTTGTCGCTGCCATAATTTTTACCTTTTTATTAATTTAGCGGGACAATTATGCCCCGCATGCCCCGAAAAGTCAAGAAAAATCGATATGGTATTATTATACCGTATGTTTTTCTACATTTCATCTGGTATTTTTAATCCCATTAAATCAATTGCGGTTGCCAATGTATCGCGGGCAATCTGGGTTATGGTCAATCGTTTTGCCCGTGTGTTTTCATCGATGTCATCACGCAAAATCGGACAGTTATGATAAAATGTGTTTATCAGTTGGCATAAATCATATGCATAATTTGCAATCATATCTGTTGCACGGTTTTCAAATGCACTGTGTACTGTGCGTTCAAAATCCAGTGTTTCAATTAACAGATTGCGTTCGTCGTCTGTTAATTCTGGCGCGGTGGTATTCGTGATATTCCCTGCCCGTTTTAATACGCTGTTCAGACGAACCGCAGTGTATAAAATGTATGGACCGGTGCGTCCTTCGAAACTGGTGATTTGATTTGGGTCGAATACATAGTCGGCGCGTACATCGTGCAGCAAATCATTGAACTTTACTGCCGCCAGTGCGATTGATGAAATTGTTTCGTTATCTAATGTTTTTCCGGCGTCTGCAACACGTGTACGAACCGCGTCATTCACCATGTCCAGAATGTCCAGCAATTCCGCAACACCACCATCGCGGGTTTTAAACGGTTTGCCGTCGGAACCGGTTAATGCACCGAATCCGGTATGGAATAATTCGGCATTTGTAATGTTCGCCATTTTTGCAACGCGAAACACCTGTTGAAAGTGCAAGTTTTGGCGCGAATCTGTGAAATATCCGATGATATCAGGATTGTCTGTTTGGGTGCGGTAATATATCGCAGATAAATCTGCGGCGGCATATGTCTGTGTGCCAGAACTGGTGCGGAACATTAATGGCGGCATCGGGGCGGTGTCGTCGTCTGTTTTTACATTTACAATCATTGCACCATCTGATTCGGTTAATAAGTTATGCGATTCCAGAATTTTTTGTGTGTCGGCAACATATGGTGCAACACCGCGTTCGCCCATCGTTGCATCAAATGGCAACAGATTTAAACGATGTAAAACCGTATCCATTTGTGCCAATGATATTTTCATAAAAGCATCATAAATTTTTTTATATTCTGGGTTGCCAGATTGTAATCCCGCAGTGATTTTTTTGGCGCGGGTCATCCATGCATCATCATTTTTTGCGCGTTCGGTTGATGCAGGATATATTTTATTCAGTTCATCTGCATTTTTTGGCATGCCATATTCCAAAATCCATGCGATAATCAACCCCATTGGGCGCCCCCAATCGCCAATATGGTTATAACTTTTGGTTGTATGCCCCAGGTATTTTGCAATTCTGTTGAATGTATCGCCAACAATTGATGTTCGCAGGTGTCCGATATGTAATGCTTTGCCAACATTGTATCCGCCATAATCTAAATCAATTTTTTTTGGTGCGGTTGTTTTTTCATTATGTGGTTTGGCGGCAGATTGCCATATAAAATCATCGCGCAGTTTTATATTTATGAAGCCGGGACCTGCGATTGATGCATCGGCGATGAAATCTAAATCACGCAATTTGGGTATGATTTCACCCGCCAATTCACGCGGATTTTTGCCTGCAGATTTTGCGCCAACCATCGCGGCATTTGTTGCAAAATCGCCAAATGCGCGATTGCGGGGAACCTCTAAATTAGCAGCAAATCCCAGTTTATTATTTATTGATTCAGAAATATATTTATATAAGTTCATTTTTTTTAGCCTGTGGATTTTATATTGGTAAAACAATTCTGACACGCAAACCACCCAGTTCGCTGTTTTCCAAGAACATTTGTCCACCGTGATTTTCGATTGCTGTTTGCGCAATTGACAGTCCCAGTCCAGTACCACCGGTCTTGTCACTGCGTGCATCGTCCAGGCGTACAAATGGACGCATTGCATCGCGTTTTTTATCGTCTGGGATGCCGGGACCATCGTCTTCGATAATGATTTCCACCTGGTCAGGGGTGTCACGTTCCGTGATACGAATTGTTTTTTTTGCATAACGGGCGGCATTTTCAATTATATTACCGAATGCGCGTGCCAATGCCATTGGGCGGGCATAAAACTGTGCCGGTTCATTTGGAAAATCAGTTTTGATGTTTTTATCTGGTGCCGCGTCGCGCGCAATGCGTAATAACATTGCGGGTAATTCAGTTGCTTGTTCAATTTCCGGCATTTCGCCACGCGCGAATGCCAGGTATCCATTGACCATTTCTGTCATGCGGTCAATATCGTGCAGTAAATCATCTTTGGATGCGGCATCTGTTTCAACCGCCAGGCGCATGCGGGTCAGTGGCGCTTTTAAGTCATGACTGACCGCATTTAACATATCTGTGCGTGTACGGTTATATCTGTTCAGTCGTTCTTTCATTGTGATCATTGCGGATGCTGCTTCGCGGATTTCTTTGGAACCGGTTGGTTGGAACCCTGGTGCGTCCAGTCCGCGTCCAAAACGCCCTGCTGCCTTGGCAATGCGGCGGATGCTGCGCGTGTGCATTATGATGAACGGTGTAATCAATATGGATACAATTAAAATTGACCCAATTAACCAGATTATAAATACTTCGGTACTGGTTGAATATATTCGATACAAAGATGTGCCGAATGTCGCAATTTGACCGTCGTTTGTCGGAACATCAATGAATACCAGACGCTTGCCTTTATCAATGTATATTTGTGCTGGGCGTTTCAGGCGGTTTGATAATTCGGTTGCCAGCAATCCTGCTTCGCGGGAATTATTGTCATTTTTGCTGGGGCGATTTAACTTTGGGTTTACAGATATATTTATACCCATGTCGCGCGCCATTGTACGCGCAGTATCTGTTTCGCCTTCGTCCATAAAGTTCATCATGGTGCTGATTTCAACAGCCAGACTGCGCGCCAATGTTGCATGAACGCGTGACCAATGGTTGCCGAAAAACACATTTGCAATAATTACCTGGGCGATAATTAATGGTATTAAAATCATTAATATTGTTCGCCATAAAAAACTGCGTGGGATTAATCTCATTTTTTATCACCATTTTTATTTGTACTGGGCGTCGCGGAATTAATTTGTATTAATTTATATCCGCGACCGCGAACAGTTATAATATCTATGTTTGATAATACACTATTTATTTTACTGCGCAAGCGTTTTGCAACCATTGGTGATGCGGGGGCAATATTGCCAATCGGCATGGTCAGACGCTGTAATAATTTTTTTTCTTCCCCAGATAAGCCCAGAATTTGCGGATTTTGCCCCGTCGTTATAAAAAATTCATCGTCTGTGAACATCAGTCCGTTTGGCATTTTGATGCCTGTATTATCTGTATGTCCGATTATATTGTTTAATCGTAATACCAGTTCACGTAATTGAAATGGCTTTGCCAGATAATCGTTTGCGCCACCGGACAGACCATCAATGGCATTTTCTGGTCCAGTTAATGCAGTTAGCATTATCACGGGTGTTGTATCACCATTTGTGCGCATGTTTTTCAAAAATGTTAACCCATCCATTCCGGTCATCATTCTGTCCAGCACGATTGCATCAACAGATATTCTGGATAGAATTTCAGATGCCTGTTCGGCGGATGTGGCGGTTATAACATAAAAATCATTTTGACGCAGTCCATGTGCCAGCGTTGTACGCAGCATATCATCATCGTCAATAATTAAAATTGTTTTGTTCATAATTTGTCTATATAAAAATCCGCGCCGTTGGCGCGGTTGTTATTTTTTCAGTGGCTCTACCGCGTATTCGCCAGGTTGAATTGTCATCATAGAATTAGCGCCCGCCATATCAGATTCATCTAGTGTTGCTGCGCGGAATTGCATACCACCAGTTGTGAATTCTGTTTTAAACAATGCGTACCCAGTGCCACCGCCAGTTGTTGGTCCCTGCATTCCGACAGAATAATATCCGCCCAGAATGCCATAGTCTAAATCAATATAGTCAATATTTACCAATAATGATACATTGCTTAATCCATCGCTGGTCATATTGCATGTAAATTCGCGGTTTGATAATGTCGCCTGGGAATTTACGGGTATTACAATATCCATAATTGTTGGTTCGCATGTTCGGGCAATGCCATTTACCAAGAATTCGTATGTCATGCCAACTGTGGCACGGGACAGTCCGGTTGAAACTGTGACCTGGGAAATCGTGGCTTTGGGGATTTTTACCAGCGCATTTGCAATGCCACTGCGTACCGGGAATGATATTCCAGATTGCAGACAGTCGCGTGAAAACGGATCCGCTTCGCAAATATAAACGCGGGAATATTCATTCATCATGAACATGTTTGCCAGGCTGTTGAATAAAAATGTACGCGTAATTCTGTCATTTAGGCGCGTGCAGCCAAAATTACGGCATATTATCATCGGTTTGTTTGCAAACATTACCCCGGGATACATCATGGATTCAATTTGTCGCGCTTCTTCGATATTTAAATCGTAATCCAGACTGTCGGCACGGTTCATGAATTCCGTTTCTGGGATAAAGTTTGGATCGTCCGGATATGCATAGTATGACTGAACTGGGGTTTCAGTGTATATTGTTTGAAAATTATCATATACAATTTCTTCTTCGGTTGCGGCAACCGCATTAAATGCAATTAATCCAGCAACAGCAGTCATTAAAATAAATCTTGCCATGATTTTCGCCCTTGATTCTTTGTGATAAATCTTAGAACATTACGGGATATTATGTCAAAACAAAAATTTTTATTGAAAATTGTATAATGTTTGTTCTATAAGTATTTCGAAAAAAGATTTAATTTAAAAATGGAAAGGCGGTTATAATGGTTGACATAATGATTTCAGGGGATGCAGGAAAATTACATGCGGTTTATCATAAGTCTGATACGCCATCTGCGCCGTTGGCGGTGATTTTATCTGGGAACCCGCGGCAGAAATATCATATGAATGATCGTGTATCGTATGCAATGTTTCGTGCATTTATGGATATCGGATTTTCTGTTGTGCGATTTAATTACCGTGGTGTAAATTATTCTGAGGGGGCAATTGGCACCACATCAGAAAATATGCTGGATATCGCAACAGTAATTGACTGGATTCAGAACAGAAATGAAGATAGTGATAAAATATGGCTGGCGGGAAATCAACTGGGGGCGTGGTATGTTTTACAGGCAATGATGCGTCGTCCAGAGGTTTCAGGATTTGCATTGGTATCACCAGATCCATCCGTTGCAGATTTTGCATTTTTATCGCCGCGACCAAATCGTGGGCTGTTATTACAGGGTGCGGCAGAATCTGATGACGCCAAGGCATTCGCAACACATTTAACCCAGGTTTTAAAAAAGCAGGCACAGATTGATTTGGAAACAATTCGTGTTAAAAATGCAGATTCTTTATATAGCCAGCCGGCAGATTTGCGCCAGATGTATAATGATTTAAAGGCGTATGTCGGTCGTGAAAATGCAGATAATAAGTTGTTGTAATAATATGCAGAATACAGACAGATTTTTAGATCCAAATATCCCAGATGAAATGGCGGCATCCATTCGTCCGCGCGTGTTGGCGGATTTTATTGGGCATGACGCGTTAAAGCAGAATTTATCTGTATTTATATCTGGGGCAAAATCGCGCGGCGAAGCGATGGATCATGTTTTGTTATATGGTCCCCCGGGATTGGGAAAAACAACACTGGCGCATATTGTTGCAAATGAATTGGGAACAAATTTTCGTGCAACAGCGGCACCGATGCTGACCAAGCAAGGTGATTTGGCGGCAATACTGACATCGCTGGAACCGATGGATGTTCTGTTTATTGATGAAATACATCGTTTGCCCACCGCAATCGAAGAAGTTTTATATTCCGCAATGGAAGATTTCAAGTTGGATATAATGTTGGGCGAAGGACCATCGGCAAAAAGTGTACGGATTGACCTGCCCCCGTTTACTTTGGTGGGCGCAACAACGCGTACAGGACTGCTGTCAAACCCATTACGGGACAGATTTGGTATTGATTTGCGTTTGTCGTTTTATACAACAGATGATTTGGCAAAAATCATTATGCGCAGTGCAAATATATTAGGTATGCCGATTGATACAGATGGCGCAAAAATGCTGGCACACAGTGCGCGTGGCACACCCCGTATTGCAAACAGATTATTAAAGCGGGCGCGGGATTTTGCAACTGCATTGGGACGCACAGAAATTTCATCAGATACGATAAAGACAACATTGTTCCAGTTGCATATTGATGAAAGTGGACTGGATGAAATTGACCGCGAATATATGAATGCGATTGTGCGCCATTATGCTGGGGGACCTGTTGGAATTGAAAATTTGGCGGCGGCACTGTCAGAGCCAGTTGATACAATTGAAGATGTAATAGAGCCGTATTTAATGCAGATGGGGTTCGTTCAGCGTACGCCGCGCGGTCGTGTTATTACTGATGCGGGATATAAACATTTAGGAATCGAAAAATGAAGGTATATAAATTTCCATTTTCAATCGCGTATGCAGATACCGATGCCGGTGGTATAGTGTATCATGGGCGATATATCGAAATTGCAGAACGGGCGCGTATGGATATTTTGCGCGGAATTAAATTTCCAGATGGCGACGTCGGTTTCGTTGTCCGTGATTTAAGCATACGATATATTAAGCCACTGTTTCTGGGGGATGCGTTTGTTGTTGAAACAACGGTTGTTAAACTGGGGGCGGCATCGTTATCGGTTGAACAAAAATTCGTGAAAGATGGTGAAATTTGTGCTATACTGTCAGGAACGGCGGCATATATTGGTGCGAATATGATGCCAAAGCGCATTCCAGATATAGTTGCAGCACCATTTAAAGAATAATAGAAACAATAAAAAAGGGAAAAAATAAAATGACAAATGCGTTTTCTTTTACAACATTGTTCACGGGCGATTTAATGACATTGTTTATTTCGCTGGTTCTGATTTTGGGCAGTGTTATTTCTTGGGCGGTTATAATTGAAAAAATTCGTTTATGGCATTATCAAAAAAGAAATCCGGTCCAGATTAAAAATTCTGATAATTTATCGACAATTGCAGATAAATTAATTCGACCATTTGATAAAAATTTATGGTTCTTGTCAATGTTGTCTTATATCGCGCCGTTTGTTGGGTTGTTTGGTACAATTTGGGGTGTGATGGATTCTTTTTCATCAATTGGTATAAATCAATCGGTGTCAATTGGTGTTATTGCGCCGGGATTGGCAACAGCATTGGGTACAACGGCGTTGGGGCTGATTGCGGCGGTGCCGGCGGCGGTTGCATATTATTATTTCAGTAAAAAGTCTGATGATTTATATGATAAATTGACGGAAAAATGTAAAGAAATGAAGTTCGAAAAATTTCCGAAAAATAATAAACGCGGGGCAAAATAATATGACACGCAGAAGAATTCGTAATACAGATGCCACAATGTCGCTGACACCAATGATTGATGTCATGACGGTTTTGTTGGCGGTATTTATGGTAACGACACCGATGCTGACCACGGGAATTGATTTAAATCTGCCGCGGGCGGGAAATTCAGCATTGTCGGGAAATGATCATGCAATTCAAATCAGTGTTGATGCCGCGGGTAATTATTATGTGGGCAAGACATTGGTTTCGCGTGATGATGCGGTGCGTCGTGTGGTTGCGATGCGCGGTGAAAATCCTGATTTAACAATCATGATCAGTGGCGATGCGTCTGCTGATTATGGTGCGGTTATGTCAATAATGGGTAAATTAAAAGATGCGGGATTCCAGCGTGTTGGTTTGCGTACACAACTGGATGCAGAATAACAGTGTTTAATATGAAATTTGGAACACGATTTTCATCAGAAAACTTGTTAATGTCAGTTTGTGGGCATTTGGCGTTGATGGCGATAATGATAACATCGTTTGTTGTTGTCGTTGATCGTGCAAAAATGGTTGCGCCCGACAGAATTGAAATTTATGAAATAGATTTGGATTCTGTGCGTGTCAGCGGGGATGAAACAATACTGCGTAATGTTAATGCGGATGCTGATGTGGAAGTGTCAGAACCGGAATCCGCGCCAGAGGCACCAACAAATGATGAACAAACCAGTTCTGATAACGATGGTGCAAATGAAAATGATGCGGCACCAGATCCGATACAAGAAATTGTTGATGAACCAATTGATGAACCCAGCTTAATCGAAGATGTACCGGAAATTCCAGAACCTGTTGTAAAACCGGTTGAACAAAGTGCGGATGCAAATAAATCCGAACCGGAAAAAACAGACGAAAAACCAAAAAAGAAAAAAACGGTGATTCGTGTTAATCGCGAAGTATTATCATTGGATCGTACTTTGACGATATCAGTTGTTGATGCGTTGCGTGTTGCGATGACGCGGTGTTGGACAATTGATACAACGCGTCCGGATATTGATGGTATACGCGCGGTTGCACATTTGACAATGCGGCGCAATGGTACGGTGCGTGATGTCTGGTTTGAATCAGCGGCGCGTGCGGAAACAGATCCGGCATTTGCGTATGTATTGGATACCATTCGCAGTGCAATAAATGTATGCCAGCCGTTTAAAATGTTGCCCGAAAATGAATTTGATAAATGGGAAAAGATTCAATTAACATTCTATCCAACCCAGGGAAAGGTTATGTAAAAACCGGGGCAAATGCCCCGTTTTTTACAGAGTGCAGAGTTCAAAGTTCAGAGTGCAAATGATGTGTCGCATACGCGACAAGTTTTATTTACTGGATTGCCGCGCCATCTGTGATGGCTCGCAATGAATCCGAGCATGTGAGAACAAGCGCTAGCGCAGTTTGAACAAATACGAGGATACGCACAGGGTACGCAGTACCCGAGCGACACAACAACAAAAAAGAGATTGCCACGCCATCTGCGATGGCTCGCAATGACAAGAGTGTGGTTGGTGCTTGCTCTTATCTTGTCATCGCGAGGGAGCATTGCGACCGTGGCGATCCAGTCATAATAAAGTCGCGCATAAGCGCGTGGCATAACTTACTGGATTGCTTCGCTGCGCTCGCAATGACAAGGATGTGGCACATTCTTGTATTCTCTGACCACCCCGCCGCTGCGCGGCACCCCTCCATAGAGGGGAACTTGGCACAGTGCTTCATTTTTCCCACTGTGGGCGGCGGGGCAATTCACGATACTGTGCATTTCGCACTGCCATCATTGCCCATGCGTTATAGAACAATCGTTCCAGTACGCATTCGGGGATTAATTCTTTGCCGCTTTCATACCTTAATAATTTCTTTGGGGTTATGCGTAACATCTTTGCCGCATCGTTTCGTCTTACTTTTGCGGTTCTGCGCGACCGATGTATTTTTTTTACCAATGTATGAATTATCGACCAGTATCATTTTTCTATCTCCACTTGTTTTATTGGGTTAATAAAAACACCGCCGTGATTATGGGCGGTTGGAGGCTAGAAGCTATTACAAGTAATAGTGCTGTATATTCGATATATTAACAGCCCTCCAACCCGTGTTGGAGAGTTTTACTTATATGAGGCTTCTAGACCCCGCATTGGTAATCAGCCAATGCGCATTTATTATGGCATATAAATGGTTGAATTTCCAGTAATAAAAAATTTTGATTTTTTTGATAATAATGTGGTTGCCCTGGGGGTGGATTTTTTGCTATTGTCGGGGCATGGAAAATCAATTCGTTCATCTTCGTGTACATTCGCGTATTTCAATTGGTGCCGGTACGCTGAAAATAAAGCAAATTCCGGAACTGTGCATTGCAAACAATATGACTGCATGCGCCATGACGGATACGAATATGATGTCGGGGTGTGCGGAATTTTCTGATGTTATGCCGAAAAATCATGTCCAACCGATTATCGGCACGGAAATCACATTGAACCAGCATAATGCGGACCCAAAAATTTTGCGATTAAATGCATTGTCGCGTATCGTTTTGTTGGCGCAAAATCATGATGGATATTTAAATTTATGCGAATTAAGTCGTATTATGTACATGCGTACAGAAAATCATCATCTGGGACCGTATATCACATTTGATGAATTGGAATCGCATTCAAGTGGGTTAATTTGCCTGTCGGGTGCGCATACCGGTCCCATTGGTATGGCGATTTTAAATAATCAAGATACATTGGCGCGCGAATATGCAAAAAAATTCTTGGATATTTTTGGCGACCGATTCTATATCGAAATTCAGCGGCATGGGTTGGCAGATGAAATCAAGACAGAACCAGCATTTTTAAAAATCGCGTTGGATTTAAATATTCCAATTGTTGCAACAAATGATGTTGAATTTGCCACACCACATGATTATGAAGCCGAAGATGCGTTAAGTTGCGTGCTGGGGCAGACCAAGGTTATTGATCCAGACAGACCACGCAAATCATCAGAACAATACTTTAAATCAGCCGCAGAAATGTCAGAATTATTTTCTGATTTGCCAGAGGCAATAGAAAACACGGTTATAATCGCAAACAGGTGCGGTTTTATGGTTAATGTTCATGAAAAGCCATTATTGCCGCGGTTTGGTGATGATTTGGAACAAGAATGCAAAATGTTGCGCGACCACACGATGGCGGGGTTGGCGAAAAATCTGGCACAGCATGGTATTACAGATACCGCCCCATATTATGAACAGGCGGAATTCGAACTGGGGGTTATTATTAACATGGGATTCCCCGGTTATTTCCTGATTGTTGCAGATTATATTGATTGGTGTCGGCGCAATGATATTTTAACCGGTCCGGGGCGTGGGTCTGGGGCTGGATCAATTGTTGCGTGGGCATTGGGTATTACCCATGTGAACCCATTGAAATATGGATTGCTGTTTGAAAGATTTTTAAATCCAGATCGTATTTCAATGCCTGATTTTGATGTGGATTTTGAACCAACGGGAATTGAACGCGTGTTGGCGTACATTTGTGATAAATATGGACATGATTCCGTTTGTCGTATTATTACATTTGGCAGCCTGCAAGCGCGTGGTGCAATTCGTGATATTGGGCGCGTGTATGGGATACCATATTCTAAATCAGACCGATTATCAAAGCTGATTCCACAGGATGCAAAAACTTTAAAAGTAGCGGTTGATTCGTCCCCAGAAATTCAGGCAATTTTGCAAACAGATGAAGATATGAACAAGGTTGTAACCATTGCCGAAGAACTGGAAGGGTCTTTGCGCAATCTGGGGCAGCATGCGTGTGGTGTTGTTATCGGCGACAGACCCACAACAAAAATTGCGCCGGTATATCGTGACCCGACAAACCCGTTACCATCGTGTCAATTTGATGGGCATTATTTGGAATCATCGGGATTGATTAAGTTTGACTTTCTGGGGTTGGAAACACTGGCGATATTAAAGTATGCGATAAAGTTAATTCAACAAACGCGTGGAATAAATATTGATTTGGATAAAATTCCAACAGATGATCCAAAAACAATGAAGTTATGGCAATCGGGCATGACCGAAGGTATATTCCAATTCGATGCCCCGTTTGTGCAACAGACTTTGCGTAAAATGCATCCGACCAGTTTCTTGGAAATATCGGCATTAAATGCGTTAAATCGACCGGGACCAATCGCATTTATTCCGCAATTTATTGCGCGTATGCATGGTGAAGAAAAAGTCGAATATGTACATCCGCGTGCTGAACCAATACTGAAAGAAACATATGGAATTATTGTATATCAAGAACAGGTTATGCAATTGACGCGTGCATTGGCAGGGTTTACCCGCGGGCAGTCAGACAATGTGCGCAAGGCAATGGGTAAAAAAATTGCCAAGATGTTGGATGAACTGGAAGGCAAGTTCTATGACGGGTGTGAAAAAGAACAAACGCTGAATCGCGAACAAGCCAAGGAATTATGGGAACAATTCAAAGAATTTGCAAAATATGCATTTAATAAATCACATGCGGTTGCATATTCAATTGTCGCAAACCAATGTGCGTACTTAAAAGCGAATTATACCCCAGAATTTCTGGCGGCATCTATGTCCAGTAATTTAAATGATACGGATCAATTGGCGTTATTTGTCGATGATGCCAAGGCGAATTTTGGGATTCAAATTGTTGCCCCAGATATTAATAAAAGTGAATCTTTATTTACTGTGCGTGATGGGAAAATAATATATGCATTGGCGGCGATAAAGGGTGTTGGTACGGTCGCAACAGATGCAATTGTTGCCGAACGAAATGCACGGGGTAAATTTAAAAACCTGACTGATTTTGCAAAACGATGTGCGCCAATTATAAACAAGCGAATTCTGGAAGCGTTTGCCAAGGTCGGTGTTCTGGATTCATTAGAGCCAAATCGTGCGGCAATATTTATGAATGCAGATGCGATTTTATCATATGCGTCAAAATCCCGCGATGGTGGAAACCTGTTGTCGCTGTTTGCCAATACGGTCGAAGACGATGTTGCCGAAGACAGACTGAAAAAGAATTTACCCCGAACCAAACCATGGACATTTGCCCAGCGATTAGAAAATGAATTATCGGCGTTAGGATTTTATATATCGGCGCATCCGTTGGATCAGTATAAGCATTTGATAAAACGGGCAAACCTGGCGACCAGTGCGACACTGGCAACATTGGGCGACAGAAAACCGGTGCAAATTGCCGCGACTGTTGGTTCGTTTTCGCGCCGCCGGACCAAGGCTGGCAAGGATATGATTACTATAAACGCATCGGACAGTTTTGGTAATATTGATGCGGTTGCGTTTGGACAATCGGCGGCAGAATTTGCGC
This sequence comes from uncultured Alphaproteobacteria bacterium, assembly GCA_944392565.1. GTDB lineage: Bacteria > Pseudomonadota > Alphaproteobacteria > Rs-D84 > Rs-D84 > Enterousia. The sequence goes on along the minus strand of CALXWX010000002.1, from coordinate 119,644 downwards.
AAATACTGTCAAATGAAACATTGGTATTAATATCTGGAAAAACATCATGCCGTGATGACAGGGTGTCGATATTTGTTGATTCAATAATGCCATTGACCCAATGGGTGGCAAAAATCGCGAAAAAAATAACATTGGATATATATGATGGTGCTGTTTTGCCAGATGTAAAAAAAGCATTGGGGGCATTACGGGCGGGACCAACACGGGTCGTTTTGAATCTGCATGCCACGGACAAGGTTGCCGCGGTTGCGTTGCCAGGTGGGGTTGAATTGGGCGCAACAACCGCAAATGATTTTATTAATCTGGGGATAAAGGTTGAAATCGAATAGTATGAAACATATTCCGGTGTTATTAGATGCAGTTATGCGTGCGTTGGGTGACGTTCATGGGCGCGTTATTGTTGATGCAACATTTGGTGCAGGTGGATACACGCGCGCTTTTTTAAATGCAGGGGCGCATGTTATCGCATTTGACAGGGATCCGAATGTTATTGGGGATGTGGAAAAAATAAAATCTGAATTTGGGACGCAATTTGAATTTGTACCCCGCCCTTTTTCACATATTGCGGATTTGTCCGGGCAGTATGATGCGATTGTGTTTGATTTGGGTATATCGTCAATGCAGATTGATGTTGCATCGCGCGGTTTTTCGTTTCGTGGTGATGGTCCATTAGATATGCGCATGTCATCGGATGGCATGACGGCGGCGGAGTTAATTCAGAATTCGTCTGTGGATATGTTGGCGCGCATTTTGCGTGATTATGGGGATATAAAATCAGCCGTGGCATTGGCGCGTAAAATCAAAGACGGCGCCCCGAAAACAACATTTGAATTAAAAGATTTAATTAATAAGCCGCGTGATATTGCGCCGGTATTCCAGGCATTACGAATTGCGGTAAATGATGAAATGGGCGAACTGGTGCGCGCATTGGATGCAGTGCCGGCGCGATTGGTGGTGGGCGGCAAATGCATATGTGTTACATTTCATTCAATCGAAGACAGAATTGTAAAAAATACTTTTCGGACATGGACAACACCACCCGGCGATCCGCGGATGCCGGTGGTTGCCCCGCCCCAATTTGTGGGAATGCGGGCGGCGATTCCCAGTGATGCTGAAATTGAACAAAATCCCCGCGCGCGCAGTGCGCATATGCGCGGTGTGATAAAATCATATTGACCGGCATTGTGGATTTTTTGTACGATTTAAAAAAATAAATGAAGGACAAGGGAAAAAATATGAAAAAAATACTTTCACCAGTTTTATTCGGGGTAGTCGCAGCGTTGGCGATAATGCCGGTGGCAATGGCGGTTTGTCCGGTTTGTACGGTGGCAGTTGGTGCCGGACTGGAAGGAATGCGCCTGCTGGGGGTGGATGATGTTATAACCGGTATTTGGGCGGGTGGATTAACATTATCACTGTTCTTTTGGACGGCGGGTTGGTTGAAAAAGCGTGGCGTAAAAAGCGCGTTTTGGCAAATTGTTGTGCCATTTGTTGTTTATTATGGTTTATTGGCGGCGGTTTATGCATTGCCGGGTGTCGAATTTGGCGCGGCAACATTGTGGGGAATTGATAAGTTCTTGTTGGGGATAATTGTTGGTACAATCGCGTTCTATATGGGGGCGCGGTGGTATGTAAAGATAAAGCGCGATAATGGCGGTCATGCAAAATTTGCGTTTCAAAAGGTTGTTGTGCCATTATCGTTTCTGGTCGTTGCAACAATTGTATTCTGGCTGATTACAATGTAGGGTTTATTACAGAAAGGAAGGTATATTATGAAATCAAAAAATACGGCAAAGAAAACTGTTTCTAAACAGAATGTAAAAAAATCTGCGTCAAAATCTGCAAAAATGACGATGCAGGAAATGATTGAAAAAGTTGATGCATCAAAAAAAGTAAATCCATTGGATTTATCGTCTGACCAAGACTTGTCTATTGCATTGATGAATTTGATTTCACTGGAAGAACATTTCTTTTTCAGTGGCGCAAAAACACAAAAGACCGGTTTTTATGATTTAATAAACACGGTTCGCGACATGCGCAAAGAATTAATGGCGCGCATTGTGAAAAAATCAACTGCCGAAAACGGCGAGGTTTGGTGCATTTCGAAACACTTGTTGGCGGCGTCTATGCGCGTGATGGAGGTTGGAACCAAGGCGTTGTCGGCGGGCAATACGGCGGACGCGTATGATTTGTTTAATAAATCGTATGAACTGTATTCGTTGTTCTGGGGAATTAATATGGATTTGATTGATCTGACGGGTGTTAAAAAAGTTGCCCCGGATATTTATGCGAAATGTGCAATGCCAGATGTGGCGGCACAGTCGGATAAAAAATCTGAACCAAATGTTGCGGAATCACGGTCGGCAGTGCGGCGTTTGGGTGATTGGGTAAAAAATGCAGTGAATTGTTGTATTGAATAAATTCATTGTTGATTAAACTTTGCCAAAAGTGGTAAAATATAAATCAGAGAGATGTAAAGTTTGAATATTTTCGTCAAAAATTTTTATAAATTTTTCTGCTTTTGTGCGGCGGCATTGGTGGCGGGTGTGGCGAATGCGGATACAACCCCCAGTCCGCGTTCGGCAACAAATGTCGTGAATGTTTCTGCGTCCCCACGCAGTGATTCAAATCGTGTGGTGCGTGTGTCTGCAGGTGCGGATGTCCAATCAAAAAATTCGTCTGTGGCAAATGGTGCGGGCGCGACGGGACGTGCGTCTGGTGATACGGTGGCGCGCAGTTCGGTGCGTCGCACGACAACGAATACATCAAATGTTTCACGCAGCGCGGTTGCCCAGCCGGTTGTTCGGAATACCCCAACAACGGCACGCAGTGGTACAATTCGCCAGACAGTTGTTGGTGGAAATAATGCGGCGCGCAGTGCGACAACATCGCGCGCGGCATCGTCAAATGTTGTGCGCAACGCAACGCATAATCCCGCCAGTACAGCACGCGCGGCGTCAAATCAGTCTGTGGTTGGCGCATCGCGTTCGTCAATGGCGCGTGCAACCGCGGTTTTTGATGATATTTCAAAAATTGGCGGTGGCTATGCCGCATGTCGCGAAGCATATGCAACATGCATGGATCAATTCTGTGCAAATGCCAATGATACATATCGCAGATGTATTTGCAGTGCGAAATATACGGACATTCGTAATACAGAGAATGCAATTGACCAGGCGCTGACTATGTTGGCACAGTTTGAAGATAATAATTTGGCGGCAGTGGAATTAAGTGCCGAAGAAGTTTCAGCAATGTATAGCGCAACCGAAGGTGAAGCGGCAATTAAAAGAGATACCAGTGCCGCGGCGCAAATGTTGTCAGAAATTGATGATTTATTGGCGGGGCGGTCAACATCGTCCAGCAGCAGTACCAGCACAAATAATGACAGTACATCATTAGGAATATTGTCGGTTGATTTTACATCTGATTTGGATGATATTTGGTCAAATACAGGTTCGTCGATATTTGATACACAAGATACAGGTGTCGATTTGGCATCATTAGAAGGACAAGAATTATATAACCAGGTAAATGCGCAGTGTCTGGAACTGATTGCAGGTTCTTGCGAGAACGAGGCTGTTTTAACCATGGCGCGCAGTGCGTACAGCATTATGATTACCCAGGATTGTAATACATATCAAAAACGCGTTGATGCCCAGACAGAAACATTAAAAAATACAGTTCGTACTGCTGAAAAATATCTGCGCGAAGCCAGATTGGAAGAATATCGCGCGCATAATTCTGCGGATGTTAATGAATGTATTACGGCGGTTCGTACCGCAATATTAGGTGATATGGCGTGTGGTCCAAATTATGAAAAATGTTTGGATTATACGGGGGCGTATTTTAATTCAACAACGGGTGAACCGATATATTCGCCGCGGTTGTTTGAGGCGGTGAATTTAATTAAATTACCGGGGCTTTCTACTTCCAGTGAAGAAGGTGAAGCGGATGATATAATCGGATCAAATGCAGACTTTAATAAATTCTTGAATTCTAAACGCATATATGCAGAAAGTGCATTGGATACATGTCGTGATTTGTCTGATATTGTGTGGGATGAATTCAAACGCCAGGCAATTATCGAAATTGCCCAGGCGCAAGATGAAAAAATCGAAGAAGTTAAAATGTCGTGCGTCAGCACAATGGCAGAATGCTATGATACGCAATCGGGGCAATTGAAAGATATGGATACAACAACATCGCAATATGCCGGCGCAATCAGTGCCGCCGCCGCCCGTGAAATGTGCAAAGACCAGGTTATCGCATGTGCATCATTGTATGGTGATACAACAAATTGTAAATTCGATGGCAACGGGCGCTTAACGACTGGTAACAGTCAGGGTAACGCAAATGATCGGTGTGGTTTGACGGCATTGTTGAATTTTGTTGACACTGTTGATACTGTGCGTATTGCCGAAGGATGTGAAACCGCACTGGATAATTATTTACAGGAATTATGTACGCCAACATCTGGCAATCGTGGATATCCATTTAATTGTGCATTGATGTCGGCGGATGAACTGTCGAATAAAGTGAAGCTGTTTGCTGAACAAAATTGTATGACGGAAACTTTGGGGGATGATTTGAATGGTAATGGCAACAGTACAATTAATGTAGGGACAAAGGTTAACCAAGTTATAGAAGATATTAAAGAAGAGCTGGATTACCAACTAATGGATTTATGTGAATCAGAATACCAAGGGTACTGGTTGGCGCCAGATGATGTTGGCTTTAATAATAACAATAATGTACTGCAAGTCGCTTTCTATTCAGGTGTCTTCGGCGGTAATAATGGTCAAGATCAAACCTCTTGGGGTAAATGTGTCCAAAATAATACCAGAATCTCGTGCGAAAACTATAACGATGCTGATAAAGACCCTGTCGCCTCTTATAACCAAACCCTAGACCAATGCGACTTTACTGATCAGTGGTTTGAAATTCAGTGCGAGGCATTAAATGGATATTTTGAACAAGGATCATGCTATGTTGCCGCAAATTGATTAAAGGTTAAGTATGAAAAAGCTGTTTTATATATTATCTTTATCGTTGTTTTGTTCTAATGCTGTGGCATTTGACTGGGGCGGTGGTTTGATGCGTTTTTGTGGCGAACATGAATTGAATGCAAACAATGCGTGCATTGGTCCTGTTGGCGCCGATACGGTTGGATGTGGCGCCCGGTATATGAATGCCCGTGATTGGGGCGATGAATTTGCGGTTCAATTATTGGTCGCAATGGGGCATAATGACCGCGGCGCAAGATTTTGCCCAGTTCAGGTCGAGGGTAAGAATAAAAATAAAGGTAACGCATGGACAGAATATTCATTGGCGGCTGATAATTGCATATGGTTATGCTTGCCAGGATATACGGGACCAGAATGTGCGAAATCAACATCGGACACGATTACAACTTGTGATCCAACTGTGCTGGACAAAACAACATATCAAGGTTTAGGAAGAGTTGCCAGTGGTCCAAATATAGAGGACCAAGTTACAATGTTTAATAGAGCATTGGGTAATAGTTGTGGCGTGCATAAAAGTCAAGAGCATGACGAAATCTTAGCCATCAGTCGATGGCTGCCCAGTGGGCATGGTGCATATGCGCGACGAATGATTGTGCGTGCCAGACGCGAGGGCTGGAAAGATATGATTTCATGGGCGGCGGTATATCCAGCCGATGCTTCATCAGAAGTTTTGGTATGCAAAGACGGGTATCAACCGAATGCTGCAAATGATGATTGCGTTGAAATTAATTTTAATGTTTGCGCATTAGCCATGGCATGCGATGGATGGGATACCGGGTTTGATGAAACACTGCATGTTATGAAGAAAAGAGAAACAGAAAACTGTTATGAGTTCAGATGTGTTGAAAAGGGCTATGCGTTTCGTTCGGCAACAGATAAAACATGTGTACCATGTGTAAGCAGTAAAAGATTTGGGATAAATCCAGTAAATGGAACTTGTGTGGAATGCGAAATCGGAAAAATTTTCGATGAAAATGCCGCAGCTACTGGATATTGTGCAAACACAAAAAGTTTTACAAAAACAGAATTACAATATGGACCCGGTCAAACCAGAAATACAAATTTTGAAGTAGATAATCAATGTTGGACGAAAAGAGGTCCAGAATATTTTGAATGCATGGGTGTTTCAACGGGGACGGAAACGACATCAGATAACACAGAATCATCAGGTGAATGAACCACCCCGCCGCTGCGCGGCACCCCTCCATAGAGGGGAACTGGGTATGGTGCTTTATTTTTTTATTGTGTTCTATTAATGTGTCGCTCGGGTACTGCGTACCCTGTGCGTATCCTCGTATTTGTTCAAACTGCGCTGCCGCTTGTTTTCACATACTCTTTATTCCCTCGGCTTACGCTTGCGGGTATCCTCGTATTTGTTCAAACTGCGCTGCCGCTTGTTTTCACATACTCTTTATTCCCTCGGCTTGCGCCTGCGGGTATCCTCGTATTTGTTCAAACTGCGCTGCCGCTTGTTTTCACATACTCGGATTCATCGCGAGGGAACGCAGTGACCGTGGCGATACAGTGTAAATAGTTGCCGCACGCGTTTGCGTGCGGGCATAATTGACTGGATTGCTTCGTTTCACTCGCAATTACAATGGTGTGTGGGGCAGCATGGCAATATTTGTCTGTATTAATTGCATTGGCGCGAAATGGAATGATACATCCAACAACCAGTAAAAATATTAAAATTTTCTTCATAATAAACCTGTTTTAATTATTACTTTGTGGTGGTGTATAGCATACACTGTTTTCAAAATATCCACCTAATAATGAACATTTTGCGCTAAACCACGTATCAGTAAACTCGCATTGGTCTAGTGTTTGGTTATAGGATGCGACAGGATCTTTATCAGAGTCGTTATAATTTTCGCAAGCTACTTTTGTATTATTTGGTACACAAATACCCCAAGATTTTTCATCAGTATTTTGATTACCACCATAAACACCGGAATAGAAAGCTTGTTGCAAGGTAGTAGTATTTATATCGAACCTATTATCATCTGGGGACGGCCAATAACCTTCATATGTGGATTCACACAGATCCATTAATTGAAAGTCAAGTTCTTCTTTGACACTGTCCATTACATTTTGAACTTTCGTATCTACATTTATAGTGGTGTTGAGAAGTAAATAGAGAAAATAATAAAAAAGGCGTCTGTCGGCGCCTTTTTTCTTTAAATTTTTTTCACCCTAGTCTGTTCCGGTCAGGGTTTTTAGCATTTTCATTATCATTTGACGCTGGTCGTCGTTTGGTAATTTCCAATATAAATTTATTAATTGCAGCGATTCATTTTTTGCCAATGGATCATTTGGTTTCTGTTCAGATACACGGGTGTGAATGCGACCACTGCGGTTTGGTTCAGGCATATAGCCTGGTAACCCCTGGAAAAAGAAATTTATTGGCGTTTCCAATGCGGTGCTTAATTCAAACAATCGTGATGCAGAAATCCGATTGCCGGCACTTTCATATTTTTGAATTTGTTGAAATGTAACGCCACAAATTTTTGCCAGGTCTTTTTGCGACAGCCCCATCATTACGCGGCGCAATTGTACGCGCTGACCAATGTGTTCGTCAACGGCTGTTGGGGTAAATGGTTTTCCACTCATGGTTTCTTATCTCGCTGTTATAATTATGAAATACTTCCTAAAAATATAATCTATTTATACAATTTTTCTTTTTCTTTTGCAATCAAAAAACTGTTGTGATAAATTCAGTGCCGAACAAGTTTCTTAGGGGGAAAATATGACGAAACCAGTTGTTTTATGTATTATGGATGGTGTTGGCATTGGGCAAAGCGCACAGCATAATGCGGTTGTCGAAGCAAAGATGCCGTTTTTTAATGAATTGTTGGAAAAATATCCGCATTCACAGTTGGACGCCAGTGGTCCGGCGGTTGGGTTGCCTGATGGAACCATGGGAAATTCAGAGGTTGGACATATCACTATTGGGGCGGGTCGCGTTGTGAATCAATTCTTGCGCCGGTTTCAAATAGAAGATTGGGATAAAAACGCGGCATTGCGTGATTTTATTGATGCGGTTCGGGCGCGTGGCGGCATTGTTCATTTGGCGGGGTTGATGTCAGATGGTCGTGTGCATTCTGATGTGCGTGATATGATGGTTATCGCGCGTCGTGTGTTGGATGCAGGATTAAAATTATGCATACATTTTATTGCAGATGGACGGGATACACCACAAAAATCTGCACCGCGATATATCGAAATAATTCGTGAAGCGTTGGCGCAATATTTTGCAGATGGGCGTGCGTTCTTTGGAACACTGTCTGGACGATATTATTCAATGGACAGAAATAAAAACATGGACAGGACAGAATTGGCGGTGAATGCAATTGCGCGCGCGCAATCTGAATTTGTTGCACCAACAATTGATGCGGCATTGGCAGATGCCTATGCGCGTGGCGAAACAGATGAATTTATAAAGCCAACAGTTATAAATGGCGATGTGCCAATAACAGATAAAGATGGGTTCTTGTTCGGTAATTATCGCAGTGATCGGGCGCGGCAAATTGTTCGTGCCGTATTGCCAACGGGGGCGGTTATGTTATGCTTTTCTCAATATGGCGAAGGACTGAATGAATTATGCCCCGCCCTGTTGCCAGATGTGCCGGTTTTAAATACTTTGGGTGATGTTTTGGTGGCGAATGGCAAATCGCAATTGCGTATTGCGGAAACAGAAAAGTATAATCATGTTACATATTTCTTTGATGCGGAACGCAATATTGATTTTGATGGTGAAGAAAAAGTTCTGATTCCATCGCCTGATGTTGCAACATTTGATTTAAAGCCAGAAATGTCGGCGCAAGAAATCACAGATGCGTTATTGTCAAAATTATCGCAGTTTGATGTTGTAATACTGAATTATGCAAATGGGGATATGGTTGGACATACAGGAAATGAAGCCGCCGCAGTGCGTGCAATGGAATTCTTGGATTCGCAATTATCGCGTTTGGTGCCGGCGGTCTTGGATTTAGGTGGAACAATATTAATTACTGCGGATCATGGAAATGCAGAAAAGATGTGGGATGAAGTAAATAATATTCCATGGACAGCGCACACAACAAATCCGGTAAATTTGATTGTTGTTTCAAATGAAAAGTATACTGTGCAAAATGGTGGATTGGCAGATATTGCGCCAACAATGTTAAAATTGCTGGGGATTGCACAACCATCGGATATGACAGGACACAGTCTGATTTAAAAAAAATCCCCATTCTGGGGATTTTTTATTTGGTTTCACCAATGTAAATACCCATGTCTGTTGCAATGTCCAGTAATGGATCATCTGGGGATACATATGCATCAGATGTTTGCAGGTCTGGGATGTTTGGATCGGCAGAAACATAGCCGGCGGCAAAAAAATCAGCCAGACTGACGGTTTTGCATTCGCAATTATTAACGGCGGTCATTACATATGTTTCATTGTTTGCAATCGCATTTAATGCGCAATCGGCAAATCGGGCAGCCAATATTCTGTCGGCGGCGGTTGTGTCCCCAACGCGTTGTGTATGTTCGGGAAATGCGGTTCTGTTAACAATTCCAGATGCGGTTAATTTGCGTGATATAATATCTGCTGGTTTCCCAGAATGTCCGCGCAAAGATATTCCTTCGGATACCAGTATAATGCCGTAATCGCGTGGCGCATTTTTTATGTGTGCAATCATGGAATCCACATTAAACTTTATTTCTGGAATTAATATTGCAGTTGCACCAATCGCAATGCCGGCATTTAATGCCAGTTGTCCACATTCACGCCCCATTGTTTGAACCACAAACCAGCGATGATGACTGCGCGCGGTTAGCATTAATTGATCACAAAATGATGTTAATTGCTGAACCGCGGTGTTAAATCCGATTGTTTTATCTGTCAGTGGAATGTCCATATCAATGGTTTTGGGAATACATATTAATTGTAACCCAGAATAAATTTCACGATTTCGCCATGCCAGTGATATACTGCCATTGCCGCCAATCAGTATAATGGCATCTAACTTTAATTCATTTAATGATTTGCGTAATTGTTTGTTAAAATCGTTTAAACGACCTGTTTCTGCGGCGGTTTCAAAATTTAGTGCCTGGGCATGACCATTGTGCAGAAAGCTGCCAGCCATGCGGGCGCATTCGATTGGCAATGTTTCGTTATCGAATTCAATAACCCGTGGTGGTGTGGTGCATAGTCCATCTGTGCCATCCAGGATGCCGATAACATGCCATCCACGCAATGTTGCACCACGGTAGATACGCTGTATTACGGTGTTTAGCCCGGAACAGTCGCCACCGGTTGTCATAATCCCTATCTTTTTCATGTGAATCCTTCGCTTTTTAACTGTAATATTATATCATAAATAAGTTGACAAAGAAATTATTTTTGCAATAATTTGTCCAAACTTTAAACTATATTATTGCGCAGGAGAAATGCATTATGAGCAAGAATAATAACAAGGCAACAAATATGGGTAAAACAAAGCGTTCAACAGATGATTTGATAGACAGCGCAATTGCCCAACAAAATGATTGGATGGAAAATAGACGCAATTTTGCGCGGCGCTTTTTAAAAACATTGAATATATTTGCCAGACCTGCGCCAAAGAAAGATGACGCGGCATCAGATGTCGTTGCGACGGTTGAAACAAATGCGCGGCGTGGCGGTGTGTCTGCATACTGGTTCCCTATTTTGTGTGCTGTATTGGTTATATTGGTGGCGGTATGGGTCGCGTTCGTTCGTACCAGTGCAACACCCGTGACGGTGGTTACAGAACAGGCGTCAGAAAAAATCGAAGCCGCACCAGTGAAAAAAGAAATAGAACCGTTTGCGCCATTGTTTGATATTGTGCGTATTGAACCGAATGGCAATATTGTTATCGCGGGACGCTGGATGGCGGACAAAAATATATCCGTATTAATAAATGATGAAATTGTTGCAACAGAACGGACAGATGCCAATGGTGAATTTGTGTATTCGCCATCGCGCGCACTGGATGCGGGAAATTATACAATTTCGTTAATCGGGGTTAATCCGGAAATGAAATCTGAAGAAAATGTCTTTGTTTATATATCGCCAAAGGGATATAAAAATTCAGTTTCTTTATTGATGACCAAAGACGGCAGCACTTTATTACAAGCCCCGACATTATTGACAGATGGTGATTTGGTTGTGTCAAAAATCGACTATCTGGATACAGGTCGTATCGTTGTGTCCGGGGACGCATTGCCGCGTTTGCGGGTATCTTTGTCATTAAATGATGAATATCTGGGGTTTGCGCGCGTGTCTGATTATAAACATTTTGGATTGGGGGCGGATGTTGGTCAATTAGAATCAGGCAAAGAATACAAATTGACAGTGCGCTTGCATGACGGCGATGGACGCACAATTGCCCAAATTTCGCATGAATTTGTAATGCCGAAAATGACGGGTGATGATGACACGTATTATACAGTTCGGCGTGGGGATTGTCTGTGGATTATTGCGCGCAACTTTCTGCGGCGTGGTGTTTTGTTCAGTATAATTGCAGAACGCAATAATATTGAAAACCCAGATTTAATATTCCCGAAACAATTATTGCAAATACCAACGGGGGCATCGAAAACAAATGGATAAGTTTGGGTTTTCTTTAAAGATTACAAATTGGTGCAATTTAAAATGTGCGCATTGCAGCGAATTTAGCAGCAAAAATGTTCATGCAAATATTATGCCAATAGATGATGTAGAAAAATATGTCCGCCAATTTCGTGATATAAATGTACCAAAATATAACCAATTGGTATTTACGGGTGGGGAATCAATGGCGCCCTATTCCCGTGGCGATTATTCATATGTACCGACATGTATCAGTATTGCGCAACAGGCAGATTTTGTTCCATATTTTAAAACAAATGGTATATGGGGTGCGGATGCAAAATTGCGCAACGTAATATTAAATGACTTTGCTGGTGCGGCGTATAATCAGAATAAAATGATGACATTGGAAATATCATTTGATGAATTTCATAATAATATTAACCAGGTTTGTCGTATTATTTCAAATGTCGCAGATGAAAATTATTTCGCACGCGCAATCAGAATTTGCTTAATTGGTTTGAATACGCAACAGTCCAAGGAAAATTTTATTCGTTTGTTAACAATGTTGGCAATGCGTAATAAAATGAAAATAATTCCTGATTTTAAGTATAATAAATTTACAGGATATCGTGATGGCGCAAATGTGGGTGTAAACGTGTTTTTCGATTTTAATACCCCGGTGTTTAATATTGGGCGTGCGGCGCGTAATAAATTGGGACAACAAGATATAGATGGTATGCCCACAGCGCAATATGGAAATTGTTTCCAGATAGATAATTCTGGTATGGCAACATTAAATTATAAATGGCGTACGCCGGTTGCAAATCAGCCTGTATCGGTTGTTTTGAATAAATTATTATCAATGATGTATAATCGTAATAAATAATGAGGTAGCAAAATGAATGAAAAGCGTCAAAATGAAATGATTTATCGTACACGAACGGATACGAAACACGAAATGGATTTATCAGGATTATTGGCGATGATTTCGTCGCTGGAAAGTCGTGCAAAATTGGTTCGTGCAATTGCGGTTATTCGTATGCTGGATAACATGCGTAAAAATATTGAACGCAGTGGCGTAAATAAAAAAGTCTTGCGTGCAACGCAAATAAGATTGGAAAAAATCCAGGCAGAATTGATAGATTACCAGCAAAGCATCAGATAATAATATTTGTTGTTATATATGGGGGGATTTATGTCTGGCAGGAATATATTTGGGTATTTTGTTGGAATACTGTTGTTCTTGATAATTATTCCCGGGGCGATGTATGGCGTTGCGGTTAATTTTGTTATGCCCATAAATTTATTGGTGTGTTGCGTACTGGGGGTGTTGTTGGCAGTATTGGGCATGGTTTTTATGATTTGGTCAAATGTTGATATGGTCAGAATTGGTCGCGGATGTCCAACAGATGGATTTAATATCGCATTGGGCGAACGCACCAAGAAACTGATTGTCAGTGGACCATACCGGTATACACGAAATCCGATGTTGTTTGGTACATTTGTTTTCTATGTTGGATTGGCGTTGTTGTTTAATTCATATTCTGCGTTGGTTGTGCCGATTGTATTTATTTCGTACATGGTGTGGCATGTAAAAAAATTTGAAGAACCCAGATTGTATAACGATTTCAAAGACGAATATATTAGATATAAAAACAGTACTCCATTGTTGTTTCCAAAATTTAAAAAATAAAACCGACACAGGGTCGGTTTATTTTTTTGGTGCGGGCGAAGGGAATCGAACCCTCGTCTTCAGCTTGGGAAGCTGACGTGCTGCCATTATACCACGCCCGCGATTGTTGGGTGAATTTTATACCTAATATGTTTAAATGTCCAGTATAAAAAGCATTGTGCTTTTTCATGTTGCTTTTTATGATTTTCGGTCCTAGGATTCATTTTGCCTTAAAATAACTAAGGGAGTTTTAATTATGGCAAATGAAAATTTAAATCCGTTAATTGGCGCCCAGCAACGCGTAAAAGTTGCATGTGAAAAATTAGGCATGCCGGCGGAAGTTTATGAAATTTTAAAAAATCCACAGCGTATGATAGAAGTATCAATCCCGGTGAAAATGGATGATGGATCAATTCGTGTATTTACCGGTTTTCGCGCCCAGCATAATACTGCTGTGGGACCGTCCAAGGGTGGCGTGCGCTTTCATCAAAATGTAACCCGTGATGAAGTGGCGGCGCTGTCAATTTGGATGACGTTCAAATGTTCGGTGACGGGTATTCCGTATGGTGGTGGCAAAGGTGGCATCATCGTTAATCCAAAAGAATTGTCGACGGGTGAATTGGAACGGTTATGTCGCGGATATGTGGATGCGATTTATCCAATATTGGGTGAAAAGAAAGATGTTCCCGCGCCAGATGTTAATACAAATGGTCAGATTATGGCATGGATGATTGATGAATATATCAAGCTGTCTGGGGAATCTTCGTTTGGTACATTTACCGGAAAACCGGTCGAACTGGCGGGGTCGTTAGGACGCAATGCGGCGACCGGGCTGGGGATTTCAATGATTATGTCCGAGGCATTAAAAAAGCAAGGCAAAGAAATGCGCGGCGCGCGTATCGCAATACAGGGCTTTGGCAATGTCGGCAGCTTTACCGCAAAATGCAGCAGCGATATGGGGGCAAAAGTTATTGCAATTGCGGAATGGAATACAACATTGTTTAATGAAAACGGTCTGGACATTGATGCATTGATGAAGTTCAAAGCAGAAAACAAGGGCAGTATAAAGGGATTCCCAGGTGCGTCTGAAATAACAGCAGAACAATTCTGGGGATTGGATGTTGATGTATTATCGCCATGCGCAATGGAAAACACCATCAATAAAGATACAGCGCCATTAATCAAAACAAAACTGGTTGTCGAAGGCGCAAACGGTCCAACAACATTGGATGGCGAAGAGATTCTGTTGAAGAATGGTGTAACGGTTGTGCCGGACATTCTGGCAAATGCCGGTGGTGTGACGGTTTCGTACTTTGAATGGGTTCAAAATCGTTATGGCTATTATTGGGGTGAAGAAGAAGTTGAACAGAAAGAAAAAGACGCAATGAAAAAGGCGTTCGACGCGATTTATAAAATCAAAGAAGAATATAATGTTTCTATGCGTGAAGCAGCATATATGCATTCTATTAAACGCGTTGCGGCGGCAATGAAGTTGCGTGGGTGGTATTAATGAATGCCGTATAAATAAAAAATCCCCAAATTTGGGGATTTTTTATTGCATATATTTTTATAATTATTCAGAACACAATTCAACTGCATAAAATTGATTGTTTGTGATATCTTCGGCTGTTCCACAGAACAGGCGGAAATTACATTTGTTTTCGGGTGTTCCCATTTGTGCCATTGTGTTTTGTGGAATGATGTTCAGCATGCATTGACCATCAGCAATATATTGTTCTGGGTTCTGAATTGACATAAATGCAACTGTTTTTTTCTTTGCCGCAATTTCTTTGACTGTATCTGTTGCAACGATTGGAATAACATAATCGCCATTTTGACCAATTGCGATAATGGTTGTGCCGACGCCTTGTTGCGCACTGGTCTGGATTTCTGATTCGATTGTTGCAAAATCCGCGGGTGTCGGTGTTTCGGGTTCGTTGCTGCATGCGGTCAGTGCGGCGGCAACCAATGCAAATATTGACAGTTTTTTCATGTTTTCTCCTTTTTTGTTTTGTGTTTGCGGTCTTATTATAACAATAAATATATAAAAATAAATTATAAAATATTTGACTTTTTTATGTTTTTAGTACATACTGGACCTGCAAATCCCAAAGATTGCCATTACAGATTAACCAGATGCGGGGCGCATTGGTACACCATCCGATAAGTTTTTATCCTTGGTGTGGGTTTTCTTTGTGGATGAACAGTTAAAAAAATATTAAGGAGCAAAATTATGGCAACTGTTATCAGATTGGCGCGTTTTGGTGCGAAAAAGCGTCCGTATTATCATATTGTTGTTACAGATTCACGCAATGCGCGTAATTCTGGAAATATATTAGAGGTTGTTGGAAAATATGACCCAATGTTGGCACGCGATAATGAAAAACGCGTTGTGTTAAAAGCTGATGAAATCAAGGCTTGGTTGGGCAAAGGGGCAAAGCCATCAGATCGTGTTTATCGTTTCTTGGCAAATGCGGGATTGGTTGCCGCGCGCAAGGTTCCAAATCAAACAAAGAAAAATCTGCAATCTGAAAAAACACAGATGAAAATCAAAGACAAACAAGAAAAACTGGCGAAAATAGCCGAAGAAAAAGCCGCCGCAGAAGCCGCAGCCAAGGCAGCAGCAGAAGCGCCAGCAGCAGAGGCACCAGCATCAACCGAAGCGGTTGCAGAATAATTTTGCATTATTGTGTCCCGGCAAAATATGTCGGGATGCAATACAAGGATTATTAATGAGTGTGCATTTTGATAATGATGTAATTCCAAATCGTGAAAATGTGTGTCCATATGACCACAGCTTTTGTATGGAAAAACAAAAGTATCTAGAAAATTGGCAGCGACATATTACACATATGGCGAAAAATCGAATTAATGCAACATTTTTTACATCTGAATCAATGTTTGATAAATGTCCATTAAATCAATTTAATACCTGTGTTCGATTTAGGGCAGTTTTAACCCAAAGGCGTGTCAGAAATGAATGTGGTAAATAAAACAAAGAAAAAATGGTGTCCATATGCCCAGATTGTTCCGTTGAAATGTGATGTTGTATATAGGTTGGATGAATTTTATCGGCAATTAACAATTGCATTCAAAGACAAAAAAGAATCATATGTTTATATTGGACCAAAATCAGAGTGTAATTGCAATCCGGAAATTTGTCCGCGATATATTCAACATTTGATAAAACATATAAAAAAATATAAAAATTATAATGTCAGATAAACAGCAAATCTTGGTTGGAAAAATTGTCGCGCCCCAGGGAATCAGGGGCGAAGTTCGTGTGCAAACATATACCGCCGTGCCGACGGACTTGCGTGATTTGTCTGTGTTTTGTTCGCGTTTTGGGGCTGGGGCGTTTCATTTTGTGCGTGCAATCCCGGCATCCAGTGTCATTGTGGCGCGGATTGATGGTATAGATAATCGTAATGACGCGGAATTATTGCGTGGCACAGAATTGTTTATCAATCGTGATGATTTGCCGATGCCGGTCGATGGTGAATATTATTATGCAGATCTGGTTGGAATGCATGTCGTGCGCGATGGTGTGGACATTGGTATTGTTGATAATATTCAAAACTATGGCGGTGGCGACATATTAGAATTGGATAATGGCGAAATGGTGTCATTTCGTGGTGCGGATGTGGATTTGATAAAAAAAATAATCACGGTGCGGTAAATGCATTTTAATATATTGACCATTTTTCCAGAAATGTTTCCAGGCACATTGGGTGGCGGGGTTGTTGGACGCGCGTTGTCCAATGGCATATGGTCGTATGATGTAATAAATATTCGCGATTTTGCCCATGATAATTATGGCAGTGTTGATGATGAACAGTTTGGTGGTGGCGCAGGACAAGTAATGCGCGCGGATGTTCTGGGGGATGCGATTGATTCAATAAAAACGCGCGGTAAAATTATATATTTTTCGCCACGCGGTGCGCGTTTGAATCAAAAAATGGTACGCGAATTCGCCGCAGATGCAGACGCAAACTATACACTGCTGTGTGGTCGGTACGAAGGAATTGATCAGCGCGCCATTGATGAATATGATATAATGGAGTTGTCCATCGGTGATTATATACTGTCAGGGGGTGAAATTGCCGCCCAAGTTTTTATTGACAGTCTGGTTCGCGTGATGGATAATGTGGTCGGTGGCGGCGTGGACGCCACAAATAATGAAAGTTTTGAAATCGGGGGGCTGGAATGGCCGTTATATACCCGCCCGTCGGCATGGCGTGGACGAAATGTCCCAGAAGTCCTGCTGTCCGGTCACCACGGCAATATAGAACGGTGGCGGAAACAACAATCGGACGAAATAACAAAATTGCGTCGTCCGGATTTAATAAAGGAAAAGTAAAAATGAGCATTATAAAAAAAATAGAACAAGCACAAGTCGAAAAATTAAAAGGCGATAAGGTTATCCCAGCGTTCAAGGCGGGTGATACAGTAAAAGTGCATGTAAAAATCAAGGATGGTGATAAATTCCGTATCCAAGTATTCGAAGGTATTGTTATCGCGCGTGATGGCGGCAATGGCAACAATGCATCGTTTACAGTTCGCCGTGAATCATATGGCGTTGGTGTGGAACGCAAATTCCCACTGTACAGCCCGGCAATTGAAAAAATTGAAAAGGTTCGTACTGGTCGCGTTCGCCGTGCAAAATTGTTCTTTTTGCGTGGGTTGTCAGGCAAGAAAGCGCGTATTGTCGAAGATTTGTCTGCCACGTCCGCAGAAAAAGCGGCAAAAAGCGCAAACAAAGAATAATGTTCGATTTATTGATAAAAAAGATGGCTGGCGGAAAGTTCAGCCGTCTTTTTTAATTTGCGTATAATAGTTTGACAATATTAATGCATAACTGTATCATTTTATTTATGAAAAAAATTTGTGTTTTATTTTTATTATCAATTTGTTTGATTGCCGGGTTGTCTGATAACGCATCTGCATATGTCGAACGCGAAAATGCAATCGTTCGCATCATGAACAAAGCCGCCGGCAAGGTGCAGACAATAACCATGCCCGTTGGGCGTGATATACAGTTCGAAAAATTACACATGTTGGTTCGTTCGTGCAAGCAATCTGACCCATTTGATGCAGAAAACTATTTCGCATTTATTGAAATTTCTAAATCGGATGAAGGAAAGATTTTCAGTAATTGGATGAATGCAAATGAACCAGGTGAAAATCCGTTGCAAAATGCGGATTATGATGTTTGGTTGGTAAAGTGTGAATAAAATTCGGTGTAATCATGAAATTTATAAAAAAATATTTAAAATTAATTATCGGTATTGCAGTATTGGTGTTTGTAATCATTGTGTTCTTTTTCGCAATGCGAACCAGTAATTTAGAAAATGCCAGTTTGCGCAAATGGCGTGCGGCGGATTTAAATCGGCGCATGGCGGCGGCACAGATATTATCTGCATCTGATGATAATCTGGAATTATTGGTAAAATGCGTTGATAAAATTGCCACCCTGCCCGATTCTGGGGATATGGCGGTGCGTGATGCGGTTGTGTTGTGTAATATGGGCATTGTAATGAGTTCTAATAATTAAACAATAAATTTTGGAATATATGATACGGCTGATATCTTTTATATTAATTTTGGCGGGATGTGTACAGTCGGATTATAAGTATATCGGGCAAGAATATTTAGGTGCAAAATATTTATCTAATCCATTGGGTGAAGGTTTGCCGCCAGATTCTGATCCAATATTTCGTACGGATGCATTTGATTGCACGACATTTGTTGAAACTGCAATGGCACATGGCGATGTTGGTGTGCTGACAAAAATCAGATATAAAAATGGGCAAATAGATTTTTTAAATCGTAATCATTTTATTGAATCAGACTGGTTGGTAAATAATTCAGATATTGTTGAAAATGTCAGTGCGCAATATGCGCCGGTATCCCAGCGCGCGGTGATTATTGACAAGCAAAACTGGTTGAAAACTGTCTATGGAATTGATTCCGATATTCCACAGGAAACAATTGTTTTAAATTATATACCATATGAAAAATTGCCGCAGATATATCCAACAGAACCGCTGATTGTGTTATTTATTAGTGGAAAATCCGAAAAAAGTGATAAAATAGGTACTGATTTAGCCGTGCGTCATATGGGATTTTTATTACCAAATGGAATGTTGCGACATGCATCATCAAAACATGGATATGTAATGGATGTCGATTTTTATAAATATGTCGAACAGCGCGCAAAAGATGCAAACAATATTGGGATAATGTTGGTACGAATAAAATGAGTGAAGAAAAAATAATTCATATGGATATGGGCAAACTGGATTCTGTTATGCCGGGTAATAGCGATGGTCGGGCATTGCTGTGTTTAGGAATTGAATCATCGTGTGATGAAACATCCGCAGCAATTGTTGATTCAAATCGTAATATTTTATCACACATTATATATTCACAAATTCCGGAACATCAAGAATATGGCGGCGTTGTACCAGAACTGGCGGCGCGTGCGCACATCTTGGCAATTGACGATGTTATTCGGCGTACATTGGATGCCGCTGGCAAGACAATAAATGATATTGATATTGTTGCGGCAACCGCTGGTCCGGGTTTAATTGGTGGTGTATTGGTTGGTTGGATGGCAGCAGTTGGTATTGCGCAATCAACAGGTAAACCATTGGTCGCGGTTAATCATCTGGAAGGGCATGCATTGGTTCCACGATTACATGCCGCATCGGCAAGTGGCGCAGATGGGACGACATCTGTTGATTTTCCGTATTTATTATTGCTGGCATCGGGGGGGCATTGTCAAATATTATTGGTGCGCGGTGTTGGCAAATACGATATGATTGGTCAAACATTGGATGACAGTGCCGGCGAGGCATTTGATAAAGTCGCAAAAATGTTAAATTTGGGGTATCCGGGTGGTCCGGTCGTTGACCGGCGTGGCGCGATGGGAAATTCACAGGCGTTTAAATTTCCGCGACCGCTGTGTGATAAACCAGGGTGTGACTTTTCATTCAGTGGGATAAAAACAGCAGCGCGCACATTTTTAAACAAGGTTAATCCGCCCTATTCTGATGATTTCATAAATGATTTTTGTGCGTCTTTCCAGGCGGCGGTTGTTGATTGTATGATAAACAGATTGACGCATGCGATGCAAGATTCGCGCGTTATAATGGCGGCACCAAAAACGCTGGTTGTTGCAGGGGGCGTTGCAAAAAACAGTGCTGTTCGGGCATCATTGGAAAAATTAGCAACGCAGCATAACATGGTATTCGCGGCACCGCCGATGAATTTGTGTACTGATAATGGTGCAATGATTGCATGGGCGGGACTGGAAAATTATCAAATTGGTCGTGTTGTAAAATCGCCAATCGCGCCACGCCCGCGTTGGCCGTTGACGGAAATGTAAAAAATAAAATATGACAAAAAAGAAAATATATCTTAGCAAGACAGATATGTATAACAATGCCACACGAATGCTGGCAAAACAGGTTCGTTTTATGGATTTGCCGTATAAATTTCGTGCGCAATATAATATGCCGGCAATGGTTTATAAATTTCGGGCGGCGTTTCGTAATTCTGTGGTTCGGCGAGATGCGTTGTGTTCGCTGTTTGAATCAGAACGCTGTAAATCTGGACGCTTTGCTGCGGGTTTTTGCGGAATTGCCAGTTATACTTGGTCGCATTTGTTTCGTATGCCAAATGGTGCAGAAATTTGGCGCTTAAAAGTATACAGGGGTAATTATTATGTACCGGGATTGACGGATCATGTTTGGTTGGAAAATAAATTTGATGGCAGTATATTAGATTTAACATTTGACCAGTCTGTTGATGAATTTGGAAAATTTGTAGAAATTCCGTATTTCTTGGGTGAATACGCAGATAGTGATTTTGAATTTGCGCGGGCATACAAATTTGCCGAACATTTGGGTATTGACTTAAAAAGCATTGTTTTTGAAAATGCATTACGACGGGCGTTGCATGGTCGATTGTGATATGAAATTGATATTTGTGTTGTTGTGTGATATAATTTGTTGAAATGAAAAAAAATAATAAACTTGCGTACGAAAATGCAACCCAGGGTTTGTTAAAAAAACTGGATGGAATGCGTCTTGACCGGACGCAGCGGTTGCGTGCAAAAAATTTAACATTGTTATTCCGGGACAGTTTTAAATTAGATACTGTTAAACATGCGACTTTTTATACAGATATCGGGTATAGTTACAAGGCATTTCCATATGATTCATATGGTTTTTGTCGTGCGTCCAGTTTTTCGTTTGTTGCGTTAATGAATAGCAAGGATTGGCAATTAATGTATATTGATGATTTGTGGACATATGGTCCGCATTTTTATGTTATGCATTTGCCAACCAAGACACCGTTTGATTTAACTTTTGATCAATATGCATATGCTGGTGTGCCGGTTCCATATTATTTGGGGAAACCGGCACCAATTGATGATGACGGCAAAAATGTTATTGTCAGATTCCTAAATGCTGCTGGGCTTGATTTTACGACCGCTGTGAAAAATATAGATAGAGATAAATAGTCATGGAAAAACCACAACCGTTTATTCAGCCAGATATGATATTTAGTGTTTCTGATGCATCGGCATTATTAAAAAATGTTGTTGAAACTGCATTTCCACGCCTGCGTGTGCGGGGGGAATTATCGCAAATTACGCGCGCGACATCGGGACACATGTATATGACGATAAAAGATGCAGGGGCGGCAATATCTGTGATTATATGGCGTGGGACGCCGGTCCCGTTTAAGTTAGAAGACGGGATGGAGGTTATAATTACCGGGCGATTTACAACATATCCGGCGCGCAGTAATTATCAAATAATTGTAAATGAAATTGAAATGGCAGGCGTTGGGGCGATTCTGAAAATGCTGGAAGAACGCAAGCGCAAGCTGGCAGCCGAAGGATTGTTTGATTCTGCACGAAAAAAGCCGTTGCCACGATTCCCCCAGCGTATTGGAATTGTTACCAGTCCAACAGGCGCGGCATTCCAAGACATTCAAAACAGATTGCGTGAACGTTTGCCGGTACAAATTGTTTTATATCCGGCAACGGTCCAGGGAACAACCGCCGCCGCAGAGGTTGCCGCCGGCATTGAATATTTTAATCGCGAAAAAAATGTCGATGTTATCATTGTCGCGCGCGGCGGCGGGGCATTGGAAGATTTATTGCCATTTTCCGAAGAAATTGTTGTTCGTGCCGCCGCCGCCAGTGAAATTCCATTAATATCTGGGGTTGGGCATGAACCGGATTGGATGCTGATTGATTATGCGGCTGATGTTCGGGCGCCAACGCCGACTGGTGCCGCTGAAATGGTTGTGCCAACAAAATTATCATTGATTCAGGAAATGGATAATTTGTGGCATCGGTTATCAAACAATTTTACAACGCGTTTGGTAAATGCAAAATCGCGGGTTGAATCCATTAATATAAAAAATCCAAAACAATTTGTTATGGAACAGACACAGCGTTTGGATGATTTGACCCGCACGATGAATATATTAATGGAAAACAAAATACAATCTGCACGCCAGAAAATTAGCATGATTGCAACATTCCCAAATATATTACAAAATAAAATGTTGGTTTTGGCGCAATCAGTGGCACATTTGGGACAAATGTTAAATTCGCTTAGCTATAAAAGTGTTTTGGCGCGCGGATATGCGATTGTGCGCGATAAAGACAATGCGATTATCAGTCGTGCGGACAGCAATCTGACCCCGGCAACAATTGAATTCGCAGACGGTGTTATTAAAATTTAAATCAATTTTTTATTAATGTGCGGGCGGTTGCTAATGATTCTGGGGTTATTTCAGCGCCACTGATTATGCGGGCAATTTCATTTATTCGTTCATCCCCAGTTATTTCAGATACGGTTGTGGTTGTCGTTGAATCAGACGAATGTTTTGCAATTTTAAAATGTCGGTCGGCAAATCCAGCAACCTGGGCAGAATGCGTTATTACCAATGCCTGGGATGATTGTGCCAGGCGATTTAAACGCTGACCGACTGCCGATGCGGTCGCGCCGCTGATACCGGTATCAATTTCATCAAATACGAATGTGTGCGCCCCGCCCCCATTTGCCAGAACAACCCGCATTGCCAGCATTAATCGTGCCAATTCGCCGCCTGATGCCGCACGATGTAACGGTGCAAATGGCATGCCCGGATTTGTCTTTATCATAAATACAATATCATCGCATCCATTTGATGATGGTGCGGCGGGCGTGCGGGCAACCATAAAATCCGCATTCCCCAGTTTTAAATCAGGTAATTCGGATAATATTTTTTCACGCAATTGTTCGGCGGCAGATGCGCGCGCGTGTGTTAATTGTTCAGATGCGGACTGAAAATCGTGACGGGCGGCGTTCATTATCGCGGTTAATTTATGTAATTCGGCATCAGAATTTTCAATTGTATTTAATTGCGCCGACATTTGTTCCAATTTTTGCGGCAATTCATCAGCAGGAACACGATGTTTGCGCGCCGCCGCACGAATGGCAAACAATCTTTCTTCGATTTCATCCATACGATTGGTTTCAAATTCTGGCGGGGTCAGTTTTTCTGTGGCGTCTGATAAAATTTGTGCCGCATTATATAATGCGTCGATTTGTTCGGCATATGGATTTGGATCTGTTTTTATTCGCAATAAAATATTTGCCGCAGAATAAATATTATCATACACAGATTCGCCGCGTGGATTTAATGCGGCGATTGCATCGGATAAAATTGCAGAATCTTTTTCAGCATTCATCATCGATGAGCGTAATTCTGCCAATTCGTCTTCTTCGCCAACCTGAACATTTAATGCGCGCAATTCGTTAACATTGTGTTCCAAGAAATCGCGTTCAGTCGCTGATTTTTCAAGTATTTTTTGCAATTCGTCTAATTGGGTTTGCGCCGAATGATACGCGGCATATGTTTTATGCACACGGTTTAACAGCGATAAATATTCTTTGTCATTTGCAATGCCAAATGCGTCCAGTGCATCACGGTGCGATGCCGGATTCAATAATGTATGATTGGCGAATTGTCCATGAATTTCGACTAATTCATCACCAATTTGTTTTAATGTTTTTATTGATACAGGGGTGTCGTTGACCCATGCACGACTTTTTCCATCAGATGATAATGTGCGGCGTAATATCAGATTGCCATCGTATTCGATGCCGTTTTCACCCATCAGGGATTGTAATTTGGGGCATGCATCATCAAATTCCGCGATAACAGATGCACTTTCACAACCGTGCCGAACCAATCCCGCGTCAGATCGCGCGCCCAACGCCAATGCCAATGCGTCCATTAAAATACTTTTACCAGCACCGGTTTCGCCAGTCAATATGTTCAGACCCGCACCGAATTCCAGATTCAGTTTTTCAATCAAAACAATATTTGATATGGTCAGATGTGTAAGCATGATTTGATTATAGTCGTAATATATACCGTTTTTCAAGTATTCTATTTAATTTCTGTCAAAGAAAAATCGTGCAGCCACAATATATATCCATATACTGTGTAGCCCGGAAAAATATCTTGAACTAAAATCTTGTATTCTTGTATTTGTGCAATGTATTTAGATAAAAAAATATTTTTATCGGTATCTGTTTTATAATCTAAAATTTTAATAGTTTTATTGTCGTTATTAATAATCATCCGATCTATTCGACGGCTGACGATTGTGTCATTGATAAATCCAGCAATTGGAACCTCGGTCATGGAATTTGCAGAAAAGAATTCCAACAAATTTGGATGTGATTTTATCTGGGCAATGATTTCAGGATTACCACATGTTTTGTCGTTGTCGATAATTATGTGTCGCATGCCGGAATGAATACGGCGCCCCGCATCTGTGGCATGTTTTGTGTTTTTTAATTTTTTCAGTAATTCGTACAGGTTATTTGTCATCTGTAATCCTGATTATATCATTGTTAGACTGCTTTGCAAATACGCGCCATAATTGACTGTGCCACGCAATTTCGGGCGCAGTATTGTTCACTGTATATCCATAAATATACAACCTGTCGCGGGCGCGCGTCATTGCAACATATAACAATCGATAATATTCTGCGATGCGCGTTTGTTGTAACGCGTCAGCTGCCGCCGCCCGTCGTTCGCCATTGTCGGCGCGCGGGGACCACAGCCACACAGGCGGTTGTAAATCATTATTTTGCTGCGCATCTGGTGTTATTGGTAATATATTTTCGGCGTCAGGAACATTAACCGTGTCTATCAAGAAAACAACGGGCGATTCTAAACCCTTGCTGCCGTGGACGGTTACAACACGAACGCCCATGGATGCGTCCATGTCGCGCTTGATTTCGCTGGCACCGGTTATAAACCATTTTAAAAAGTGATACAATGTTCCGGTTTGTGTGCGTTCGTACGACAAACAAATTGTCATAAATTCTTCCAGCGGGTCTATTATTTGGTCGCCCAGTGCGGCAATCATGCTGGCGCGTGAATCATTATCATTTAAAACATGTGTAAAAAACGAATATGGTGCCAGTTGTTTTGACCATTCCAGTATTTTTGTTAATCGCAAAAAAACATCTGGCATTTCATCGCGCAAAACATCATATATGGTCGGGATGGCAATTGCATTTTTTATATCGTTTTTTATTTTACAAATATTAAAAATATCCCGTTCATTCAATCTGAACAATGGACTTTTTAATACACAACATAAACTGTAATCGTCGGCAGTGTTCAGGCAAAAACGAACCAGGTTCAACAAATCGCGAATAGCAGGATAATTTGGTAAAATTATTCGGTCGCTGCCTGCAACAGGGATGTTTCGTTTTTTTAATTCTTGGACCATTAATGGCGCAAACGGTATGCGATTTTGCACCAGTATCATTATGTCGTGTGGTAAAAACTTGCCGTCGGTCAGCAATTCTTTGATTTTATCAGCAATAACAGAAATGTATTTGACAGAATCTGTATCGTCGGTCTTTTTAGATACTATTTTGTGCAGTTCGACCAGTCCGTCGCCATCGTGCCGAAAGCATTTGTGTGGATTATTGGAAAAGCCTGTTAGTTTTATAACGATGTCATCATTAAAGAAATCGTCAACAGTGCATAATATTGGTGAAAGCGAACGAAAACTTTGTGCCAATGGTATTTCGCGTATGGTGCGCATATTTTCGCGGATTTGTTTGGCAATTTCATCGCGGCTGGCGGCAAATGCGTGCGGATCTGCGCCCTGGAACCCATAAATAGATTGCTTTGTGTCGCCAACGACAAATATTGAATGCGCGGATTTTTCGGTGTCGCCATCTGTAAAAAAATCACCTGCCAACATGCGTAAAATGTCCCATTGCAACGGTCCTGTATCTTGTGCTTCGTCCAGTAATATATGTGTCAGATGGGTGTTTAGTTGGGACAAAACCCACCCCATTGTTTCTGGGTTTGAAAACAGTTTTCTGGTGTATAAAATCAAGTCTTCAAAATCCAGTAAATTACGCGAATGTTTTAAATCAGCATATATTTTTGCGAATTCTGATGCCAAATCAAACATCGCCATTGTGTCATCGAATAGTTTTTTTGTGATGTGTCGTTGGTCTTTTTTATACACGCGTTTTTGTTCCGTGACCAGATAATCGCGTTTGCCCACAGTGGGTTTTTTTTTGCCGTTTGTTTTGTTTAAGTATAGTAATTTATATTTTTCAAAATCTATCGATTTATCAATATACTGTTTTGTTGTATTAATAATTTCTGTTAAAAACTTTGCCGGTGTTTTTGATGATTTTATATCATTTGAAACATTTTTTATTATTTCAGCCAGTTCCTGGGCGGTTGGTTCTGGTGATTCTGGTGAATTTAAATCCAAGAATTTTTTAGTCGTGTCAACGAAGTATTTACGATAATTATTAATTTCTTCAACTTGGAAAAAGTCTTTGTACAGTGTACTTAGAATTTTTAACAAGTCGTCTAAATAATATTCAGAAACCCGGTCGACAATATGGTTAAATGCGTTGGTGGCAATCGGGTTATTTGCAGAATTAATTAATTTAGCAAAAGCGTCTTGTAATAATGTGCGTTGTGCCGCCCCGGATACCAGTGTCCATGCGGGTGATATGCCTGCTTCTAATGGAAAACGGTGCAAGATTTCTTCACAAAAACCGTGTATTGTTTTAATTTTCAAGATATCTGGATTATCAATATAAAAGAAAAAAATTTGTCTGGCACGTTGCAGGTCTGTTTCGTTCGGCACTTGATTTACTGTTATGCCGGTTAACAAATCAGCCAGGTCGGCATCAGATGCCATCGCCCATTCCCGCAAAGATGCCAAAATTCTGTTGCGCATTTCGCCCGCCGCAGCATTTGTATAGGTCAAACATAAAATTCCGCAATTATTTAAGTCTGGGGTACGAAATAATATTCTTAATAATCGTTGAACCAGAACGCTGGTTTTCCCAGTTCCGGCATTTGCCTGGACCCATACATTTTCTGATGGGTTGGCGGCGTTATCTTGGTCTGGTGAAAGTGTGGGTTTTTGTGTCATTCTGCCCTTGCTTTATTTGTGAGATTTTAGTATAAATTTCATAGAACTGCAAGAACATTGCGGTTATAAAAATAATCAATTGGGG
This sequence comes from uncultured Alphaproteobacteria bacterium, assembly GCA_944392565.1. GTDB lineage: Bacteria > Pseudomonadota > Alphaproteobacteria > Rs-D84 > Rs-D84 > Enterousia. Next base: position 91,777 of record CALXWX010000002.1, on the reverse strand, counting down.
GGGATTTATGCTGTCTGAACAAATTATTTGGATATTGATTGGAACAATTGGTGGTTTGCTGGGGATTGCGCTGTTTGTATTGTTTTTTATTTCCAGAAAATCGCAAAAGGTTATGCAATCTGTATTGGATATTATGACGCGTCCTGAACGCGCCCGCGTACAAGATGCAGTTCGGGTATTAAATACTATTTTGGCGGATGAAATGTTAAAAATAGAATCAAGTTTCCAGACAATTCGTGATGCGTTAAATTCGCAAATCGCCGCCGCCGCAGAATTACAACGATCCCTGGGGGAACAAAATGACAGATTGGTTTCAACCGCTGATGATGCAACAAAAAAATTAGCAATTATGTCCCAGCGTTTAGACAATACTGTATCTGATTTACGCGGCGTCATAGAATCATCCAGTTGGGAATATGTCGGTACATCAACAGACAATTTCAGCACAACCGTTAACGATTTATTGGCAAAAATTGATGCAACATCACAAGATGTCACAGAACAGGCGTCGCAAATCCAAGGCAATATAGAATCATGGATTGCATCTGGCGAAAATATGAGCCAACAATTAAAATCTGAATTTGATGCAAATACAGAACAAATGAAAAATTTGACATCTGCGTATGAATCAATGATTCAAAAGATAGAAGATTTGTCCACAACAACAGCGACTGGGTTTGATAATGTAAAAACATCGGCGGCGACATACGAAGATGTTATGGCGCGTAATAATAAAATTTTGGATGGACATCTGGAAAAAATGGACAGTTTCAGCAAACAATCCAAGAAACAATTAACTAATCAAATGAATACTTTGACCAATACGGCAAATGTTGTTGGCGCCCAGGTTCGTTTGGCAGAATCATCAATTGACAAGCAAACACAAAAATTAACAGACGCGGTCGAAACACTGATGACATCGGCAACATCAACCGAAGGGGCAATTAGAAATATATCCGGGGAACTGGCAACATTAACCAACAGATTTAATGGTGAAATTAAAGATTTTGCCACGGGGGTTGTGTCTGAATTAAAAACAGTATCTGGTGTTGCAAACAGTACATTGGAAAACACAAAAACCGCGGCGGGTGCGTTTTCAGAATCTGTCAAGACAATGGCAACAGGGGTACGCGAAACATTAATCGAAATGAATACGGCGCATACACAATTGTCTGGGCAATCAGCCAGCTTGATAAAAATGTCGGCAGAAACCACGGCGCAATTACAGCCGTTATCTAAATTAATTGAACAATATTTTTCTGCCCTGCCCGATTTGGCGCGCGATTCTGTGGCGACGGGTGATAATCTGCAAAAGATTGTTGCATCGTTAAATGAAAAAATTGAATTGATGAAAAATACGGTTGCAGAATCAACAACAACAATATCTGATTCAGCAGTAAAGTTGGAAGATTTAGCCGGTCAATCGCGTCAACAAATGATAGATTTAATGGCAGATTATGCCAAGGCGGTTAATACAATGCAAACATTGAACAAGCAAATGATGGTTGCGCGCGCAACGGCGCCAATGGATGCAATCAGTACAGCGCCAGCGGCATCATTTGGACGCATCAGCAGCCAGGATTTTTTAAAGCAAAGTGAACGCATGTTCGAAAAATTACATGAACAAACATTGGACTTAACACGTGCAACCGGTGCAGAAATTCCAGATGTCGTATGGAAAAAATATCATGGTGGTGATAAAACGATTTTTTCAAAATGGTTGGCGAAAATGATGGCGGCGGCAGATAAGAAACAGGTGCGCGAAATGTTAAAATCTGATTCTGTGTTCCGTTCCCAGGCAACGCAATTCGTTCGCGGTTTTGACAAGGTTTTATCTGGCACAAAGCAAGCCGATAATTCCGATAAACTGGCGGCGGCGATATTAAAAACAGATTTGGGACAAATATATATTGCATTAAAGGGTCATGTGTAAAAAACGCCCATTTGGGCGTTTTTTATTTTTTCGTATTTTGCACGGTATCAGAAGATGCTTTATTTGTTAATGTATCGCGATTAATTATTAAATTGCCAACCGCCCCGCCAACAACACCAACGCCGCCAACAATTGCCCCGGTCTTGGTTTTTTGTTCAGCGCTGGCGTTTTGTTCTGGTTTGTCCATAAATATTTCTATTTCTGTATCTGGAATATATTTAATTATGAATTCCATAAAGCCCGCGGGATAATCACATGCGCGTCGTTCCAACAGGTTATAACATTTTTCCGCATCATCTAAATCGCCACTGTCCAGCCAGAATTCCGTGCCGATGGTTTCCCAGCCACCTTTATTATCAACATTTTGTGTTATAGCGGTTGTTTTATTTTCATTTTGTCCCCCATCCCCACAAAAGAAAACCACCGGATTAATGCGGTGGCAGGAGGTTAGCAACTATATTCGAGAGACAATAGTATGGTGTATTGATTATGTATTCCACCATCCTCCTGCCTGATATAAGCAGGAGTGTTTCATCGGTTCTTTGGTACGAATCGATGCCCTCGAATTACGGGTTGCTATACCCCGATATGACAACACATCATATCAAGGTATATTTTATCAAATTTTTAATTTTATAACAAGAATATTATCTGGCAAATTGTCTGCGAATTAATCTGTCTATTGTCGCGCGCACATGTTCGAATACTTCGTTTATTGTCATACGCGTATTATCGGGTTTCATTTCATTAATAATTGTCCATGTGTTTGGATTTGCGTTTGCAATTTGTCTGTATACATTTGATGTGTCATATAATAATTTAAAATCGCTTTCATGCATATTGGGTTTGCCATTTTGATGTGGTTTCAGCCCCAGGTATCGCATTCCATATGCGACACGCGGATCCAGGTATAAATATATGTTATGGTCTGGGCGTGTAATGCCCATTTGATTGAATTCCAGATCTTCCATAAACTTTATTTTTTCATCCCATTGTTCGCGCGGGCATTTTGCAACAGAAAAAGCATTGCTGTATGTATATCTGTCCAAAATTACCCATTTTCCATCACGCAACCATTGTGATATTTGTGGCTGGAATTGTAATCTGTCCAGTGCGTATGGCAACATTGTATATTCAGCCGGTAAATTACGCGTGCCACCAAATTTTCCGCCTAAATAATTTTTTATCATTTGACCAAAAAATGCATTATATTGTGGAAAATCCAATGTTTCTGCGGAAATTCTGCGTTCGCGCAAGTAATTAATAATATTCATAACCTGGGTATGTTTACCCGATTTATCGGTACCTTCGACGGCAATCATATATCCTGTTTGCATAATTTATCCTGTTATTAATTGCAAAACCCGCCGTATGGCGGGGTGCGTTATCGTTAATCTTCCAAAAAGCTGCGTAATTTGCGTGCGCGCGTTGGATGTTTTAATTTATTTAATGCCTTTTGTTCAATTTGGCGAATGCGTTCACGGGTAACGCCGATGTATTCACCAACCTCTTCCAGTGTGCTGGTTTTATTTGTACTCATCCCGAAACGCTGGCGCAGGACGGTTTCTTCCTTTGGATCCAGTTCAGATAAAATTTGTGTAACGATTTTACGCAAATTCTTTTGCGCCGCCGATACGAATGGATTTTTTGCGGTTTCGTCTGCAATGATTTCGATGCGGCTGCTGTCGTCTTCGGTGCCGACGGGCGCTTCTAGTGATATTGGTTTCAGATTTACTTTCATTGCCTTGTGAATTTTATCCACCGGCAGATAGATAATTTTGGACAATTCTTCTGCGGTTGGCTGGCGTCCATATTTATGCATAAATTGACGCGTTGCACGCTGAATCTTGTGAATATTATCAATCATATGAACTGGGATACGAATTGTACGCGCCTGGTCGGCGATACTGCGTGATATACCCTGTTGAATCCAGTTGGTTGCATATGTTGAAAATTTATTCCCCAGACGATAATCGAATTTATCAACCGCCTTCATTAATCCGATGTTACCGTCTTGGACCAAATCTGAAAAATCCAGCCCCAGACCACGATTGCTGGATTTTTTGGCAAATTTTATAACCAGGCGCAAGTTTGCCTCTATCATTTCGCGTTTTGCACGGGCGGCTTCGGCTTGACCACGTCGAACCAGTTCAACAACCTTTTTATATTCACCAGTTGGCTGACCTGTTTCCTGGGCGATGGCGGTTATATCTTCTTGGATTTTTAAAATATCTTTTTCATGTTTCTTGGCAAAAGAAACCCATGCTGGATTTTTATGTTTCATTAATTTTTTAACCCAGTTGCGATTTATTTCATTGCCAATATATTCCGCCAAGAAATCTTCGCGTTTGATTTTATTCGCCGTTGCCAAACGCAACAGTTTGCCTTCTAGTCCCATTAATAATTGATCGCGTTTGGTTAATTGTTCCAGAATTTCTGCAATTCGGTCATCATTCAGGCGGATTTTGCTGACATGTTCAAATAATTCCAGGCGCATTTTTGTGTATTTCTTTTCCAATGCGTCGTCTGGTTTGGACGATGACAACAAATTTTCCAGGCGTTTTGCCTGTAATTTTTGCATATTGTTAAATATACGCTTTATTTTGCCAAATAATTCCATAACCATTGGCATTAATGATTCTTCCATAACAGGAATTGGCACGCCAGATGTACCGCGCGGTGTATCTTCTTTTTTTATACCGTCGTCGTCCATGTCTTCATCGTCATCTTCTTCGTCATCAGATGCGGTGGATTCAGCCAAATCATCCAGGTCATCATCATCCAATTCATCAACATGTTCGACGCCCTTGGATTTCAATGTTTCAGACAATGCCGCCAATGATTTTTGTTCGGCATCACTGGAATACATTACTTCCAGATTTACGATATAACGCAGACGAATATCTTCGTTTAATAATTGTTGGTACCAATCCAGCATGGCTTTGATGGTCATTGGGCTTTCGCATAAACCGTATACCATTAATCTGGATGCAGCCTCAATCCGTTGGGCAATGGCAACTTCGCCGGCGGCGGTTAATAATTGTACCGTACCAATTTGTTTCAGATATGATTGTACAGAATCTTGGACCCCCAGAACCAAGCTGCCGGTTTGGCTGCGTTCCAGCTGTTTTGCATAATGTTCATAATCATCATCATTAACATCAACCTGTTCGGCATCTGCATTTAATAAATTGCGCGTTTTATCGCGCGGTTCATCAGAATCATCGTCATAATATTTTTCCATATCATGCGCATAATCATCTGTTTCCAGAATTTCTAATCCTAAATCTTGTTGAAAGAAATCCAATACCTCTTCTTGTTCATCGGCAGGTACTTCATCTGCTTCGGTGGCATCGTCGAAATCTATTTTAGACAGGTATCCAACCTCTACGGCGGTGGTCGCCAATTTTTGCAAATTTTCCGGCAAAGAATCAATTAATAACTTGGTTGCTGAATCCAATTTTTTAGCCATTAATAAACCCCCGAATTATAAAATATAGGTTATATATTTATGTTTATTGTGTTTATTTGTTTTTGTTTGCCTTGGCGACTGCGTCATGTAATGCGGATTCCGATACCAATCCCAAAACAATCGGGCTTTGTATTTGAATCAGCGAATATGATTTATGCGTTTTATTACGAACAGATGCAACCGTTGGATTTGTGCTGCGCATCAAGCGCGCGATTTGTCCATCCGATAATTCTGGATAATTTTTCAAAATCCATAAAATTCCGCCTAATCTGTTTTGACGATGTAGTTTTGGTGTATATCCAACACCTTTTTTATTTTGTGCCTTTTGTGCGACGACAATTTCTTCGCGCAATTGCAGACGCGCATTCGGATCTGCTTCACAGCGTTGAATGTCTTCGCGTGTTAATTGACCGTTTAAAATCGGATTTAAACCTTGGACTTTGGTGGTTTCTGCATCGGCAATATTTTTAACCTCTAATTCATGCAGACCGCAAAAATCAGCAATTTGTTCAAATGTTAATGCAGTGTTTTCAATTAACCACAATGCGGTGGATTTTGGCATGTACGGATAATTCATGAAGTTTCCTCTTGTTGCTGGGGTGCAATATACACTAAATTTGCCCTGAATTCAAGAGTTTTTTATATAAATCTGTATGCCGGATTTTTGGCATACAGATTACAGATAAAAATTATATTTTTTTGACCAATTTCGACCCATTTGGCGTATCGATAATGTTCCATCCGGCGGCATCAATTTGTGCGCGGATTTCGTCCGCTTTGCCCCAGTTGCGTTCCGCCTTGGCGGTGGTGCGGGCATCTGCCAGTGCCACAATATCCGCGGGCGGCGTTTCGGATTCTGCGTCATTTAACCGTTTTGCACGGTCAATGAATTGCAATCCCAACAGCCGGTCGATAAATTCAAACAGCGCGATTTTAGTCGATGCATTTATGGTTGTGTCACGCAGTAGTTCTTGGATATATACTAACGCTTCGGCGGTTTTCATGTTATCGGATACAGGCGCCAGTATTTTATCGTGCCATGTATTAAACACTTTCGAATCCCGTTCGCCAGGTGCGGGGTCTGTTAAAACATCTGCGACACGGCGAATAATATTTTTATATCCGTTTGATGCGGCATCCATTGCGTCCCATGAAAACCTTAATTGTGTTTGGTAATGTCCCAACAATATGAAATACCGATATACCATTGTGTCATATCCACGTTTACGGATTGCGTCCAGCCCCAGAAATTCGCCATTGGACTTGCTCATCTTTTCGCCAGATTTATCAACCAAGAAACTGAAATGCACCCAATAATTAACCCACGGTGCGCCAGTGATCGGTTCGCTTTGTGCGATTTCATTTGTATGATGAACACGCGACAGGTCTTCGCCACCGGTATGAATATCAAAATGATTGCCCAGTAATTTCATGCTCATCGCGCTGCATTCTGCATGCCATCCAGGGAACCCAATGCCCCATGGGCTGTCCCATTCCATTTGGCGTTTTTTGTCGGTTGGGGAAAATTTCCACAATGCAAAGTCGGTTGGATTTCGCTTGGCATCGTTATATTCCACGCGTGCGCCCGCCCGATTCCCAGATACAGAACCGCCAGTTAATTGACCATATGCGGCGAATTTACTGGTGTCATAATAAATGCCATCGCCCGGAATTTCGTATGTATAACCTAAATCTTGCAGTTTTTTTACCAAATCGATTTGTTCGGCAATATAATCAGTGGCGCGTGGCATATCTGTTGGGCGCATTATGTTCAAATCATCATAATCGCGCAGGAATTCATCTGTATAAAACTGTGCAATATCCCAAACAGATTTGTTTTCACGCGCCGCGCCGCGTTCCATTTTATCATCGCCACTGTCATCGTCATCACTGGTTAAATGCCCAACATCGGTAATATTCATAACATGATGAACATTATAACCGTTTTCAATAAACATGCGTTTTAATATGTCGTTATGAACCATCGTACGCAGATTTCCGATATGTGCATAATGATAAACAGTTGGACCGCACGAATAAAACCCCATTTTGCCGGGAACCAATGGTTTGAATTCTTCGATTTTGCGGGTCATAGTATTAAATAATCTGATTGTCATATGCGCATCCTTTATATAATAATTTGATGATATAAAATTAGAAAATTTATTGCAAACCAAATTCGTTTGCAGGAATTTGCAAAATTAGCAACAACAGTAAAAATTAATATATTTAACAGGCATATTTATTTCAAAACACAATCTGGCGGAGCGTATAGGACTCGAACCTATGGACCGCTGTAACACGGTCACGGATTAGCAATCCGCTGCATTACCACTCTGCCAACGCTCCGCTGGGTTGCAGGTGGTATTATATAGAAATACAAAATTAAATGCAAGCAGTAAAACAATATTTCAGTTGACATTTTGATTTTTTGGTATAAAAATAATTAACATTATGATATTGAAACCATATTTTACAAAATCTTATAAAATGATGTTCAAGGACACCCATATTAGAGATGGTCTGACCCGTGCTTTTAATATACAAAACATGTCTGAATATACCCCGGGTCGTCAATTTGTGGCATCTATGGATGGAAACCTAAGTTACTTTGGCGTAAACACATCAGTGCCAATATTTCATTTTTGTGATAATGCCATTGATACCCTGTTATGGTATTGGGAAGTTTTTGATTTTATGGACGAGGAATATCCTGTGGTAAATTTTTTTGAAATTAAACCGTTAGCCAAAGTGTATAAAAATAGATCCCCAGATGAATTAATGTTGTATCAATGTGGGACAAACAAAATTGAAATTGTGCGCCATACAACTTTAAAAGAAGTTGCAATTGATGCAATGCGCGAAATTGAAAATGGTTTTATAAATATTATTCTTAAATATCCTCATTTTGACATGTTGGAATATAAAGCGCGTATCGCAAAGCAAGCACAGCGGTAAAAGGCGTCCAAATGGGCGCCTTTTTTATACATGCATATATTTATGGGAACATATTCCCCTTTGCTTTTTAATAATGTAATGATATAATTCATATCGAATTCATAGGGATATGGATTCGCGGGGCGTAGTAACCCCCCGTCCAAAACTGATGCAGTGATGCATTGTTATATTCCCCGAAAAAGTCGGGGTGCGTTGGGAATATAATACGGGAAACCGAAATACCAACAGGTCATTTTTTCTGTGTCATATAATGTGATGCAAAACAAAAAAAATCGCCCATTTGGGCGATTTTTTAATGTTCGTGTTCCGCGTCATGTGGCGGTGTACAGAAATCTACATCGCGTGTCATTGCCAAAAATTTTTCAGCACGCCGCGCAGGCAATTCATCTGCCGGGATTTTCTGTAAATCTGCAATCTGTTCGGCGACCGCCGTGGATAATAATTCCATGGTCGTTTGCCAATCAGTGTGCGCGCCACCAGATGGTTCATCAATAATCTGATCGATGATATTCAAATCTGCCATGTCGCGTGCGGTTAATTTCATTGCCGCGGCGGCGGTTGCCTTGTACTTGTTATCCTTCCACAAAATACTGGCACAAGATTCCGGGGCAATTACGGAATAAATCGTGTTTTCCAACATTAATACGCGATCGCCCGTTCCAATTGCAATTGCACCACCGCTGCCCCCTTCGCCAACATTAACAGCAACATACGGTGTTTTTATTGCCAGCCCCGTTGAAATTGATGCGGCAACCGCCTGGGATTGACCGCGTTCTTCGGCGGCACTGCCCGCGAATGCGCCCGCGGTATCAAACAATGTAATTACCGGCAGATTCAATTTTTCTGCCAGTCGCATTAAACGCTGGGCTTTGCGATAGCCTTCGGGATTGGGCATGCCAAAGCGATGTAATTGACGGGTTTCAATTGTACGCCCCTTTTCTTGACCAATAATGACCGCCGGAATTCCGCGCCAAAATCCGATTCCGCCACACATTGCCGGATCTTCACCAAATAAACGATCGCCCGCCAAATATGTCCAATCGTCAACAATGCCGTTGATATAATCCAAGAAATGTGGGCGGTTTTCATTGCGCGCCAACAATACTTTATCATATGCATCATTTTCGCCCATGCCGCGGACTTTTTTATTATCCGATACAGGCGTTGCGATATTTATTTGCTTTGGTTCGCGTTTTTGCTTTGTTACCACCGCTAAAATTTTTTCCAGTTTTTCTTTCATTTCTGTACGCGGGACAACCATATCGACCATACCGTGTTCATACAGATAATCTGCCGTCTGGAAATTAGATGGCAATTTTTCACGAATATTTTGTTCAATAACACGACGACCGGCAAATCCAATGCGGGCGCCCTGTTCCGCAATATGAATATCCCCCAACATTGCAAATGATGCCGTAACACCACCAAATGTTGGATCGGTTAATATAACAATGTATGGAATTCCATTCGCGTGCAGTTTATTTACCGCGACCGTCGTGCGCGCCATTTGCATTAATGATAATATATTTTCTTGCATACGGGCGCCACCACTGCATGTGACCATGATAAAAGGTTGTTTTTTTTCAATGGCGTGTTCCATACTGGCAACGATACCATCACCCGCGGCGCGTCCCATTGACCCCAGCATGAAATCGCCGTTCAATATACAGATTGTTGTCGGAATACCACCGATTATACCATCTGCGGTTGTGACGGCATCATTATATCCGGTTTCGGCGCGTGCCTCGTCCAATCTTTCTTGATATGGTTTGCGGTCTGTGAACTTTAACGGGTCATCAGATACAATTGGTAATTGCAATTTTTCCCATTCATTATTATCAAACAGCAAATCAAATCGTTGCTTTGGCGTCATGATAAATGCACGACCACAGCGCGGACAAATATAATGATTTGTTTTATAATCTTTGTAATAAACCAGACGACCGCATGATTCACACTTTATCCACATCAGACGGCGAATCCGGTCATAGCGTTCACGATTATGATTCTTTATTCCAGATTTTTTACCGAATAACATTTTATTTTCCATTCATTTTTTTTGTTAATTCGCGGCTGGGCTTGAACAAAATCGTTGTGCTGGCATCCAGATGCATCGGCTGGCCGGTGCATGGATTATATCCGATTTTTGTTGCGCGCGCGCGCGGCTGAAATGTTCCGAAACCACGAACCTCTATCCGATTGCCATCTGCGATGGATTCTATCATATGATCGGCAACGGTGTCCAAAATTGCCGCCGCATCAGATGCACGCATGTGTTTGAACTGAACCTGGATAGATCGTACAATGTCAGAACGTTTCATGTCTTAATCCCTTTTGTTGTTTAACCTATATATTATTTATATCTTAACACATTTTATCAAGAATAAAGTTTTTATTAAAATTTGTTTAAATTTTTAATTTGACAACGCCCGTTTGTGTGAATAAGTGCCTGTTTAATTGCAATGTCATAATAAATATAATCATGTATATAAAACAAAGGAGATATACAGATATGCACGATTTATTTAATTCATGTAAATGTATGGAACATGATACAGAAAACAAACAAAATCAAATGCCACTGATTGGCGATTCTGCGCCAGAATTCACCGCCAGTACAACAAATGGCACAGTAAATTTTCCATCTGATTACGCTGGACGATGGATTATATTATTTTCACACCCCGCAGACTTTACGCCCGTATGCACAACTGAATTTATGGCATTTCAATCAATGATTAACGAATTTCATGCATTAAATACCGACTTAATCGGGCTGTCTGTTGGCACACTCAGTGGGCATCTGGCATGGATTAATGCAATTCGCGATATTGAATATCGTGGCTGGAATAATGTGCATATAACATTTCCAATTATTGATGATATGAATATGGACATCGCCCGTAAATATGGCATGATTCATCATAATGCATCAGATGGGAAAACAGTTCGCGCAGTATTCATAATTGATCCAAATGGCATAATTCGCGCGATATTATATTATCCACTGACCACAGGTCGCAATTTTGATGAAATAAAACGGTTGTTAATCGCATTGCAGACAACTGATGCGTTTAAAGTTTCAACACCAGCAGATTGGCGCCCGGGTGATGATGTTGTTGCGCCCGCCCCGTTAACCATTACGGAAATGGATGCACGCATAAAGAATACAGATAAAAATTTGGATGTAAAAGCATGGTTCTTGGCGTTTAAAAAGTTAGCCGCCGATACAATTATGGCAAAATTAACCCAGCGTCCATCAATCCGGCGCAAGAAAGATTAAAATACCAACGGGAAATCCCGAATGTCCATTGGTACGCCGTCGCGTTCCGGATCCCATTGGTATTCATCCATTTTTACTTTTTTATCACGGGTGAATTTGACGCCTTCGGATTTCAGGGCTTTATATTGCTGTTCAAAAAAGCCAGCGCCACACAGACTGCCGTCTTTAAAGACCACGCGATGCCATGGCAAATGCCAACTGTTTTTATTGTTGGATGCATATCCCACAAACCGCGCCATGCGCGGGCGCCCAATCATGCGTGCAATTTGCCCAAATGTTGCCACCCGCCCCGCCGGGATTCGTGCAACGATATCATAAACCTGGGCGTTAAATGATTTCATGTCAGTAATATTGTATCGCTTTGTGTAAAAAATCAAATTGTTTTTTATTGGATGGATAAAAAACTAGTTTGATTGTGGTTATATAAAAGATATACAATTTTAGTGATGAAAAAGTTGCGTTGTTTATTTGTTTTTGTATTGCTGTCTGTGATGGGCGGGTGTGCCATTGCCAATTATACAATTCATGATTGGGGCGGTGTTTGGAAATTGAACAGCGCAGATGGTGCGTTTTGTGGTGTATCGGTCACAGTCGAGGGATTATGGATAAAACCAAAAAATTAATATGATTTTGTTCGTCGTGTCCACCCGTTTTGGGCCGTTGACCAATTGGACATAGTTTGCAATGATTCTATTCTGTTCCTTATTAGTGATTTCATAAAATCATTTATTTTGTTGTCGGAGATTGCATTCAATGCAGTTATTGTTTGTTTGCCCAGATACCCTGTTTCTGGTAAATTGGCATTCATTTGTTCATTTAATGTTTGCTGGATTGTTTTTGTTGGAATGATTGGACCACTCATGACACTCATGTCAAATACTGCGTTCCGTATGCGTGGGTTATTTATTTGCGGTATATTGGTGTTATCCCAGTATTCTGATTTATATATTTCGCGTGCTTGATTTGGTGTTAAATGTTTTACATCAGATGGCATGTTTGATTCTGGGTGTTTTGCAGAATAATTGGTCAGTGTAGTTTGGGTAATACCCATATTTGTTGCTTCGTCATCAATTTGGTCTGTGCCGTCGGTATAACCGCCTTCGCGTTCAGCAAGTTTTTCGTAAGCCATATCAAAGTTTGTGTCATTTATTGTATGATTTTTGTTGTACATGGTATTTCCCCCTTTGGTAAACAAAAAATCCCGCGGGGCGGGATAAAAATTTATGTTTGTATTGGTTTATTTAATATGAATTAAAATAACAGATGTAATAGCGGAAATAAAAAGTATATATACACTAAAAACATTATGAACATTGCTGGAATGGATAACAGGAAAATCCATAATGTTTTCCATCTGTATGTTTTGATGGTTGGGAATATGGCCAATATAAACATCAGTAAAAAAATAATTGATAATACCAAATCTAATATAATTAAGTATTTTATATCGAACGTTATCCAAGACAGCATGCCGTCCCACTTGGGGTTTAACAGCAAATTTCGTGCATCATTTACAAAAAATAATACTGTCGCCAAATAAAGTACACTTTTTGTATATAAAATTGTCTGACTGTCTTTATACATTGCCGTTGATACTGTTAATGTACTAGTATTCTACATAAATAATCAGGTCTTTTCCAGTGCTTTCCAACCATGGTATAAACATATTAATTTGTCCTGTTAAATCTATGCAGCCCGCAGAACCCGGAAATAAGCCACCATGAATAGAAAAACCATCACGACCATAAGTATTTGTTGTATTTGATGGTTCCAACCATACACGAGAGTTGCCCCAAGAATATAAACTTCCTTTCCATGTGCCCGCATTCACAATGCCGGCAAGTAGGCCATACGGAGTAATATGTTGAATTTCGGATTGTCTCGCCACGTAAGCTCCCTCTGGGATTGGGCCTTGGTTTGGTAAATTTTGATATTTTGGGTCCTGGTATTCCGGCTTGCCAGATCTCGCATCAAATTTATATATCTCCTTATTATTTTGGTATATAGTTAAAGCCCTTCCATCAAATTTAGCGTATGTTCCAGGTTCTGTATTAACAGGTCGTTCGAATATTGGTTGATGCGCATTTTGATTTTTGCCAGTTTTATATACCTTGCTTTTTATTGTATTTCCATGGTCATCGATGGTTTCTTCGGTGATATAGCAACGACAATTCGGATGTACCGGTATCTCGGGAATATCTGACTCTTCAAAAAACACTGTTTCGTCCAGTGCGGCACACTCATCGCACGTACCATCGGTCCCTTCGCTGTGCCATCGCCATATTTTTGGTTGTTTTGCAAAGTTGGGAATGTTTAAATCATATATAAGCAGATTACGTGTTATAATGTTGCCCGCAGGATATAATACTTTGACCGCTATGGCTTCGGATTGGATTACATAATTGTCTATATCAAAATCAATTCCCAGATTGTCAAAATATTCACCATATTCTGTTTGAATTGCATCTTCGGCTTCTTGTTTGGCATTTTCAAAATCGGAATCTAATTCAAATTGGGCTGTTTGGAATTGTTCCAATGTCATATCATACTGTGGTTGAATCATATTGCCCGATGTATCAAAATTAATTTTGCCAAGAAATCTGGTTGTTTCATATTTATTTCCTTTTTGGTTATAAATAAAAAATCCCGCGGGGCGGGATAAAATAAAAAAAAGACGGGCGCACCGCGTCCGTTCTTTGCCCGTAATTATACCATAAAATACGCAAAAATTCAATAAAAAATACCGCGGTGCGGTATGATTCCTGGCGGAGATGAAGGGATTATTTCGCTGCGCTGCATCACCTGGCAAAATTTGCGCATTCGCGCAAACCGGCGTACGCCCGTCCGCCTTTTTGCGGCGGTTCGAACCCTTTGCCCCGGGTTCGAATCCACATTATCAAACACAATAAAAAACACGCCCGCTGGGCGTGATTTTTATTGTGGCGGAGACGAAGGGATTCGAACCCTTGATACGGTTGCCCGTATACACGATTTCGAGTCGCGCGCATTCGACCACTCTGCCACATCTCCGATGCGGGATATTATACAGAACCCGTTTTAATTTGCAAGCGATTATACATCAAAATTATATGACTTGACCGATTTTACAATTGCCGCAACCAATTTATCCTGGTGCGATGATGATTTTAACAGTTTTTCTTCGGCGGCATTTGACAGATGCCCCAGTTCAATCAGCGCCCCAGGAACAGTTGAACGCAATACCGCAAATGGCGCATGGCGAACGTCAGGACCCGGTTGTTGGGTGATTTTTGCGCGCTTAAACTGTGATGCGCATCCGTTGGCATATTCAACCGACATTTCCGCAACAGCGTGTTGTTGCAATGATGACAGCGCGATACGAATATCCTTGTCAAATTGTTCAAAACCGCTGACATCTATTTTATCCGCCGCGTTTTCAGCATCCGCCAATTTAGCCGCTTCTTCGTCAGATGCCTTTTCAGATAATGTATAGATTGAAAATCCCTGCATTGCGCGACTGGGGTTCGCGTTTGCATGCAATGACAAGAATAAATCAGCGTGTTTCTTTTCGCCAATCGATGCGCGTTGCGCCAGTTTCAAGTATGTATCATTACTGCGTGTTAAATATGTTTGAAATCCCGCCGCGTCCAGTTTGGTTTTTAATTTCTTGGCAACAGATAATACAACAACTTTTTCCTGGGTGCCGCCCTTGCCAATGCAGCCCGGATCTTTGCCACCGTGTCCCGCATCAATTACAATTACATATTTGCGGGATGGCGCGGATGATTGTTTTGCAGCTGATGATGCAGATGCCACAGCCGACGCACCAGATGATGCCGCAAAGTCCAAAACCAAACGATAATCATTATCACCGTTCGGCGATAACAGCATTATATTATCACGCGGAATCTCATTAATTGGTTTTGCCAAATCAGCAACAATTTGCAGTTTGTCGCCGGATTGCACCTGGGTAATCGCAGTAACCAGTGACCCCGCAACCAATGATGGTGCCAATGATGCATTTGCCGCCGTATTAGATAATGTTACGACCAATTGGTTTGCCGGATAAGATACAGAATAAGATGGTCGTGCGCCCGTTTCAATAACCAAACGCGTTTTATTTCCCGGTTGAATTCCCGTGCGAACCGTACGCAATGTATTGCGTGCGGCAAATGCCATCCGTGGCAACATTGCGATTGCAACCGTGCCAATACCGGCAAATTTTAAAAGTGTTCGTCTGGTGAATTTCATTTTGAAATATTATATCAGATTTTCAACCATCGTTCAAGCGTTTCGGGAATCGTATCATAAAAAAAGAACCGCGAAGCGGTCCTTTTTACATCTATCGGCTGATGCAACTGGCAAATGTTTGTGCAATCAAGTTTGATTCCGTCGTTGTTAATGATTGAACCGGAATTATATAGCATCGCGCACTGTCGCGCAGGATAAACACCTTGGTCCCGCGGGTATATGCAGTTTGCATATTACTTAATTGTGCCGTGGTCAAGAAATCATTTTGTGTTGTAACAGGACTGGACATCGCGGCATTAATTATTTGTTGCGCAGTATTAAAATCATATATGTCCGACATTGTTGTTAATTCCATATACAAGCTCTGGTTTTCATATGGATTTTGAACCTGGGGCGCGGCAGACGGGAATGCAACCCCGGTTGCCAATGCCGCAACGGTTTGCAATGTCGTTGGCGATGATGAAGAATTTGCCGTTGAATACGATGCTGTATTTAACTGTAAATCATCGCCACATGCCAAATTCATTCGATTGGCATAGCTGGCCAGCACAGAATCAACCGCCATTTGCCAATCTTCGCCCTTTTCATTCATTTCCAAGTTCAATATCTTTTCAGCCCATCCCCATACATTTGCGCCAACATTACCCGCATTGGCAAAGCGTGTTACCATTTCTGCCGAACCACCCGGTACACCGGCACCACATGCATCTGTTAATTGCGTTGTTAACATACTGGTTGTTTCGTTGCCATATGCCAATGCAACTGCGTGGCATGCCATGGCAGCTTCCATTTCTTGGCGGCGTTGCAAACATAAATCAGAATGTGATTTTGATAAATCATCTGCCATATTCGCCATTGCCAGGTATGACATTACTTCCTGTTGTACATATGGTGGACACAGCCGCGCCGCGGTATTCATCCCACCCGTACCAGTTCTGGTATTTACATTATATTGCGGCAACAATGCCGATGTGTCGCGTTGCAGACATAATAATGCATAATTATACAATTCAGATTCTGTTGCATATTGACAGCGCCCAGACCGTTGCCCCGGGACAACTGTTACATCGCCACAGTATTCCGCCAAACAATTATAAATGCGTTCACGACATGCAGAGTCAACATCCGGCTGGGTAATCATATAATATGTATTACGCTGATTAGTTTGATATGCGTTTGCCAAACTTTGATATCCGCGCCCGGTGGATGATGTTGTATTGTTTGCGCCAACATAATTTGCCGACACCCCACGCGACACAGAATCTGTTGCAACTGTCCCAGCAGACACGGCGAATGCCGGCGATGCCATGATAATTGCACCGATAAAACCAAATGCTGCGAATACCGTTTTCATTGTGAAATCCCCTCTCGTTTAGAAAAATTTTAACATATTCACATAAAAAAGGCAATCATTCATTTAATCACGATATTTATAAATTTGTTGATTTAGGCAAATAAGCTGTTAATATGCCCAATTATGATTATGCCGAACGAAATTTTATCGCAAATATCAGACGACATCGCCGCCGTCAGGGGGTTTCTTTAACCCAGAAAAACTGGTTGCGGAAATAGAAATACTGGCAGAGCAAACAAATAATCCAAATTTATGGAATAATCCTGATAATGCGCGTGCATTATTACAAAAAAAATCTGGGTTGGAAAAGTCGCTGAAAGAATTACAAGAATTGGAATCAGAATATAAAAATCTGGCGGAATTATATGACATTGCCCCCGATGACCCGGATGTAATTGCCGCAATTGAAAAATTATCAGACGCGGCACATCGTGCAAAATTTATTACATTGTTTTCTGATCCAGCAGATAACAATGGCGCGTTTTTATTTATCCAAGCGGGTGCCGGTGGGACCGAGGCACAAGATTGGGCGCAAATGTTGGCGCGCATGTATGCCAGATGGTCAGAACGCCATGGATTTAAATGCGAAGTTGTAGAAGAACACCCGGGGGACACGGCTGGTATAAAAAATATAACATATCGCATCAGTGGCGAACGGGCATATGGGTGGCTGAAAAATGAAATCGGCGTTCATCGTTTGGTTCGCATATCGCCGTTTAATGCAAATGGCAAGCGCCAAACCAGTTTCGCATCTGTTGATGTATGGCCAGACATTGATGATTCAATTGAAATTGAAATTAATGATAAAGATTTGCGCATTGATACATATCGTTCGTCTGGTGCCGGTGGGCAACATGTTAATAAAACCGACAGCGCGGTTCGTATAACCCATATTCCAACCGGAATCGTTGTTACATGTCAAAACGAACGCAGTCAAATTCAAAATAAAGAAATGGCGATGAAAATGCTGCGCAGTAAATTATATGAACTGGAATTACAAAAACGGGCTGAGGCAGAAAATGCTGCATTGGCGGCACAAAAGAAAATTGAATGGGGCAGCCAAATACGAAATTATGTTCTGTATCCATATCAATTGGTCAAAGATGTTCGTACTGGGGTTGAAAAAACAGATTCTGATGCGGTGCTGGACGGGGATTTAGATGATTTTATGCTGGCGTGCCTGCAACGAAATCAATAGCTGGCTTGACATTTACAAATATTGACAATAAAATATATTTGACAACTTTTATTAAGGGATTATTATGTCAAAAAAATTTCATGTTTCTGATGCCGTGCGCAGTGTGCAAATTGGTGAATGCATTATTCGAACGCCAAAAATTCGCGGCAGTCTGGACAGTGTATTCATATCAAAATCGCAATCCAGTCGTATCGAATATGTTTATAAATTCAATCATGCCGCATTAGCGTTAAAAAATGCGGTTGTTGCCAGAATGCTGAATGACCATGGAATCCCAGCCCCAGAAATCAATATACATTTAAATTCAGGTCAATGTTTTGAACAATATAAAATTATCCCAGGCAGAACACTGTATGAATGCATTGGCGACGGGATGACTTCGTCAGATATTGATTCTGTATATGCGGAAATCTTGGCGATGTTTTACAAAATGTCGATGATAAATTGGCGATCAATTGACAGCATGAAATATTCCAAAACGCATCATGTTGCAAAAATAAATATATCTGATGTTAATAATCCATTTGTTGGAAATTTATTTTCGCGGGTGGTTCAATTAATGAACATTGGCACGGAATCAAATCGTGGATTGTATCATTGTGGCATGACGCCAAAAAACATTATTATTGACCCCGACGGTCATATTGCTGGATTGGTTGATATGGACGAAGTCGCAATTGCAGACAAAAATTATGCGTTTGGTATGATGGCGGCAAAATATTATCAACTGCGTGGGCAAATTGACAATTTGATTAACGAATATGAATTAATCAGCGGGCAAACACTAAACGCCCCAAAAATTCGTTCGATATCAACCGTAACGAATTTTGGCAAGTATATAATGTGGCACATGGCAAATTGGCGAAAGAAAACAAAATAAACATACCGTATAAATTCTTGCAATTTTGCGTCATATATTTATAATACATGCTGTTTGCACCCGTGGCTCAACTGGATAGAGCATCGCCCTCCGAAGGCGGGGACTGCGCGTTCGAATCGCGCCGGGTGCGCCAGAAATTCAACCGCCGCACGGCGGTTTAATTTATGCAGTGCATCCCGCGATTTGGACGCGCACGCGTTCGACAATGAGTAGCAGAGAACAAGCAACGCGCAGTTCGATGCGCAACGAATGCCACACAGCCGACACATCTGTGTCGTGCGAGTGAATCGCGCCGGGTGCGCCATGAAATTCAACCGCCGCACGGCGGTTTAATTTATGCAGTGCATCCCGCGATTTGGACGCGCACGCGTTCGACAATGAGTAGCAGAGAACAAGCAACGCGCAGTTCGATGCGCAACGAATGCCACACAGCCGACACATCTGTGTCGTGCGAGTGAATCCGCTGGGTGCGCCATGAAATGTGCATAAGTTATATATAATAAATTGACTTTTAAATGTAAATATGGTATACTGTTATTAAATAGCAAGCGGGCGTTTCGTCCGCTTGTTTTGTTATTTATTCAAACAACTGGTCCATGACACAAGGAATTGTTTATGTCAAGACAGATTCAAATTCGCCGTGGCACCGCCACAGAACATGAAAATTTTGTTGGCGCAATTGGCGAAATAACAATGGACACAACAAATAAAACATTACGCCTGCATGATGGTGAAACAGCCGGTGGAATAATGCTGGCGAAACATAGCAACCTGCCAGTTGATTCAGCCGACTATGTGGTTGAAAGCCAGATACCAAATGCGAATAACAATTATACATGGTATCGAAAATATAAATCTGGTTGGATAGAGCAAGGTGGCGTAAAAACAGTTGCAACCCCATCAACATCGTTTGATATTGTATTTCCAATAAAAATGCAAAATGTAGAATATACATTACATGCAACAGCTAAAAGCCCCGCATCTACATCTGCATCGACACCGCACGGTTGCCATTATATACAAAAAACAAATACAGGGTGCAAAATTATTGTTTTGCGTGGGGACGGTGGCGATTGGTTAGCAACTGAAATAAATTGGCAAATCGCCGGTCTGCAATATTAAATGTATTTATATAACCATTCTATGAATTTAGAATAGCGTCTATTGTTATCGCATAGTTTTTGAGAAAATGCGTTATAAACACGTTTATGCAGCCAATGTGTTCCATCTGTTCTGATACGATCACGAACATTTGCATATGTTATATCTTTAAAAATATCGGGGCACGTCCCCCATGCCAGCCATGCATGCGAATTAAAACAATGTTCGGCAGGACAATGGTAACACACTGGTTGTTGTGGTAAATGTTTACCATGTCCAAAATCACCGACAAGTTTTCTATGCGAACATGTATAACATTTGCCATTAGATAAATCAAAAGAATATGCCCATTTACCCGCATAGCAAAATTGTTTAATTTTTCTGCCCCATGTTGCATTTTTTAAATTAAATAAATCAGAATTAAATACAGACCATATTTTTATATATTCTTTATCAGTATGCTTTGTCAGTCTGGTATATCCATGAACTAATTCATTTCTGGCAACAGTGATATGCGGCAAAGCACCAAAATGTTTCATTGAAAAATCTTTGATTTCATCTATATATGGTTCCAATTCATCAGACGGTGTAATTTCAACTGTTATGCTGGCGCCAGAACGCCATGCATTATTTACATTATCAACGAACACATCTAATAAATTGCGTCGTTTTAATTCCAAATAATGGAAACTGCATTTAAAGAATAAGCGACTTAATTGTTCTTTTGGTAATTTTAATAATTCATTAATATTTTTTGTGATTGTCATATTACTTACAATACCGACAAAGTGCCCAGCATTTAAAATTTGTTTTGCATATTCAATGTTTATTGGCAACAATAATGTTTCGCCGTATGCGCACAAATTGAATACGCATGTGCCACCCAAACGCCGTTTCGTTATTAGTTTTGCAAATTCTATGGGCGTATATTTAAATGGCATTATTGTATTACGTTCTGCATCGGACAAATGTTGTCCGACATAACAATAATGACATCTAAAATTACATGGCCATGTTGGCATTGATACATCTATAAACTTTACAATTTTATCCGACATTTTACAGTTCCATTAAAATACGAAAATTGTCCTTGTTTGTTGGTTGGGGGCGTATCGTTTGTATATCTGGCATTGTTGTACAAAAGTGTATATGGGGATTTTGTTTCAATGAATGATTATATACACCAGACAATTTCCCATATGTGTTATCCAGTAAAAATACTTCTTTGCCCATTAACGCCGCGGCAATTCCAACATGCAGTCGATCTGTTATTATTGCATCGGCACAATCAACAGCCATCAACATTAATTTTGTGCAAAATTCAATATGTTCTTTTGATGATGTTGCATCACCATATCTGACACCAGATAAATCTAAATCTGTGTCCCAATGCCCTGCACTTTCACAATCTGTGCGATTAAATTTGACAACTGTGCGTGGAAATTGTATTGCATTTTTTATCTGTTCAATGGCATATCTATCTTTCTTGTGGCTGATTTGTATATTACCGCGTAAAGCATTGTGTGTCATTCGCAATGCCATATCGTGATCCAATATTACTTTCGCCCCCGTGTTTGCAGATTTTATGTAATTATAACTTTTCATTTCACGGCAAAAAACGACAAATCTTTCATCTAAGATATCTATTAAATGTTGACAATTATAAAAAGAACTGGGCAAGATTATAATCTTGTGTGCCGTTCGAAATATGTTCAACCATTTTTGCCAATGATATTCATAATCAGCCGTCCATTGACCGCCACCGCCATAAACGATTACATCAGAAGCATTTGTCCCATCAAACATGTGATACTTTATATTATTGGCATCAAAAAAATCTAATGTAGATTTTGCAATAATCATATCCCCTAAATTTCCAGAATTTGGGATATATGTAAATTCTGGTAAATTTTGTAATTCTTGTTTTAAGACCGAATTGTCAATATTAAATGGACAAAACCTGCTGTCATCTGGTTTATGCGTTATGTTCTTTTTAATTTTACCAATTGGAATAAAATGAAACAATCTGATATCGCCGTATTTTATTTTTAATAATGGAATAAATTTAAATAACCACAGTTTTATATTATTTACAGATTTATATGTTATATCTAGCAATGGCAAAAAGTTAAATAAATATACACGCTTGCTGGGTATCTTGTAATAAGACACATTCAGCGCAGATAATATAATATTACGCATATATGAATCGTTTGTTATAAAATCTAATAATTTTTGTCTGACAATTCCCTTGTTGTTTTCTTGTAATACAGAATTTGCATTTGAAACACTGGACGAATGAACACGATATTTTATCAGCACGTCTGGTAAATTGCGTAATTTTGTAACATGTAATGCACGCGTCCACAATTCATAATCTTCTACTAAATAATAATTTGGATCATACCGCAGGTTATATTTATCCAATACAGATTTACGCATCATAACACTGGGGTGATAAAATCCAACATTTTTTAATAATTCGATCGCGTCAACGATATCGGGCGAATAATTTACATCATTATTGGCGCCAAAATTTTGACCAGCAGTTCCCAATATTCCGACATCTGGGTTGGCATCCATATATGCAATTTGTTTTTCAAAACGCGTCGGCAATGATATATCATCACTGTCCATGCGTGCAATATATTCACCATTGCACAAATCCAGTCCTTGGTTTAAAACAGCAATTAACCCACGATTTTGTTTATTATCTATGAAACGAATTCGCGCGTCTTTATAGCGTCTGATAATATCGGCGGTATTATCTGTACTGCCATCATTTATTATGATAAATTCAAAATCGCCAAATGTTTGATTCAGAATGCTTTCAATAGATTCGGCAATATAATCCTGTGAATTATATACAGGCATTAATACAGAAATTTTTATGTTTTTGTTCATGATATGTTCTTATTTTTTTATTTTTAACACGGGTATAATATCGAATAATTTTAAATATTTATTTGTCAGTTTAATTAATGGAATTATCCGTAAAAAGCGTATGGATACTGTATTATTTGCATATGATGTAATTTTTATAATCGTTATACGACCAATCGATAAACGCGTTGTTTTTACAATATCGTAATCTGGGTTAAATTTTAAATCTGGCACCAGGTGTTTATTCATCAACCAATTAATAACTGATGGGCGCGTCCAAGAACCACCAAACCAGTGTATTGTGTGCGTATCTGGTTCGACACAATCTGGGGTAAAACTTGTTTGATATCGAAATGGGATAAAATAGCGTTCTGGATAAATTGTTATATCAGGTGTTTTTATAATTTTTTGTTCAGTTTTATCCGGAAAGCCGGCAATTTTGTATAATTTTTGTAAAAAATATTGGAAAATTTGTGGCATTGTAAATATTGGCATTTTCCAAATATCATTATCGTAAAAATTTAATATTTCTTTTAATAATGGATTTTTGGAAACGCTGCCTAATATTGCGGGTTCAACATATTCTGTATTTTGCATTCCAACGAATGCACGATTTTTTAAAAACTTGTCCAATGGTCGCACAGCTGAAACATCTGTGTCAAAATATATTCCACCATGATCATATAATGTTTTTATACGAATATAATCGGCAACATATGCCCACATTTTATTTTCATATACCGTTCTGAAAAACTTGTTCGTGCGCAAGTTTTCATTAAAATCAAAATATTGATTGCTGTTTTCGTTTATTTCAATAATTTCATAGTCTGGCATAATTTGTCGCCATGTTTGAATGCATACTTGGACATCACGCGGTTTTCGTTCGCCAGCACCCCAGACATAAAATATTCTTTTTGGTATCATATGAATTCCCCATATTAAAAATTGATGGACGGGGTTCAAACAACTGGTCATAGTGAAACCAATCCTGGCAGTCTTGCGATATGCCACACCCGTCCAAAAAATTTGAACAACATGGGAAATAAAAAAACAGAAAATGGTGGTCGGGAAGTTAAGAAAATCATACACCGCATGACCCTGTACGCTTTTGATTGCAATCTGTTTTATGGCGTACAGCTTCCCGACCTGGTATTATGGTCGAGATAAATTAAATTTAGCACAGTGTGTCGTAACACACGATGCGGATTACGACACAACTGTGCCGCGGTGTATAAGGGTTTCTTATGCCCCCGAACTTTATTCCCACAAAGTTCATTTGTAATATTATAGGAATAAACTGCTTTTGGCAAGTTATAAAACATACTTGTACATATTTATAAAATTTACTATAAATGTTGTAGTGATAAAAAGGGGATAAGAATGAAATATGTTTTTTCGGTTATGATTTTATTTTCGCTGGTGGCGTGCAACAGTGTGTATGTAAAGCCAAATTCGATTGATCCAACACAAACATTTTATGCCGATCGTGGCGGATATTCTATGAAACGCAGTGTCAAAGAAGCACTGGAACAACGCGGATATAATGTTGTTGTCGGTACCGCCGCCGCAAATAGAAATGCGTTCACAGATTCAGAAAACATAGAAATAGATACCGCTGTTATTCCAAAAAATGTACGATATATTGTAAAAGTATCCGAACGCCGTGAAAAATTTAATCCGTTCTGGTGTCCGTTCAATGGATTTTGGTGGTGGAATTTTAATATGTCAATTGCTGATCAAGAAACAGGCGTGGAATTAATGACATGGCGTGGACGCGCATGCCAAAACAGTGCGCTGCGTATGTTTAATGATATACTGGATGAAATGGAGGGCAAATAATGAACAACGATGAAATAAAATCAATAATTGATGTTGTAAAATCATGTGATGATGTGGTGCTGGGGACTAATCGATTGGACGGATACCCAGATTTGCGTACAATAATGAATGCACTGAATGCAGATATAAATAATCTGGATTTGCATTTTATCACGGACCGCGACAGTCCAAAAATGAAACAATTACATCATAATGCAAAATGCGCATTGTATTATTTTAATCCAAACACACGGTATGCGGTGCGTCTGTTTGGTGAAATGAATGCCGTTGATGATATCGCGGAAAAGGAAAAATATTGGCGTGATGATTATAAACAATTTGGCTATACCGGTGCCGACGACCCTGAATTAGCCCTGTTGCAATTCAAACCGTATTCGTACAAGTTTTATGTTGGCGACGAAATGAAAACCGGTTTGATTTAAACAGTCCCCCAGATGGGGGATTTTTTAATCTTGAATTTATTTGATTATAAGAATAATATTGTTTTGTCAATGGGTGTTCCATTGATGATGTGTGGAAACCTCGGCTTACGCGTCTGAATATTAATCTGTGGCGCGCAAAATGCGCGTTTATTAATAGGCAGATGATAAATAAACTCATGATTCCGGTCAGGAGGGTCGTGAATACATGAATAAACGGCACAATTCGTAAGATTGTTTCCAACCTCCTGACCACCAAATAAATTGGACAATTTTATTTTGGATGTACGGAATGCCCAGATGTTCCAGATATGGATCCGGATTATATAGGTGCATCATACAGAATTACCAGTGATGCAGGCGATAATGCGACAATTGAAAAATGCTATATCGATGGGGTTGGTACAGATAATTATTTGGCGGATGAAACCGGGTATTATACAATTTTTGGTGGAAAATGTTATTATCAAGAATAAAAAATCGCCCGTTTGGGCGATTCTTTTTATTTAGTCATCGATTTTTGCGTATTCACAGAACCCTTCGTTCGTATCACAGCGCGATATTGTACCTTCGCTGATGAAATAACCCTGGGGGTGCAGGCACGCCGGGCATACCTTTGGCGCTTCGGTGCCAATGTGCCACATGCCACAATTTGTACAACGCCACATAACAATTTTATCTTGCTTGAACAATGTGCCAGTTTCAATTGCGTCAATCAATGCACGATAACGCGATTCATGATAGCGTTCCGCATAACCGATATTCTTTAAAACTTCTGCAATTGAATCAAAACCTTCTTGGGCGGCGATTTGTGCAAATTTTGGATACATATTTGTATTTTCTTCGTGTTCGCCATATGCCGCAGCTTGCAGATTTTCCAATGTTGTGCCGATTTTACCCGCCGGATATGATGCGGTTATTTCTAAATCGCCCCCTTCTAAAAATTTAAATAAACGAGATGCGTGTTCTTTTTCTTGTTCAGCTGTTTCCAAAAATATTTTTGAAATCGCCTGGTATCCTTCGTCTTTTGCCTTGGACGCAAAAAATGTATAACGATTACGCGCCTGGGATTCGCCGGCAAATGCAATTAACAAATTTTTTTCGGTTTGTGTGCCTTTTAATGATGCCATTTTCTGTTCTCCTTTTTTTCTTTATTTCTGTGATTTCCGTCCCAGATATTAACAGACGGAAATTCAAAAATCAAATTTTATATACGATGATTGTTTGCCTATTTTTGGTTGCGTTCTTTTACCGCGCTGTGTGCATAATTATTTATCAGCGTTTTATATTTATCATACAAATGCATTCCCAAATATGCTGTTGCCATAGTTATGTTTTTTGCATATGCCCAAAATTCTTCATCACCACAATCGTATTTTGCGACAACCAAATTATAATTTGGCATTAATGGTCCATAACAATTGTATGTTAAATATGATGCACGATAGTAATCAAAAAAACTGGGACCAAAATATGGAATTTCATCGCCAATTATTATATCACGATCGCCAATTTTACGAACATTATAATTATTCTTGTTTTGAACGCGCCACAGTCCGCCAATAAATTCAACATCATCTGCGCGTAATGTATTTAATGGGACAATTGTGCCGTCCGAATTGTGCGCAACCAATCCTGCATTTTTATCACCAACAAATGCACGATATTTTTGTGCCAAGTTTTTATATTCTGATAATGGATTTCTGTTATTGTTCATTATTTTCTGCCTTTTCTATTGTTAAAAATTTCTTTTCAATTGCAGAAATCAACTCGCTTATTCCCAACCTTCCTGCGGCACTGATTACCATTATTTCAGGTTTCTTTTTTCGCCCAAACGATTTTTTGAATGCGTCCAGGCGTGTTTTTAATTCATCTGATTCAATGGCGTCCATTTTGTTTATAACAACCATTTCAGGTTTGTTTGTTAAATTGCCACCATAAGAATCCATTTCATGACGAATTGCGGCATAACGCGCGAACCAATCAGGTTCTGTTCCATCAATCACATGCAAAATCATCTTGGTCCGTTCGGCATGTCCCAAGAATCTGTCGCCCAAACCGACACCAGTATGCGCGCCCTCTATCAACCCAGGCAAATCAACCAGCACAAATTCACGATTATGCGCATACATTACCCCCAATTGTGGATTTAATGTTGTAAATGGATAATTTGCGATTTTTGGGCGTGCGGCGGTTAATGCCGCCAGCAATGTCGATTTACCCGCGTTTGGAAAGCCAACCAGACCGATATCCGCAATCAGTTTTAAACGCAATACAACGGTGCGTTCTTCGCCAGGCAGACCGTCGTTCGCCTGGCGTGGGGCGCGGTTTGTCGGACTTTTAAAATGCAAATTGCCCCATCCGCCATTACCGCCGCGCGCCGCCAGATATTCCATGCCATCAACATTTAAATCGGCATATTCAATTTCTTCGTTTTCAGACAAAATAACCGTCCCCGTTGGTACCGGTAAAATCAATGTTTCCCCGGATGCGCCGGTGCGCATTTTCCCCATGCCGTTTTGACCACGACCCGCGGCAAAGTTTGTTTTAAACCGATAGTCAATTAATGTATTAACATTTGGTACCGCGCGGAATATAACATCACCCCCGCGCCCGCCATCGCCACCGTTGGGTCCACCGAATTCAATATACTTCTCTCTGCGGAAACTGGCACTGCCGTTACCGCCATCACCTGCCTTAATATGAATTTTCGCCTTGTCTAAAAATTTCATCGCTTTTCCATTTCTTTTTGTGATTATAACTTAAAAACTTGCATTTGCCACCATAAATATTATAATTATTTATGTCGCATTTGCGATGATGATTCTGAATCCGTTGCGGAATAGTCGTTTTGGACTGGGGGGCGGTACCCCACAGCTCCACCAATAAAAAATATGGGGCTGACATAGTTTCGACAGGCGAAGTAAAGGCAAATCGGTTGAATCCGACATGGTGTCGTTAAAAACCAAATAAAAACTGAATGGCGATAGAATCGCTGCGAACGACAATGTTCGCCTTGCAATGGCTGCCTAATACAAGGTTGGGTATAATTGGCAATTGTTGATTATATCCGTTTCAGCATATTGCGGGGTTCGCTGGGTACCCGGCAACAGAAACCCAGCCACAATTAATTTATAACTAAAAAGGCTGAAAATATGTTTGGAAAAGTTAAAAAGATATTCTTTACAAGTATGTTTGGTATTATGTACATTTCTTTTATCGCGCAAATCGTTTATGTTTTAGGTTGGGTTCCGGGCATAGATGCAAAGCTGGGGTGGATGGGATTGTTGGCGGTTGAATGGCTGGTATTAATTGCAGCGCGTTATCTGTCAAAACGGTCCAGCAACAGCGCACAATACAATGGATTCAACGGCCGTCGTCGTTAATATGACAATGACGAATGTCCACAGTCCCCATAAATGGGGGCTTTTTATTGCCCTTGAAAAACGATAAAAAAATTCTTATATTATCATCACTATGAAAAACTATATTTTACCTTTTCGCGATTTAGTTGTGCATCCGGGATTAACGGTTCCAATTTATGTTGACAACCAGGCATCAATTGCATGTGTCGAAGCGGCGGCAAAGCACGATCAGAAATTGGTTGTCGCGGCACAGTACAGTTGGTCTTATCCAACTGACCCAGATGCGATTTATAATGCGGGTACAATCGGTGATATTGTCCAGGTTTTACGACTGCCGGATGGTCCATTGCATGTCATTATTCGAACAACAGGTGTTGTTCGGTTAGAAAATAAATCAATTGAAAACGGGGTATTTTCTGCGGACACAACACCAATCGAAATAATTGACGACAGTAATCTTGACCAAACACTTGCCCTGCGGGACAAGGTTGCAGAAAATATGCAAGCATTGGCAAATTCTAAAAAAATCAAAATTGATAAACTGCGTAATATTATAAACAACTATCCAATGCCGGCATTTATTGATTCTGTTATTCAAATGGCAGAAATAGATACATCTGATGCCGTGCGTATACTGTGTGCATCATCATGGCGTGAAAAATTAATGATGCTGTTGGAACAACTTAGCCTGATGACAGAAACCGCAAAGATTGAAAATTCTATTAATCGGCGTGTACAGCAGCAAATGGAAAATGGACGGCGTGAAGCAATATTGCAAGAAAAAATGCGCGCGATACAGCAAGAAATGGGTGATGAAGACGGTATGGATACAGAAAATATCCGCAAGCGCATTGAACAATCCAATATGCCATGCGATGCCAAAGAAAAAGCAATGTCTGAATGGAAACGCATGCGTAGTATGTCGCCAATGTCAAACGAAGGTGGATTGCTGAAAACATATTTGGAAGAGTTGTTGGCAATGCCCTGGGGAAAATCTGACAATGCGCCAATTGATTTAAAAACTGCACGCACGGTATTGGACTCTAAACATTCCGGTATGCGCGGGGTCAAAGAACGCATACTGGAACATATTGCCGTTATGAAAAAAGTCGGCACCGCCCAGGGCAGTATACTGTGTTTTGTTGGCGCACCGGGTGTTGGTAAAACATCATTGTGCAAATCAATTGCTGATGCATTGGGGCGTAAATATCAGCGTATATCATTAGGTGGTATATCAGATGAAGCACATTTTCGTGGTCATCGCAAGACATATATTGGCGCACAAACTGGCAGAATTATGGACGCATTAAAGCGCTGTAAATCAAATAATCCAGTAATCGTATTGGATGAAATTGATAAAATGGGGCGCGACTGGCGCGGCGATCCAGAATCCGCACTGTTGGAAATATTAGATCCAGAACAAAATAAAACATTCCGCGATCATTATTTAGAGGTGGACTTTGACCTGTCGAATGTATTGTTTATTGCAACCGCGAACAGTTTAAATATGTCAAATGCATTAAAAGATCGTATGGAAATTATTGAAATTCCCGGATACAGCGAAGATGAAAAGGTGCAAATTGCGCGCGAACATTTAATTGCGCGCGCGGCGCATGATACAGGATGGAATATTGATAATATTATTATCAGTGATGATGCGTTGCGACATATAATCCGCAACTATACATCCGAAGAAGGGGTGCGTGAATTACAGCGTGAATTAACCGCGATACTGCGTCGGACACTGTTGGAACACGATGGCGAAGATGTAAAAACAAAATTCACCCCACAAAAAATTGATGAATTATTATCTGTACGCAAATCTGCGACAATATCAAAACGAATTGGATTTGGTGTGCGCGTATAAAGGAAGATATAAAATGATTCTGGTAATCAATACATCGGGGGCGGGTCTGGAATTTGTTTTAGACGATAAATATAAACATGTTAATGTGGAAAAGCAGTCAATCGCCCTGCCCGTGGAAGCAGAAAATTTTTTAACCGAATGCGGTGCGAAATGGTCTGATATAACCGCGATTGGCGTTGTCGTTGGTCCCGGCAGTTTTACAGGAATCAGATTAGGAATCGCATATGCCAAGGGTTTAGCATTGGGATTAAATATTCCAATTGTGCCGATTAATGCGTTTGAATTGTATTTGTGCGATACGCCGGACGCATTTGTCGCAATTGATTCCGGTCGTGGGGATTTTTTTGTTGCGGCAAATGGATTGGCGCCATGCACCATGTCAATTGATGATGTCGAAGTAAAACAAATGAATTGGGCGCGCACAGTTGGGCATAAACCATTTAATTTACAAAACGCAATTAGTATAGTAAATGAAAAACTGGCACGCGGGGATAATGAACCGGTTGTTCCAATGTATCTGCGCCCCAGTTATGCGGAACAAAATAAACAATGTTAAACGAACTGGAAACACTTCATCGTGCATGTTTTCCGAATAAACCATGGTCGGCATCTGATTTTGCAGATTTAAAAAAATCAGGCTGTGATATTATCGCCAGTCAAAATGGCTTTGTCGTTTGGCGTGTCGTTGCAGATGAAGCAGAAATTATAACCATTGGCGTTCATCCAGATGCGCGCAAGGCAGGAATTGCGTCTGCAATGCTGGCAATCATAGAAGCAGACGCAAAAAAACGCGGCGCAACAAAAATGTTTTTAGAGGTTGCAGAAAACAATTACCCTGCCCGTGCGCTGTACCAACATAATGGATATGTTCAAATTGGCATTCGTCCAAAATATTATGATGGTATTGATGCCATATTAATGGAAAAACAATTGTAATTTTATTTTTCCGAAACAAAATCCAATACGCGTTCATCAAAAATAACATCGCGCGGACGCAATGGGGATGCAATATGCATGTCCGATGCACTGCGCGTGCGGGACAATGCAACATATGTTTGCCCATGCGCAAATGCGCCACGCGATATATCAACAATTACAGTATCCAGTGTTTTTCCCTGTGCCTTGTGTATTGTCATGGCATAGCCCAAATTTAATGGAAATTGTTTAAAACTGCCAACTTCGTTTTCTTGAATTCGGTCATTTTCATCACGCGAATATTCGATTTTCTGCCATGTTTCTGGGCGGACAGACACAACATCACGCGTACGATTTAACAATTCCACAGTTATTTCGCGCGCGGACAGATTTCGCACAATGCCCATTGAACCGTTATGCCATTTATCACCATTTTTTACAAACACAACCAATGCGCCAACCTTTAATGTCAAATTCATTGGTGCGGGTACATCGCGTTCGGAAAAGTTCCCGTTTAATTCCCCAGTATATGTAATTTCAGGCGCATCAATTTGCGCCAGGCGCGATGCGTTTATTCGTTCGGCAACCGCACGAAATGGCGTTATTATAACCGCATTTTCACGCCGCGCGGCGTCATCTATTTTACAATTATTAAAAAATTCCAATGCGCCAATATCATTATTACGCAACCGGCGCAGATTTTCCAGCAGCGCCGCATCACTTTGACGGTATACTAAATCAAAATCATATTTGATAAAATCAGCGCGGCGATATACATTGCTGTCAAAAAAGTATGCGTTTTCATGTTCGTATGCCATGCGATAATATTCAGTCGCATCACGCGTAATTACCGGCGGCAATTGAAATAAATCGCCAATTGCAACAATTTGAATTCCACCAAATGGCGCATTATTATGCCGCGCCATGCGCGCCAATATATCAATTGCATCCAGCAAATCAGGCGCAACCATGGATATTTCATCAATAATTAATACATCTGCGGCATTTAAAATATTGCGCGGTTTTGCCTTTAATTTCAATAATTCCGGCATGATAAAATCACGCGGTTGGATTTGAAACAGCGAATGAATCGTTTGCCCACCAACATTTAATGCCGATACCGCCGTGGGACATGCACAAATAATACGCTTTTTTGATGCAGATTTCAGATAATTTACAAATGTTGATTTGCCGGTTCCCGCCGGTCCCAGTATTAATAAATTAGAATTCGTTCGTTCAATGGCATTAAATGCCGACATTTGAATATCACTTAAAATCTGGGGCAATTCTGTCATGATAAGTAAAATTTTTACACAGATATAAATAAAAATAAAGCAGATAATAAAAATTACTTGCAACAAAATCGAAATAAGATATAATTGCGCCTGTGGGTTAGTAGCTCAGTTGGTTAGAGCGGAGCGCTCATAACGCTTTGGTCGTGGGTTCGAGTCCTACCTAACCCACCACTTAAAAAAAACAAAATTACACGCCATGTGCGTGTTTTTTATTTTTTATATTTATTTTTCATTTTTCTGCTTGCACGACATATGGCTTTTTTTCTAGAATGAAATATAAAAGAGAGGAAGTTATGGGAAAAATTCGCTGTTTTCTGGGCTTTTTTGCATTATTATTTGGATTGATTTTTGTCGGCAACGCGTTGGCGGCGGGATATAATTGTCCAAACTATCGAAAATACACATCGTGTAATTCGGGGTATTATATCTCTGAATGTGATGGCAATGCATACAGGAACGGTGAACTGATGCAATCATATGATCTGACGGCGGGGAATTCATGTATCGCATGTCCCAGCGGATATGACTGTACCGGCGGATTGGTATGCCCGAAACGCAGCACTGTTACAATATCATATAATTTGAATGGTGGTTCTGGTACAGCACCATCGGCGACAACATGTAATTATGGTCAATTATGTTCGTTAAACAATGGGTATACAACATCATTTTATCGTGCGGGTTATGTATTGGCTGGTTGGGCAACAACTGCTAGCGGTTCACCGTCTTGGACAATTACCAGCACAACCGACAGAACCGTATATGCAATATGGACACCATGTTCTGGTGCAACATGGAAAGCTGGCAGCGGCACCCAAGCACGCGCCACATGTTCATCATGTCCGACGCAAACATTGGGATGGACACGTGGCACGGGTACTGGCTGGACCAGTTACACCCAATGTTATCAAACACGGTCCGCAACAGATGCAAGCCCATATTGTTATTCAGGAACATTGAGACAAAATGCAGTGTCAGCCGTGCGATGGGGCGGAACAACGGTATCGGTGGCATTGACTGCCAAGGCGGGTGCATATGTAAGTGGTACAACATGCAGCATATGTTCCAGCGGATATCAGCCAGTAAATGGTTCGACATCAACAACATGTACATCATGTAAAACGGGCTATGCGGCAACGGGTGGTTCAACAACATATCATGATGAAGAAAGCGATTGTAAAACAACATGTCCTGCGGGAAAAGTTGTTGCAACAGCGGATGCGCAATGTACGACCCCAACGGGCAGCTGGTATTCACTGGAACATACAGTATCCCAGGGTTCGACATCCGGCACGAACAAACGGTCTTGTGCCACAGGATATGCAACGAATACATCGGCGGTCCAGACATATCACGATGCAGAAAATGACTGTACAATAACATGTTCGGCGGGTACTGTCGTCGCCACTGCACGGGCGCAATGTACGACCCCAACGGGCAGCTGGTATTCACTGGAACACACGGTATCCCAGGGTTCGACATCCGGCACGCAAAAGCAATCGTGTGATACAGGGTATGCAACGAATACATCGGCGGTAAAAACATACCATGACGCAGAACGCGACTGTACAAAAACATGCCAATTATTTTGTACGGAACCACAACAAAGCACTTGTCCAGAAAACAGCGTATCATGTACATTTGATACAACTGTTTACAAGTCTGGCACAGAAAACCAAGTCGATAAAACATGTAATGCAGCACGTCATATGTGTCCACTGGAAGATGTTGTGTGCGAATCTGGATATGACAAAGAAGATCTGGAATGTAATCCGCATGCGTACAATGTATCGTATTCTTGCGGCACAGGTACGGGGAATGCACCGGGCGGTACATCACAGCTGTATAATGGAACATATCAAATCGCAACCAATACATGTTCAAAGCCGGGTTATAACTTTACCGGGTGGAGTGATGGCAGTGGTATCCGCCAGCCGGGGCAAATAACATGGACATATACCAAAGACATTGTGTTTACTGCACAATGGGAACCATGTGCAAATAATCCGACAACTGGTCAGGGTACATGTGGTTGCGGTGATAACAGCTATCCAAATGGCAGTGGATGCGCAAATTGTTCGGTATCGTGCGCCAGTGTCCCAACATATAATTTGGGTACATATAATGTCTGTGAATCAGAAACGGATAATGAATGCTATCGCAATTGTACAACATCGGATGTTGCAAATTCTACTGTCGTCAGTGGTACTGTGACCAAGGGTGGCACGCGCAGCTGTAAGGCAACTGAATGCAATACGGGGTACCACCTGTCTGATGATGAAACCAGTTGCGAACCAGATGAATATTCAATCACACTGAAAAAGAATGGTGGTTCGGGTACAATTAATGGTTCAACCGGGGTAAATGATGCGGTACAACAATGCAAACATGGTGAATTGTGCAATCTGCCATCCAGTGGGATAACACGCAATGGATATGCGTTTACCGGTTGGGGGGACAGTTCGGCATGCACCAGTGGCGTATATCAAAAAGTATTTACCGGTGCAGAAACGCTGTATGCGTGTTGGTCGCAGCAAACGACACAATGCCAAGCCGGAAAATACTATAACGGGACAGATCATGTTAACTGTCCATCCGGCAGCTATTGCCCCGGTACCGGAAATGCAAACATTGGTCAGGCGGGCTGTTCGGTATCATGCCCAAGTGGTGCGGATGGTTCGGATACGGGGGCAACATCTGCCAGCGGATGCTATAAAACATGCGGCGGGAAAACCATATCTGGTGGTACCGCAACCGTTGTCAGTGCCAAGGTATATTATTCAGGCAGTGCGTATCCAGCATGTACATATCACGTGACATGTAATGAAGGTTATCGTGCAACCAATCAAGACACAGCCGCGGCAACATGTACACCATGTGAAGATGGTCAGGTTTGTCCGGGTGGCGATGGTACAGATGAACCAGACGATTGTCCGCCGGGGTCATATTGTGAAGGTGGTATTGAACACGAATGCCCAGTGGGTGGTACATCTGATGCTGGTGCGGGTGCGATAACAGATTGCTATCGCGTTTGCGAACCAACATTGGATATTGATAATGGTCAAGGTATTTCAACTGGTAACAAATACTATAATGGCAATGCGTATCCAGCATGTACATATCGTGCAGAATGTGATGAAAACTATGTGCCGCAAAACAGCCCAAGTGAAAATCCGTCGTGCGTATGGGGTGATTCTGATGAATGTCCAGAAGATCATTACTGTCCACCAGACGGCAGCGGTCCAATCGCATGTCCAGATGGTGGAAAAGCCGACCGTGGTTCAACATCTGTAACACAATGTTACAAGATATTCATAGACTATGAAAAGTTCTTGCACGGTAAAGCAGATGTTAAGTGTAATTATCAAACATCAACAAAACAGTATGATTACTGTAATGTTATACAGCCGGTTAAAAGCTGTGATGCGGGATACTATTACAACAGCGGCATGATGTGTTCCAGCACGGAAAGCGGATATTACAGTCCAGATGGCGATATCACGCAAACAGCATGTCCGGTAAATCCAACCGGTGGTGGTGTGGCATCAACAGAAAATGCCGACAATTATACAGACTGTTATATGGCGTGCGAAATCGATGTTCCGAATTCGTCATCAATTGCCGCAGAAAATAACACTGTATACGGTATCAGCGCCAGTGCATATGCCGCCTGCTCTTTTGCGGTGACATGTAATACGGGATACACGGTTGCAAATAATAATTCGGCAAAACCGTCGTGCGTGGCAAACCAGTATACAATTACCCTGGATAAAAATGGCGGCACAGGATCTGTTGCAGACAGTGTGCAATGCACATTTGACAGTGGTAAATGTGATTTGCCGGCAACCAGTGGTCTGACACGCCCAGGATATACCGTTGTTGGAAAGTGGTGTTCAAATGCAAATGGTGGCGCGCCATGCTATGACGCGGGAACATCAGTGGCAACCAATATATCCAGCACAGGGCAAAATACAACATTATATGCAGTTTGGACGCCAAATGTTTATACTGTTAACCTGGATCATAATGATGCAGATGTTAACGGCGCACCAAACGTGGTATACTTGAAATATGCAACAGGCTGGTTCAGCAATGCAGATGCAACAGCACCAATTGCGAATATGACAACCATACCAACAAAAGCCGGTTATCAGTTTGCGGGTTATTATTCACAGGCATCGGGTGGGGTTCAATTGGTTGGCACAAGCGGTGAATTCCAAACAAATGAAAACGCCCTGGCGTTTACGACGACAACCCCGGCAACAATATATGCCAGATGGTCGGCGGGAACAACGAACTGCGCCCCGGGAACATACTATACCGGTAACGGTTCAGAATGCGAAACATGCACGGCGAATAATTACTGTCCGGGTGGTGAATTCGCAACCGACAGTGGTATCACAGAAGGCTTGCATGCATGCCCTGCCCAGGGATTGTCTGCAACCGGCGCAGCAGCAATTACAGATTGCTATAAAACAAAACTGGAATATAACGCGACACATGGCGACGGCACACAGACATGCAGTTATAATTCAGATGACAGCGCATATACAGCCAAATGTACAGATCGCGTAATTGATGCATGTGATGCCGGGTATTGGCTGGCGGATGCAGATGCAGAAATCCCAGACTGTGATCCTGTGGGCAATGGATATTACAGTGGTGATGAAACAGTTGAACGCACAGCATGTCCAAATGGTGGCGATACGGAATCTGATACATCAACAATGGTTCAACAGTGTTTCAAAACTGGGTTGCCATATGAAGCAATATATGGTTCTGGAACACAAAGATGTTTCTATTCCAGTGGTGCTGGCGCAGATGCGGTATATCAGCGCGACTGTGATACCAAGGTAATTAATTCTTGCTGGGGTGGATATTATCTGGAATCCCCAGATGACATAGACTGCAGCATTGTTACCAAGGGCTATTACAGCGACCCGGGTGATACAGATCGCTATCAATGTCCAGCAGGCGGTACGACATATGAAGAAAATGCAGAATCTATCAGACGATGCAACAAAGACGGTCAGCCGTACACAGACGCACTGCACGGCGCAGGTGAAAAAACATGTTTCTATACCAGTGGCGAAGGTGATGACGCGATTTATTCATCGGAATGTGAAAACATCACAATGACCAGTTGCGATGCCGGGTACTACTATGACGCATTACAAACAACCACAGATTGCGTTGCAGTTGGATTGAATTATTACAGCCCAGCGATAGATATGACACGGCATCAGTGTCCTGATGGTGGAAAAACCAATGGCACAACCAGTGCCGCAGCGTCAGAATGTTATCGTGCAGATATGGCATGTGATGTTGCCAACGGTTCGGGTGAACAGACATGTAATTACAATGAATCTGATAGCGCGTATACATTAAACTGTCAGACATGTAATGTTACGATGTGCGATGAAGGATATTCACAAGTTGGTAATGAATGTATCAATTGCCCTGCTGGCAGTGTATGTGAAGACGGTCAGCAAAATACATGTTCAGAATTAACCGGTGGTCAATATCCAAATTCTGATGCGGGTACAACAGATGTCGCAATGTGTTACAGAAATTGCAGCATGGCAGACAATGCTGCCGCAATGACCGGGCGTGATTATTATCAAAGCACAGACACATGTGAAATCGCACGCTGCCAGGCAGGATACACACTGGACGGTGGTGAATGTGTCGAATGTCCAGAAGGCAGTTTCTGTGATGGCAGCAACCCGGGCGAAGATATTAAATCTTGCGCGGATTTAGGCAACGGAGATTGGGAATTCTCGCTGCCGGGGACGACTGATGAGACTGGATGCTATCAGAAATGCGAAGAATACGAAATCGTTAATGGAACCGCAATTCCGATTAGTGACAAAGCGTTCTATCCATCTGAATGTGAATACCGCGGTGAATCCGATACAGGCAATCCATGCGAAATCATTGATGGCGTATGTGTCGAAACATCATGCACTGGGGGATATGAAATGCAAGATGGCGTGTGTGTACCATGCGATCGTGAATTCGCCCTGTCGTATAAAGATGAAGGTATATGCCAGGTTGCGTCTTGCGTGTTGGGATATCATCCAAATGGCGACAGATGCGAAGAAGATATTCGTGAATGCAGCATCCCTGATGCAATATATGCAGAACAAAAATGGGATTATGCCAAAGATGCATTCGGACCATGTATGGTAAAAGAATGCGAATACGGATATCACATTGCATCAAATGCATGCGTATCAGATACCCAGCCATGTACTGTTGAAAATGGAACGGGATATAAAGAATGGGATACAGATGCCAATAAATGGGGCGAATGTATCGCAACATATTGCGACCCAGGATATACAAATGATCCATCTGAAACAAATGAACGCACAAAACAATGTGGCGAATGTAAAAACAAATACAGTGTTTTGGGTGAATTAGCCGCCAGCAGTTATGTAAAGGGCTGTGAAATTGCGGCATGTATGTATCAAGGTGAACTGTATAATCTGGAAAACAATGAATGTGTTCCAATTTGTCCACAAGAAGAATATGAAGACGAAACAGGAACCATGGTTTGGGACAACAGTCGCAAGAAATGTGTCCGCACATGTAAAGAAGGCTATACAATGTGGCCGTAAACAATAAAAAATCCCGCAATCATGCGGGATTTTTTATTATAGATTTTTATTTATACATTTTTATATACTGTTATACATGACAAAATATGATGTAATCATTATTGGTGCGGGTGCGGCGGGGTTGGCGGCGGCTGCGGCTGCTGTATCACGCGCACGCCGCGTGGCAATTATTGATATGGGGGAATCGCCTGCGCGCAAGGTTGCTATATCTGGGGGTGGACGATGCAATTTCACCAATGCCGCCGCGGCAGCAAACAGATATTTTGGCAAAAATCCAGACTTTGTACGCAGCGCAATCAGCCGCATAACACCATATGACATACTGGCATGGGCGCAACATCATAATATTAAATGGGTTGAAAAATCATCTGGGCAATACTTTGCCGCCAATGGTGCAGACAGTATTGTAAACGCATTAATTAACGATGCCCATGGTACAGACTTTATAATGAATGCACCGGTTTCAGATGTTAAATATAATGATGGAAAATTTTTTATTAAAACGATGCGTGGCGAATTTTGTGCTAAATCTGTGATTGTTGCAACGGGTGGTGTGTCTTTTCCGGCGGTCGGCGTTTCAGATATTGGATATAAAATTGCAAAGCAATTTGGTCATAAAATTATACCTGTACGCCCCGCCCTGTGTGCAATAAAAACAAATATTTTCCCCGATGATCTGGCGGGCATTTCATTTGATGCAGAAATAAAAATCGGGAATGAAGTTATTCGTGATTCAATGCTGATAACGCATTTTGGCATTGGTGGTCCCGCGGTATATCGTGCAACAGTTCGTAATTTAGATGATGTTCATATAAACATAATTCCAGACGCAGATATCTATGAAACATTACGCAAAGCAAAGACCACAAATGGTCGACGCAGTATATCGACAATATTATCAGAATATATTCCAACACGCATTGCAAAATGGATATGTAACGAGCAAAAAAATATTGCGGATTATAAAGATTCTGAATTGCGCGCAATATCTGGCAAAGCAACAAATATCGTCATACCAAAATGTGAAATAAAATTACACAGTATGCAAAGCGCAGAGGTTGTTCGTGGCGGCGTTGATACAGACATGATTTCATCAAAAACAATGGAATCAAAATTGCAACCAGGGTTATTTTTTGCCGGCGAAGTTTTAGACATTGCCGGCGATTTAGGCGGATTCAATCTGCACTGGGCATGGGCTAGTGGTCGTATTGCGGGCGAAAACGCATAAAATTACAAGAATACAAACCTGTAAATTTATATAAAAATAAAGAATAAAATACAGTGAACGAAAGGCGTACTGTATGAAAAATTTAACATTTACTGCACGTGATGGTAAAAAATTAGCTTGTTCTTTATGGGATAATGTTAAGCATCCCATTGGTGTTATTCAAATAATTCATGGTATGGATGAACATGTTCGCCGATATGACAGATTCGCAAAATTTATGAACAAAAACGGCTATATCGTATTTGGGGACGATCATCGTGCGCATGGGCGCACTGCGCGCGATATATCAAAAATTGGAATGCCAGATGGCGATCCGGACTTGTTCGCATCAATTGCATCAGACGAACTGGCGATTACACAATATTTAAAGCAAAAATATAAATTACCATTATTTTTATTTGGACACAGTTATGGCAGTTTTATAACCCAGCGTATTATCGAAGAACCAAACTTGTTTGATGCAGGTGTTTGCTTGTCTGGGTCAGCGAAATATCCGAAGGCATTTTTATGTTTGGCATGCATGGTTGCATGGATTGGAACAAAACTGTTTGGACCAGATGCCCCGGCACGATTTATTGAATTCTTTTCACCAATACGCGGCAAATCACATGGGGCAAGTAAATTAACCCGCGACACCGCCCAGGCTGCGGCACATGATGCCGACCCAATGCGCGCAAAATATTTTTCATATGGGTTTTATTATTCAATGTTTAAAAATTTGTTAAAATTAAATGGGTATGCAAATCCAAATGTTCCAATATTAATTATCAGTGGCAGTCGTGATTTAGTCAGTATGAACAGCCACCTGGCAACAAATTTATATCGAATGTATAAGTCTGGCGGGGTGGAAAATTTGCAATTAATAATATACCCAGGCGCACGGCACGAATTATTAATGGAAATAAATTATGCAGATGTTCAACGCGATATATTGGAATTCTTTAATTCTGTTGTACGCAAATATCATAAAAAGAAAATGGAATAATTTTTACTAAATCGGATAAAGAAACCTGAACCTGGTACCCTATTCTGCCAGCGCTGAAAATTATTGTATCAAAATTTTGTGCGGACGCATCGATAACTGTCTTGAACTGTTTTTTCATGCCAATTGGGCTGCATCCGCCGTGGATATAGCCCGTCAGCCCCAATAAATCGCGCGATTTTAACATATCAATTGATTTTTCACCAACCGCAATCGCGGCACGCTTTAAATCCAATTCTGCACACACAGGAATCATAAAAACATAGTTATGACCAGAACGCGCAATCGTTACCAATGTTTTAAATACTTGTGCTGGATTTTGAGACAACATTGCCGCAACTTCTGCGCCCGTTGTCGCGCCAGTACCAACATATGAATATGATTTATATGGCACATGGCGTGCGTCCAGAATTCGCATAACATTTGTTTTTGATTCCATAATCGTTTACTGTATCATATTATCATTGAATAACAATTGGAAAT
The DNA here is from genome assembly GCA_944392565.1 of uncultured Alphaproteobacteria bacterium. Taxonomy (GTDB): domain Bacteria; phylum Pseudomonadota; class Alphaproteobacteria; order Rs-D84; family Rs-D84; genus Enterousia. The sequence goes on along the minus strand of CALXWX010000002.1, from coordinate 49,469 downwards.
AATTATGAAAAAATCATATCGCGATGATATTTTAAAATACGCCGCAAAAATGTATAAAACGCAACCCGAATATCTGTGGGCGCGCGATCCAAATTATGCGGTATTACGACGCAGCGATAATCGCAAATGGTATGGGATTATTATGGATGTGCCACGCGTGCGATTGGGGATGGACGGTGATGAGATTGTTGATATATTGAATGTAAAATGCGCGCCGGGGCTGTATTCTTTGCTGGACAAACGCGATGGCATTTTGCGTGGTTATCATATGGGCGGAACATGGGTGTCAATATTGCTGGATGGGTCAATTGAACTAAGCCAGATTTACGCAATGTTACGCAACAGTTATGATTTGGTCGGATCACAACAGCGTTGACAGGATATAACCAACGGGGATTTTTTATTTCACCCTGGGATAATCACTGACCTATCTATATGCAATCCTTTTATAAAGGCTGCATCGTGTGAAACAATTAAAATTGCACCGCGATACTGGTCAAGCGCATTTTCCAGCACCGTTGTACTTTTTATGTCCAGATTATTAGTTGGTTCATCCAGCATCAATAAATCTGGCTGTTTTTCTGTGCCAATTACTGCGGCCAATGTCGCTTTTAATAATTCACCACCCGATAAAACGCCAACTTTCTTTTTAGATGCATCACCGCGGAATCCAAAATTTGCCGCAATAACATGTGCGTCATGCATCAAAATACCTGCATATTCTGCGATATTTTCGACAACGCTTTTATCGTGATCCAGCAAAGACAGGTCTTGATTTAGATATGCAACATTTCTTGGCACTTTTATACGACCCGCCGATGGGCGTAAAACACCACTTATCAATTTCAGCAATGTTGTTTTCCCTGCCCCGTTATTACCAAGCAATCTGACGCGTTCACCAGTTCGCATAGTAAAATTAAAATCTGAAAATATCATTTGGTTGCCATAGGCAAAATGCAAGTTTTCTAATCTGACTATTTCTTTATCATAAACTTTGACGCTTGGCAGTGGGACTTTTATTGTGTCATTACGCATTTGTGCTGATAATTCAGCAACACGTTCTAATTGCTTGTTTAGTTTTGCGTGTATTAACTTTCTGCGTTTTGCTTCGGTCTCTTGACTTTTGCCTTTCAGGGCATTTACCTCTATTCTTGACCCGGCAGATTTGTTGGCTTTATCTTTCTGCTGTTTGAATTCATGGTGTTGGCGCATATTTTGGGCTGTTGTGATTGTTGCGTTTAATCTGGCGATTTCTTTCTGGACATCTGTATATTTTGATTCCAAGTTTTCTTGCATTTGTCTTTTTCGGGCGATATAAAAATCATAGTTACCACCAAATACAGATAACTTGCCATTATGTAATTCCATCAACACATCCATTTGATTTAGTAATTCCCTGTCATGTGATACAATGACCGCACCACCATGATACGAACGCAATTTATTAAAAAATTCCGTGCGGCTCGCAGCGTCCAGATTGCTTGTCGGCTCGTCCAACAACAAAATATCAGCCCCAGAATCAAATGCACAGGTCAGTGCCAGTTGCTGACTTTGCCCGCCACTGGTTGTTGCATCAGTATTAATTTGTTTCAATAAATAGCATTTCGCATTACGAACAATGCGCCCAGAATCAGGTAGTAAATCACCAGAAATAATTTTTAAGAATGTAGTTTTTCCCGCCCCGTTATTACCGATAATGGCGACTTTTTTATCTGTGCCGAAAGAATACGACAAATCTGTGAATAAATCGTCTGATCCAGAATATGCAAAACTGATATTTAATAAAGAAATAGATTTCATAAGGTTGCCTTTTATATAAACTTTGACCGCCCCGATTAGTTCGGGTATTTTGGTAAGATAATAAGTTTATATACGGTTCATCGGCGACCCTTTGTTTGGTTCATAGGTTATAGTAATTTTTGTAAAAGTCAAGTTTTTTGCCCCTGTTGACGTTTCAGCATGTATACAGTACGCGTTAAATGCGCGCCTGTGCCGCGCCAGCGTGTACACCCCATTTTGCAGTGGCGAAAACCTGGTCACAACCCTGGTGTGTGCTATGAATACCATACTGAATTTGCGCATTCGCGCAAACCGGCGTACGCCCGTCCGCCTTTTTGCGGCGGTTCGAATCCATCGCAATCTGCGATTGCGATGGGGGCGTACCGTTTCATTTCACTGGGTATAATAAAATGCCCCGCGGGGGGCATTTTATTATACCTGGCGGTGCAAGTAATCTTTTACCTTTGGCTTATGAAAGACCTGCGTCAAAGACACAATCAAAACAGCCAAAATCATAAAAAAAACAGGGAAAAACAGGGAATTTTTGCAAAAAAACGGTACTTTTGGCAACTTTTACACAACCTAGATTAGAACACGTCCGCAGATTTTCGGTATTTTTACCCTATTCCGCACAAACATTCCCTACAAAAATAACAGGGAATTTTTTGGACTATATCAGGGAATTATCTGCGAATAACAGGGAATTTTTTTAATTATTATGAACAACCACATCTAGGCCCTCAGAATCAGATATAGGCTTATATCTAGATAGATTTTCATCAAAAAAGCGTTCATCAACAGACAACTGTTCTGCGTCTTTACTACGAGCTAATGTTCTTTGTTTTGCTAAATCTATATTACAATTTACTTGGTGCCATAAAGCTTTAGCGCCCAGCTTTTTAAGTCTTTGCATAACATATTTTCTGTCATCAGCAGACCAAGAACCAGCATCATATATAACATCTTGGTCATTTTTTACGGCTAAAGCTATTTGTTCCCATATATATTCGTCTACTTTATTGGCTTTATCCATAAAATCGTCACCAACTTCTGTACCAAAAAGTTCTATCATAACCTCATCTGGCGTAAATCTTCGTGCGCCAAGTTGTTTTTCCAGTTGCTTTGCAATTGTTGTTTTACCAAAACCTATATACCCACACATTAAATGAACTGTTGACATAATATCCTCCACACGAGTTTTTACGCCTAAAAACAAACTTTATGATATTCATGATTTTATAAAGTGCAAACATCAAAAACAATAAAAACTTATCTAAGATTTTACCTTGTTTTTCAGGCTATATGTGATATTTTTCGAAAAAAGGGGTCCCAACATGCCACAACAAACCAAATCTTCTGACTATCTGAATAAAATTGTATCCGTTGTTATGGACAGACCATTGGGCACAAAGCACCCAAAGTATGGCTTTGTATATGAAGTAAACTACGGCTATATTCCAAACACAGTTTCTGGTGACGGCGAAGAGCTTGACGCATATGTTTTAGGCATAGATAAACCACTAAAAAAATTCACAGGACGTTGTGTAGCAATTATTCACCGTACAAACGATAACGATGATAAACTGGTGGTTGTTCCGGACGGCTTACAGATAACGAACCAATTCATAGAACAAAAAACAAAATTCCAAGAACAATGGTTCAAACACGAGATTATTAGGTAAAAATGGCACAAGTTGAATATCAAGATATCTTTACAGACGATAGACTTAATATTAAGTCAAATGTTATTGATTTCGCACACTTAATTGAGCACGAAGATTTTAATGCAACCGCATCTTCTAAAGTATATTCCGTATCTGCAGAATTTGGGGTTGGAAAAACTTTTTTCTGTACGAAGCTATACGAAGTTTTAAAACATGATAAAATCCCTGTCTCGATGATAAATATATGGACAATGGATTTTTATGAAAATCCACTTATTCCCATATTAAAAAAATTACAAGAGACCTATATAGAACACCATAAAATTAAGATTTGGGCAACAAACACCTTAAAAATTGGCGGAAATTTTATCAGTTGGGCACTCAGACAATGGCTAAAGTATAAAGGTTTTGACATAAACAAGATCGTTAGTTTATATAAACAATTTAAGCCCCAAAAAACACATATTTATAATTCCTATCTAGAATACGAAAAACAGCTATCAGAAACTAAAAAATTTTTGACATCTTGGACAAAAAAGCTAAATACACCAGTTATTATAATAATTGATGAACTAGATAGATGTAAACCGGATTTTGCTGTTAAAACGCTTGAAACATTAAAACATTTTTTTGACATACCTGGTTTTGTCTTTATTCTGGCGCTTGACGAAACCCAATTAAAAAACTCCGTAGAAAAATTATTCGGAACAACAAATTTTGACGGATATAAAAGAAAGTTTATAAACAACTCTTTTATACTACCTGCCCCAGACAAAGTAAGTTTCACCAATTTTTTGTACGAAAAATCTGGATTAGCAAATTTAATTCAACAAATTGAAGAAAAAGGAAAAAGTTTAGTATTCAAAACTTTTATAAAAAACTTAGAATTACGTCATTTTCAAGGAGATCCTACTTTAAAAGCTGAGCAAGAGTTTAATAAAAATCAAACCACAGAAAAAATTATTAAAAAGTATTTTGCTGCATACAGTATCTGGTTTAAATTCTCCTTACGCCAAATGGAGCAAGTCTTTGATAGATTAGTACTGTTTACCAGAAACATTTTAAACAGCGACGAATTATTTTCGCCAGATTTAGCAGTTCTTTTAGTGTGTTTACACGAATTCGACTTAAAAATATATAATGTTATGCGAACAACTAGCCTACAAAATCATGCTTCTTATAGAGGGGTTCTAAATCATATTTACAATAAATCGACAAACGATTATTCAATTGCTAGATATGTTTATGCTGACGAAGCAGACAAAATGTTTGGTCCGTTAAATCGTAAAATAATTCCAAAAATTCCACCAATACTTGAGTTTTCAACAACTCCATCTGGTCCAAACAATACACAGATTATAATACATGATGATGTTGATAGATTTTTTGTTACAACAGATCTGAACCAACCATTGAAATGGATTATTGAAAGACAAGACAAAGAAACAGGTATTCAATCAATGATTAAAAACGATGGCAAGATAGCAATAATAACGCACTCTAAACGTGACTCTAGATGGAAAGAGATACCACCTGATATATACACAGCCTCTAATTTTGATCTAGAAAAATTCAGACAAAGTTACTTTGATAAAATGGACTTTCTTTCTAGCTTTAAATAACATATAACTTGATTTACCGCGGTTTTCATTTTACCTTAATTTCAAAAGGTTATGATATGAAAAAGTGTTTGGATTTTATTGCGGGGACAGAAGAACAAACTATTGCCAACAGGATTGCAATAATTAACACGTATAATGTTTCTAAGGTTGCAAAACGGGCACCGTATCCGCTTAGTTTTGACAGGTTTTACAACCAAATACTGCCTTTAACCAAAAATGCAATTGCAGACTTCAAACAACTTGTCCGCGCAAATAATGCAACCTTGCCGAAACACATCGCTGATCTTAAACAACAAATGCACAACTTTGACAAATTGCCGCACAATCCAGATGGTGAATTTATATTCAAAGTAAACGATAAAGTCAAAAAGTTATCACGTCGGGAGTGGTGGACAATTGGCGCAGCAAACGCATTAAGCCTTATGCTATATCAAGTTGCTGGATATATAACAAAATTTGAATCCGCCGCCAAGTTGAACGCCTCAGAAAAGCAAACTGTTTTTGAAAACTGGAACTCGGCATTTGTAGAATATTCTGCATCTATGCTTATGATTGCAAAAGAAATGCGCAAAAAATCCGGCAACACAACCCACCAATCAGAAACCGCGTTGAAAAAAGAGTTTATAAAAATCGCTAAAAAAATTAAAACCAAACGCCCCACAATAACCAATAGTAAACTTATCACAGAAATACTAAGTTCTGACAAATATGCTACGTTTCAAGATAGCCTTATGAACATTCTTAAAACAGACAATCCTGCTGAAACCGTTAGAAAATGGCTTCCGCCAAAGAATTCTGAAATTTGGAAATAGGCGTCTGCTAGCAGACGCCTACTTTTTTGCCCCCTCTGTTACATACTCCAAAAAAAGGAGGTCCAAATGGCAGATATTAAAATTACATATGTTGACTTAAATTCACTAAAAACATACCAAAACAACCCAAAAGACCACCCGCAAAAGCAGGTGCATCAAATCGCAGATTCTATTAAAAAATTCGGTTTTAACAACCCTATTCTGATAGATGAGAACAACGAAATAATTGCTGGTCACGGCAGATATCTGGCAGCACAACTGTTGCAAATGGATACTGTACCTGTTATTCGTTTAACGCACCTGGACGAAACGCAAAAGCGTGTTTACCGCCTGGCAGACAATAAAATTTCAGAAAACGGTGGCTGGAACAAAGAACTGTTGGTGCTGGAAATATCGGATCTGGAACAGATTTATGTGGACGACATAACAATCACAGGGTTTGAGCAAATTGAAATCAACAACCTGATAACAGACACAACGCCAACCCCAGACAAAAAACTGAATAAAATTGAATTTGTTCCCGAATGCGAAATCATAACGCAACCTGGCGACATATGGCAACTGGGGCGTCATAAAATCATATGCGCCAACAGTCTGGACGAAGAGAGTTTCGCCCGTCTACTGTCCGACAAACGCGCCGATATGGTCATCCAAGACCCGCCTTACAACGTTAAGATTTCGGGACATGTTTGTGGTTGTGGAAACATACGCCACGATGAATTTCCCATGGCATCTGGGGAAATGTCACCCGAAGAATTTACCAAGTTTTTAACAGATAACTTTACCCTGTGCCAAAAGTATTCTAATGATGGCGCAATGCAATATAACTTTATGGATTGGCGCCATATAACAGAAATCAAGACCGCCTTAGATTCCGTATTTGGCGATTTTATAAACCTGTGCGTTTGGGTAAAGACGTCTGGTGGTATGGGCAGTCTTTATCGCAGTCAACATGAACTATGCTTTGTATATAAAAATGGCGACGCACCAAACGTCAACAATGTTCAACTGGGCAAGTACGGCAGGTACCGAACAAACGTCTGGAATTATGCTGGTGTAAATTCTTTTGGTGTGCACAGAGATGACCTGAAAATGCACCCGACGGTAAAGCCCGTAGAAATGATACGCGATGCAATTTTAGACGTCACAAACCTGCACGACACTGTATTAGACAGCTTTCTGGGCTCGGGCAGCACGCTTATCGCCTGTGAACAGATAGAGCGTACCTGTCTGGGTATAGAGCTGGAGCCCAAATACATAGACACCACTATTCGCAGATTTCAAAACCTGTTCGGAATAGATGCTGTAAATATATCAAACGGCAAAACATATAACGAATTATTACAGGAGAAAAAAGATGGAATTCAACAACAATAAAAACTACAAAGTCGGCTATCAAAACCCACCCATTGAAACGCGCTTCAAAAAAGGCGTCTCTGGCAATCGCAAAGGTCGTCCAAAGGGTCACAAAAACTTTAACACCAAATTAAAGTATTTTCTGGACGGTAAAATTTCAATTACCAACGCAGGTGAAACCGTAGAAGCTACAAAAAGCGACGCTATTTTACTGCAACTAACCAACAAAGCAGCCCAAGGTGACAACAAGGCAATTCAAACCCTGTTACCCAAAATGGAAGCGCTTTACAATGCAGACGCCGAAAGAACAACCCGTGCATTTAGTAAAACGGATATGGAAATATTAAAAGATTTCTTGGATGAAAACGCCAACAATTAAAGTCTTAAACGCAATCTTACGAACAGACTTTCACGCCTTTGTGCAGAAAGTCTTTGAGACAGTATCGCCGAACGCAACATATCTTGATAATTGGCACATAAAGTTAATATGTTCCGAAATATCAGATATGTTGGCAGGCAACAACAGACGGATGATAATAAATATTCCCCCAAGATATATGAAGTCCATTATCTGTTCCGTTGCCCTGCCCGCTTTTATTCTGGGGCACAACCCAAAGGCAACAGTTATATGCGTCAGTTATTCTGATGACTTGTCCTTAAAGTTCGCAAATGATTGCAGAAATGTAATGGAAGCCGATTGGTATAAAGATATGTTCCCTGGCACACGTATCAGTAAATCCAGACGTTCTGTTGCAGATTTTGAAACCACAAAAAACGGTGGCAGACTTTCAACCTCTGTTGGGGGAGTGCTTACAGGGCGTGGGGCAGATTTTATAGTCATAGACGACCCAATAAAGCCAACGGATGCCGCATCCGACATAATTCGTGAAAAAGTAAACCAGTGGTTTCAGACCACACTTTGTTCACGTCTGAATGATAAAAAGCTTGGTTGTATATTGCTGATAATGCAAAGACTGCACGAAAACGATATGACGGGCTTTTTATTAAATTCGGATATGGGCTTTAAGCTTTTGCGCCTGCCAGTAGTTGCCGAAGAAGACGAACATTGGGAAATTAAACGCCCTTTTTCAAATAAAACTTTATGCATAACTCGTGCACCAGGCGATTTATTACATCCCGACCGTGATGGTGAGCAAGAAATTCTGGAACTTCGCAAGACTATGGGCGAACTAGCGTTTGCCTGTCAATACCAACAACGCCCCGCCCCATTGGTCGGCAACCTTATTCATAAGGATTGGATACACTACTACAACGAATTACCTGACAAGATGGACAGAATATTTTTATCTTGGGACACTGCCAGCAAAGTCAGTGCAAATAATGCTTTTTCAGCATGTAGCGTTATAGGTATTAAAAATCAAAAATTATATTTATTGCAAATTTATCGTGAACGATTGGAATTTCCAGCCCTTTGCAGAAAAATTTCCGAACTGCACGAAGAATACAAAAATAAATACCCATCAGCGCTTATCACTACACTAATAGAAGATGCATCATCGGGCCCGTCTTTGGCACAGCAATTACAGTATGAACACAGAGATATGAAAGTAACACTAGTCAAACCAGACACAGATAAAATAACACGCCTGGAAAGCGTATCAAGTTATATTGAAAATGGGCTAATATTATTTCCGTCTGTTGCACCAAATTGGTGGCAGGATTTTTCCAGTGAATTGTTTACTTTCCCGAACACGACATTCAAAGACCAGTGCGATGCTTTTTCACAGTGTCTTCACGTTGCGGCACCAATTGCGACAAAACCTGCCCCACAAGTGTTCGTTTTATAAGTTGATAAAAACACACATCCGTGATAAACTGAAAGAGATATCAGGAGTTCTGATATTGGGGTGTAGTAACCCGTTTACGAGTGTCCGAAGCGACATAAAACCATCCAACCTTTTGGTTGGAGGGTTGTGAATATACTGAATAAGCAACACAATTCTCGTAAATTGTTACTAACCTCCAACCACCAGATTTTTTGGTGGTTATTTTATAACCCAGCGGAGGAGAAAATGTCCACAGCAAGAATTGTACAAAGACCGATTATCGTAGATAAATCTGGTAAAACCGTTTCACCAGAACTGGTCAAAATGCCTAACGAGGCTTGGCTACAAAAATTGCTGCCGACCTGCCCAGATATACTACCAACGGCAGAAATAGATTCTAAATATTCGCAACTTTTTTATATTGCCAGTGAAGTCGCCACGGAATCCTCCAAAACAGGCAAAGGTCATATTGATCTTCTGTACGTATCAACAAATGGTAATTTAGTAATTGTTGAAACTAAACTATACCGCAACCCAGAATCCAGTCGCCAAGTAATTGGACAAGTTTTGGATTATGCAGTAAGCCTGCACGACACAAAACAGTGGAATTGGGACAAGTTAGAGTCAATTTACAAAGGGAAAGATTTATACTCAGACATTAAACGTAAGTACCCAGAGATCACCAGTAAAGAAAACTTTATTGAAAAAGTAAATGAATCTATCCGCCAAGCCGACTTTCTTATGATGATTGTCGGTGACGCAATCAGACCAAGTGCAGATAAAATAGCAGAATTTATCAACAGCCCAATAGATATGCATCACAGATTGGCTCTTTGCGAACTTACAACCTATAAAATGGCAGACAAATTCTTGGTTGTTCCACGTTTAACAACTTCCACTAATATACTAGAACGGACAGTAATTACTCTGAAAGATTCAAAAATTATCGCGACTGAAACAAAGCAACAGCAAGCCACAGAATCAGAATACAAGTACTTTCAAATCTCTATGGAAGACTTTATTTCAGACTTTACAAACAAGAACACACAGATTACCCCAGATATGTTATCTGCATTTTTTGACGCATTGCATTCGGCAGGCTTCAGCACAAAAACTGCGACAAAACAGGTTTCTATCGGCATTCCAGGCGTAGTGTCTTTATTTCAAATATCAACAGACAGTATATGGTTTACACCATCAAAATTGCAGGCAACATTAAAAGGCCCAAAGGCAAAACCTGCCCTGTCATATTTATTAGAAAGCCTGAAAGACTTTTTAATAAAAGGTCAAAATCCATACAAAGTTATGAACAAGTTCTACCGTTTGGATTTCTCGGTTATAAATACCAAACGCACAGAATTTATATCAGCACTTTCTAAGTTTAAGGAAATTGTATAAAACTTAAAAGTTATAATAAGTTGTGCCACCGATTTTATTTTTGCTGGATGATACACGGCGATTACCAATACTTCCAGTTGTATATGTTGTCGTTCCTATTCTATTCGTAGTTGTATTAACACGGCTGTCACCAAAACTGCCCGAATGATAAACAGTATTTCCAATTCTGTTTTCACTGACGTTTACACGCCTATCACCAATAGAGCCGCTGGTATAAACCGTTCCGCCTATTCTATTAGAGCTAGTATTTACCCTTTCATCACCAATACGACCAGTGGTATACGTCGTATTGCCAATTTTATTTGTTGTAGTACTGACATAGTTCCCATCAGAATCGCGTCCAGAACAGTAAACAGTATCACCAATAGTATTACAGCTGACACCCGCCAAGCATGACATTGGCAGCCAAAGCATAGCAAATAAAAAACTTAGTTTTTTCATACTGTTATATATAATACAAATCGTACCAATTATCAACTAATTACAAGAAGTATTGATTTTTTATGAATTTCTACCATTGGATTCTCTTCGTTTATTTTAACAGGTTTTCCAACACGCCTTTTTGCACCATGTCGATGTTAAGGATATAATCTGTTGTATCAAAAGTATCGCTTAACGGTCGCTGAGTTTTCTGCCAACCTAAACCATCCGTTATCCATATAAACTGGTGCCCGTCTTTTGTCCACTGATGATAAATATCTGCATATTCGCCTGCGGTTGATTTTAATTTTGATCCGCCACCGCCATAGAAATTTGTTTCTATCAGATATAGTTTATTAGGGGTATTTATAGCAAAATCAACACGCTTGGATGATTTATTCACAGTAATATTTTTACCCCATTTTTTATAAATTTTATCTGCGGTCGCTTGTGCGATATATTCATAGCCATTACGCTCACAAATATCTTTTATAAAATATTCCATCAAGTTTTCCATTGATGTGCCACTGCGGTTCTTGCGCCCATTTGAATCAAGCCCAACTTCTACCCCAAGAAAATAATCTGGTATAGATTTAATTGTACGGTCAGATACTAAATCAAGGAAGCCACTTGCTTTCATAAATAGGACACCATCCTCTGCAGACATAGGCTTTGAAAAGTCAAAGCATTTAAGTTCAAAAGTTTTTATATCTGAAACAAGTTTGATTTTCTTTTCTCTATCAGCCAAAAGCGCCGGTATAACACCTATAATTTTTGGATATTCCTTTAATAAATCTTTTGCTGCTTTTTCAACATCCGCCTTACCAATTAGAGTATTCAATAAGTTTAGTGCAATCTCTGCTTCGTGATAATTATTGATAACTTTTGACCAGTTAACAAAATAATCCCAAGATTTTATACTTTCTTTTAGGCTTGAAATCAAATAACTAAAAACGTCATCTTCGTTCTTGCAACCCAAAAGTTCATCAAAAATTTTAGAATACTTCATTTTATTCCTTTCTTTTCAAGGATATCATACAGCCTTTTTTCTGCCAATTCAACAAATTGCGCTTCCTGATCTATGCCGACAAATTTTCTGTCATACTTTAATGCCGCAACCCCAGTTGTCCCACTGCCCATAAATGGGTCTAATATTAAATCGCCTGGATTTGTACAACATAAAATAATTCTTTCCAATAAGTCCAATGGCTTTTGTGTAGGATGCCTGCCAAAAGTTTTTTCTGATTTTGACGGCGTTGGAATAGACCAAACACTGCGCATCTGGCAATCCGGCTTTTTCAAAATATCTTTGGGAAAGGCACCACATTTCATTGCATCGTAATTAAATATATGTTTCGCGTTCTTACTTTTCCTTGCCCAAATAAGTGTTTCATGGCTGGCAGTAAAGTATCTACAAGACATATTTGGACTGGCATTTGGTTTATACCACGCCACATCATTTAATATATGAAAGCCCAACAACTGCATTGCAAAGCCACATGAGTATATACTGTGGTATGTACCACTTATCCAAATTGTGCCATTTGGTTTTAACACTCGCCGGCATGCAGAAAGCCACTTTTTATGAAACTCAAAATCATTCATCAGTCCGTGCGACTCGTCCCACTTGCCTTTATTAACTGATACAACTTGACCATTTTGGCACGTTATACCCCCATTTGATAACATATAAGGCGGATCCGCAAAAATCATATCAAAGGTATTTTCTGGAATCTGTTCCAGACACGTTAAGCAATTTTCACAATAAAGACGGAAGGGTTTATTAGTCATAATTAGTTATCAATAACTCACGAATAGCACTACGACCATCTGCATTTGCATTTATAAGACGTTTTGCAAGTATTCTATTTATATTATAGCCTTGGTATAAATCATCAAAAAATGTGTCATTTACATAATTTGTTGGGTCTGAATTACTTAACATTTGTAAAGCACCTGCTTTATCACACGTTTCAAAAACGTTCTTAAGGCGAATTTGCTCATCATCATTAAAATCCCCAACAGCATAAGAATTAAACGAAGATGTTTTTCTAATCGGGCGATATGGAGGATCGTAATAGATAAATGTGTCTTTATTTACATACTCTTGAACAGAACTAAAATCTGTTTGGATAATAGTCGCAATCTGTAAAGCGTCTGATACATTGCGCAAATTTTCTGAATCCAATATTCTTGGGTTGGCGTACTTACCCATCGGAACATTAAACATATTTTTTGAATTAACACGAAACAATCCGTTAAAACATGTTCTGTTTAAAAATATTGTCAACGCTGCACGTCTGATAAACCGCTGATTATAAATATTTGCATCGACGGTTTTGTCCATGCCGTTATATTCATCACGTCTTGAATAATAATATTCTTTTTTATCTTCTGTATGATTGTACTCTGTACTTATTTTTGTCAGTTCAACTATCAATTTTTCAACATCATGTTTGATAACATTATACAGAATAACCAACTCAGGATTGATATCAAACAATAAGGCTTCTTGTATTTTGTAGTTATTATAAATATCAAAGAACACAGCCCCACCACCAACAAAGGGCTCTATGTATCTTTTTATCCCACCCATTTTCAATTTTAATGGCAGTTTTTCCTCGATTTTATCTAATAGTTGCCCCTTGCCACCTGCCCATTTTAATACAGGTTTGCACTCAATATAATCAGCTAATTTTACCGGTAGTGGCGCCACTTTTTCCTTTCCTTTACAATTTGATATTACAAAATCACAAAACCTAAATCCAGTAGTAATTTTTTACTTATATTTGTTTTTATTTGCTTTTAGTTACTAAGAAAATGTGCGCCTATATACTAACTTGACTTTAAGACAATAGTAAGCGTAAATGCGGCAACTGATTAAAAAGGTGTCGCATGAAGTATAAATCCTATGAAAATATCAAGCCAAACAAAGTTTCTACCTGCAGTATGCTTTATTATTGTGCTTGTCGTATTTTGAATAAAATGGAGCATCGTATCAGACGCCGTAATGGTGGCTACTTGCCCTGTCGCGACAGAATCCTATTACGTCGCCTTCACCGCAAAATTACGCAACTGACTGCGGTGTATAAAAACAAATCTATTTAACTTGACTTTCGGCGCTTTCCAAGCAGTAATTGGACAAACTTAAAAACATAGTAAAAACAAAGGAGTCCAATATGCCTAAATATCCTGATATAAAGGTTTATTTAACCAATCGTGATGGTAATGCTTTCGCTATCCTTTCGCGGTGTAAAAACGCCTTGGTCTTAGCTGGTTTAGAAGATAAATGGTCCGAATTCTTGACCGAGGCCACCAATGCCGATTATCCACACCTGCTTGTCACCGTTATGAAATGGTTTGAGGTTGAATAATGCCATACAAAAATCCGCCTAAGAATAATCGTTTTCGCTGTGGTACGTCCGGCAATCCGTTCGGGCGTATGCCGGAAATTACCAACAAAGACCTATATCACAACCTGCGTATTCTACGTATGTTGATTGACATTGCTATGCAGCATCTGCGACAAAAAGGAAACAATAATGCAACGGAAAGTTAAAGATATTTTGCCAAAGACATTTGAAGAGTTGAAAGCGCTATCACAAGATGAGCGTGCACGTTTATGGGCACGATATTCGCCCCACCCTTTTAAACGACAAATGCGACCACTGTGGTACTATATTCAATGCGAACGCTTAAATCTGCGTATTGAGCCAAAGTTCATCAAGAAAATCAGAAAGTATAAAGACAACCCTGCTGAATGTGTAAACCGCGTATTAAAGCATAGATACAACATTGCGCCAGGCACAACTATCATCAGGCACTTTCGGAATATAGAACACAAGGTCCTGGTCAATTATGACAACACGTTTTTATATAACGGGAAACAGTATCGTTCATTATCCGCCATTGCGTCTGATATTTGTGGTGCCAAGACATCGGGACCGCACTTTTTTGAACTGGATAAAAGGAAAGTAAATGTCGGTGATTAAATGTGCAGTGTACGTCCGCAAGTCAACTGAACACGGATTGGAACAGGCTTTTAATCAAGAGCCCTTTTGCAAAGCATACATTTCATTGCAAACCCTTAATATAAAAAAACTTACAGTGACGGTAGCACTACCAGCAGTTATACACATACATAGATAAAGCAGTGCTTGTCGCCGCATATGAGAAATCAATCACAATAAGTAATTCTCTGACACAGATATAAATACGAACCTATCAACTCTCTAGTTCTTTCTTGTTTTGTATGTGCGGAATTTGTCCAGGAAATTTTTCATTAATGTATTTTATTAATTCCTTACAACCGTCTATGGTCTTGTCTTCGCTAATATCTTCATAGTTTCTTGGTCTTCCATGCGACATATCATGAATAACTCTATACATATGTCCATTTGATTCAAACAATTTTTTACCATTAACGGTTTGAGTATCTATAAATTCGTCCAAATCCTTACAATCAGGATTAACAAAACTTTTTATACTTTCCAAAATGTGCCTTATTGAATTATATGTGGTGTGTGTTGGTTTAGTGCGCCCCTGTGAAATACTATAAATATCTTCTAAATGGTTTTGATACGGTGCAACGAAAGCATGTTTTAATGGCATTATTTCATTATCAACTTTTTTCAAATGGTATGATTTAGACAATAAACTATTTGAACATAATATATTCATAAATTCAGCATTATGAGTAAGTATGATATATTTTGGCTTTTCGCCATTTATAATCTTGGTAAGATTTTTAATCACCTGGGCTGTTTCATAAACATAAGTAAAGTCCATACTAGATATCGGATCATCTATTACGAAAAATAACTTGTCATAATCTGCAGTGCTGTTAATTTTTGAATGAATATCGGCCAAATAATAACAAAAAGCTATTATACTTTTTTCTCCATCACTTAAAACCATGTCTGGATTATCTAAACTTTGAGTATTTAGTTTTAATTTAAACGTATCTGATTCAATTGTATATTTATCGCCAAAATATGTCTTTATTAAATTACAAAACTCTTTATAAACAAGATCTTTCTTCGGTTTCTTTGTCTGAAGCTCTTGTATTTCTTCGTTGGCAGCTTTTATTCTTACATGATTTTCTATAAATTTATTTATATCATTCCTATTAACCGATATAATATCATTAAACTCTGCTTCGCATAGTGAATCTTTGATTGTTTTTAACTCTGATGTTAAACTCTCCTTGGCATCATTTACTTTCTTTATTTCTGTATTAATGTTAACAACTTGATTATTGATATTTTTTAATTCTCGTTGAACAGTCATGAAAGCACTTGCAATGCTAATACCTACGCACGAAATATCTTCTATTTTTGTTTGGATTATATTTTTGCAAAGAGTTATGGCATCTAATAAACCGTCTGGAAGAACAATAGGAGTAATAATAAGGTCTTTTGTTGATGGGAAATAGCCTTTTAAGTCGTTAAATTGTTTCGTGCTTTTTGCAGAATTTATCATTAAAGACTTTATGTCAGATTCTAATTTCTCAAATTTAGATTTATGTTTAGACAACTGGTTTGAAACTTCAACTTGCGTTTTATCAAAGAAATCATTATATGCCGTAATAATTTCTTTTGCGCCGTCTAAAGATTGCTCACAATAAGGACATTTGTTATCTTTGGTTAAAGTCAAGCCTTTTCGTATAAAGTCTTGAGAAGATTGTATTTTTGCTAAAAATTTTTCTTGAATATCTTTTCTAGCATAGGATTTATTTAATTCAGCATCTATCAAAACCGGTTCAATCTCAACATCTAATTTAGACAAAAATGAAACATCTTGGAAAGCATCAGAAATTTTTGCAAATTCTTTTAAAGAATCGTATTCTTGGACTAATTCTAATTTAGTTTTTTTGCTATGAAACGCAACACCTTTGATAATGCTATCAAAGTTTATGCCTTGAAAAGCACTGGAATTAGCGCGCACATCATAATTAGATTTAAGACCTAGCTTTTTATCTCCAATTATGGCGTCTAATCTACATTTTATTTCTTCATTTTCCGTGTACTTCTGTGCAACTTCTTCAATTAATGTAGCAACTTTTGCGTTCTCTTCACCTACAACTATCTCACCGTTAATATCACCATCAGGAGCCCAATGTCTTGCCATGAATTGTCGTTTTATATAATCCGAATTAAATACATGAAAAATCACACCTGATGTAATATTGGACGCACTTATGTTGTTAATCGGCATTACAATTTTACAAGAAACGCCGTTTTTTATCTGGACTTCAAGGTCAAATTTGCCATCAGTTTTTCCGAAGCTAACAAGATTTTCCTTTGGATAATAAGAAGTTCCTCCAGTCAACCTTGTGGAACATTCACTAAAACACCTACTAATAAATGTTTTTCCTGTGCCGTTAGTGGCATAAATACCTAGCTTTATGCTTTTATTATCGCCACCATCAAATACAAATCTAAGTCTGTTTGAAAAGGGCCCAATGCCTTCCAGGCTAAACTTTACAATATTTTTTTCATTTGGCATAATTGTTCCTATATCTTAGTAAAAGATATAATATAAAAAGTAGAACAAATCCAGTATCTTTACATTGAGACTAAGCATTTGACGTTTTTATGTTATAATAATTTCATATTTAAGGGATTCAATTTAAAGTTGCCCGATGAATTCAAAATATTAAATACTCAAATTGTTAAAAAACACCATACAATGATCTGAGTATATGAGATATTTTAGACAGCTAAACCGAGAAATTTAAGATATTTAATAAAGAATATAAGGAACAAGGAAAAGCCCTGTTTAGATATTTTAGAATTGAAATTTTTGAAATCCGACCACCAAAAGTTCGTGAATTGTTGCGCCAATTGGCAATCGCCTGAGTTTAAAGCTTTCTTAAATTCGCTCGTTCCGTGAAAATAGCGATAATGAATAGAACGGCAAAAAGCGTGATTTTGTTCCTACGCATGCATATTGAACAATTAAAATTAAAACAGGCTGGCAAACGGCATTATTTCAAACCCTGTGCCAGAACTATAGCGAATCAAAATTACCATAAATACACGGAAAATTCAGATGCACTTTATGCTAGATTTCAAAAAATACAAAAAGGAACCACAAATATTCCAAATATAAAACGACTATCCATATCCTATATAATGAGCTTTCATTATGGCTTCAAGTAACTAACAGCTATTCATATATTATTTAGCATCTTATCTCTTGACTTTCTGCGCTTTGTAAGCAGTAATTGCTACAATAAAAAGGTGTAAAAATGTCGGTGATTAAATGCGCTGTTTATGTCCGTAAGTCAACTGAACATGGGTTAGAACAAGAGTTTAACTCCCTGTTAAACCAGGATGAATCTTGTAAAGCATACATTGTGTCCCAGGCATTTAATAATTGGGAATATATTCGCACTTATGCTGATGCGGCGATTTCTGGCGGAACTATGGAACGACCCGCATTAAAGCAAATGCTGGAAGATATATCCAAAGGGTTGATAAACACTGTTGTAGTGTACAAGGTTGACCGATTGTCTCGCTCTATCTTGGACTTTCACAATATGATGAAGTACTTTGATAAGTACAACTGCAACTTTGTGTCTATTACGCAGGCATTTGATACCAGTACTTCTATGGGCAAGTTAACTCTGAATATGTTATTATCGTTTGCACAGTTTGAGCGGGAAGTTGCCAGTGAACGTGTTCGTGATAAAATACGCGCCAGTAAAGCCAAAGGTTTATGGATGGGTGGCAATCCACCATTAGGATACGATATAAAAGACAAAAAACTGGTTGTAAACGATACAGAGGCCCATCAAGTAAAACAACTGTTTGAAAAGTATTTAGAGTTACAATCTGTAAAACGCCTGGTCCAATATGCCGAAGCACATGGTATATATTCCAAGAAATGGATTTCTAAAAAAGGCAATCAAAAAGGTGGCAATAAAATATCACTGATGGGAATGCACCGCCTGTTGCGTGATATGATTTATATTGGTCAAATTGCACATAAAAAAGCAAATACCACCGCCAAGGGCGAACAAGACGCAATTATTTCAAAAGAACTTTTTGACCAAGTTCAACATGCATTGAAAAACAATTCTAATAACAAAACAGAATCACACCGGTCACCAAACTTGTTATCAGGCAAACTGTTTAACAGTCAAGGTGAACGTTTTATCAACCAAGTTAAAACCAACAAAAATCATACTAAAATACATTACTATGCGCAAAAGGGACTTTTTATACCGGCTGCACCCGTTGACGAAGTTGTATCAAATACTATTTCAGAGTTTCTAAATGCCGACCTGTCCCATTTACCACCGGATTCTGCAAGTGCATTAAAGTCAGTAAATTTGGCGGCTCTATCGGGTGTACAAAAACGGGACTTTATACAAGCCATAGTTGACAAGGCTATTCTCTCAAACAAGCAACTGATTATCTATTTAGATGTATCGCCAAATTCTGTGCGACCATTTATTACAGATGTTTATGTAAATCAGTCAAGCTTACCAATGGAATTTATTACAAACGAACACAGTGTCACAATAACCGTTCCAGTAGTTTTTCGCAGGCATACAAACACTAAATTTAGCAAGGAAAAAACAAGCCTGCTCACAATTACAGAAAACAATAACCTTATCGTCAAGGCGTTTGCAACTGCGTGGAGATATCGTGAAATGTACGAAGAATGCGGAGATGTGGATACAGTTGCAAGAAAAGTTGGTTCCACACCACGCACAATTTACAAATACCTTGATATAGCTTATATGAATCCGAAAAGAGTGAATCAAATACTTGACGGCACCATCATTTGCACATATAAAAATCTTTTAAATGACTCTAAACAATACTCCTTATAACAATGTTTTTCTTCTGTTTTTGACCCCCTATTTTTTGGCGAAGTATGTCATAGTGGGCAAAATGGTGGATTTTCGAAAAGCAAAGACATACCAGAGCAATAACGCACTAAAAAAGTCCCAGAAACCGGCGGGTTTGTGGGACTTTATATAAATTTTTGGAATTTTTTGTATTCCTGGCGGAGATGAAGGGATTCGAACCCTTGATACCCGGGTGGGTATACCACATTTCCAATGTGGCGCACTAGACCAACTATGCGACATCTCCGAATGTTTATTACAAACTATTCCGCAGATAATTCCGCTATTTCTTCGGTTTCGTCTGGTTCAACCGGATTTTCAACCAGTATATTTTCCAATTCCGCATCAATTTCACGCAATTTTGGGTCTTCGGTTGCAGCAATTTCCAAAGAATCTTCGGATTCAGATGCAGACGGCGTACTTTTATAAGACTGGACAAATTCATGACGCAGGTTATCGACATCCAGATTTCCCGTCGCAATTTCGCGCAATGCGACAACGGTTAATTTATCGTTGGATTTATCAACGATTGGTTCTGCGCCGCCGTTTAAATCGCGAACACGCTGGGACGCCAGCATTCCCAATTCATAGCGACTTTCTACATATGGTAATGTATCTGAATTTGTTGTACGGGCCATTTTATTAAATCCTTTGTTGAAAACGGTTTTAACCACGATATAATGCCCCATGGATGGTAAAAATGCAAGCAGAAAATAAAAAAAATAACATAAAAACATTATCTTTTGGTTGCCGATTGAATGCATTAGAGGCAGAAAAAATCGGTTCTATGCTGGCACCTGCCTTTGATGCCGCAATTGTTGTGAATACTTGCGCCGTTACCGGCGAAGCAGAACGGCAATCGGGTCAAAGCGTACGCAAACTGTCGCGCGAAAACCCATATGCGCCCATTTTTGTAACCGGGTGTGCGGCGACACGAAACCCAGAACTGTTTTATAAAATACCAAATGCAATCGTCGTCGCGAACAGGGATAAAATGAATCTGAATGCGTATATCAATGCAATGGCGGCGGCACCATGTGATTTTCCAACGCCTAAAATCAGCCGTTTTTATCATTCGTCCCCAAACATGTCAAAACAATTTATTCAAATTCAAAATGGATGTAATCACCAATGCACATATTGCATTACACGCGTTCTGCGTGGGGCATCGGTATCTGTTGATTATGCGGATATTTTACGCGATGCTGTGGCAGCGGTTCAAAATGGTTTTGGGGAAATTGTCTTGACGGGTGTTGACAGTGCCAGCTATGCGCATAATGGCATGTTAATATCTGATGTTTGTGCAGCCCTGTTGCGTGATGTCCCAGGTATACAGCGATTGCGATTATCATCAATTGATCCGGCATCACCAGAAATATTTAAAATAATTGATTTAATAAAAAACGATTCCCGCATGATGCCACATATGCACCTGTCGATGCAATCGGGGGCAAATGATATATTACGCGCAATGCGGCGGCGCCACACGGCGGATACAATGCGTAAAATATCAGAATACGCCGGATCGGATGTTACATTCAGTTGGGATATTATTTGCGGTTTTCCCGGCGAAACAAACGAATTATTTAATGAAACCATGAATTTGGTTGCACAAACAAAACCAATTAAAATACATGCATTTCCGTTTTCACCCCGCCCTGGGACACCGGCGGCGGATATGCCGAATCAAGTTGATCGCAGCATATCAAAGCAGCGTGTAAAAATAATATCTGGTGCCGCAGATAAAAATTGTATTGATTTTATGCACGCGCATATTGGGCAATCTGTACCAGTGTTGGTTGAAGAAAACAATAATGCGCGTACGCCGCATGATATACCAACAAAAATTATTGGTGATAAAATACCATCGCGAACGATATGCAATGTGAAACTGGTCGATATTGTTAATGGCGAATATATTGCCAATGTTATATAAAAAATCTGTTGGCATTATAATTTATAGTTGCTAATATCCATGTGCCATGAAAAAGAAAATATTTATTCTGTTATTATCATTAATAACAACAACTGCGCATGCGGATTTTTCTACACGCGCAAAATCTGCGTTTTTGATTGACTATGATTCTGGGGCGGAAATTGTCGCCAAGAATGCCGATACACTGATGCCGCCATCATCCATGATAAAACTGATGACACTGGCGGTGCTGTTTGATGAAATCAAGGCAGGTAATTTGACGATGGATGACAGATTAACCGTCAGTGAAAATGCCGACTATGAAAATCCATTGTGGTATCCAGCCAGTAAAATTTGCCTGGTTGCGGGTCAAACAATATCTGTACGCGATGCCATTTTGGGGCTAATTGTATTATCAGGCGGCGATGCATCGGTGGTTGTGGCAGAAAAACTGGCGGGGTCGGAATCTGCATTTACAGAACTGATGCAAAAAAAGGCGCGCGAAATTGGAATGACGCAATCGACATTTGGCAATGCCAGTGGGTTGCCAAATCCAAACAATTTAATGACCAGTCGCGAACTGGCGATATTAGCACAGCATATAATATCGGACTATCCAGACATATATCCAATGTTTGCAACAAAGCGATTTGAATTTGCAGAATATCAAAGTGATTGGTGTCGCGAATGGGGACGAACACATACAATGAATTATAATAAACTGCTGTTCATTATGCCGGGTGCAGATGGCTTGAAAACAGGACATACAGACGATGGTGGTTATGGGATGGTTGCCAGTGCAAAAATTGGCGGGCGGCGATTAATCGGGGTTATAAATGGATTCAATGGAAAAAGTCATGACGCATTGGCGGCAGAAATGAAAAAACTGTTGGAATATGGGTATTCAACAACTGTCAATAATGTATTCTATAATCCGGGGGATAAAATTGCACAAATACCTGTATGGTATGGTCGCCAGAAAAATGTAGTTGCCACTGTTGAAAAGCCATTCGCAATTACAGTGCCAAAATCTGATGGATTGCGTGGCGTGCGGGTATTGGCGCGGTATAATGATCCGGTGCCAGCCCCAATTAATGCGGGGGACAAAATTGGCGAAATTATCGCAGAAAAAGACGGACGCGTGATTGCGCGTGCGCCACTGGTTGCAATGGAACGCGTTAAAAAGACCATATTGTTTGGACGCGTTATCAAAAACATTATGGTTATGGTGGGTATTGAATAATGGCGCCAAAAAAATCGGCAAATTCATATAACTTTCCACATCCAATGGATAATGACACATTGGTTGGTCATTCGGATGTTATGAATGATTTTCTGGTGGCATGGAACGGGCGCAATGAACACCCGATACATCCGGTATGGATGTTGGCGGGTCCGCGTGGCATTGGTAAAGCCACAATGGCATACAAAATCGCCAAAATGGTGTACGGAAATGTTGGGGATTTCTTTATAATTGATATATCAAGAAATATTGATAAAAAAGGCGCACCAAAACCCGACAGCAAGGTTATTTCTGTACATACTGTACGCGCAATGATTGACCAAATGCAAATGTCATCTATGTCGGGTGAATGGCGCGTTATTTTGATTGATTCTGTGGATGAATTAAGTACATCGGCATCAAATGCAATATTAAAATTACTGGAAGAACCACCAGCCAAGACATTATTTTTACTGATTGTTCATCAGTTGGCGAATGTTTTGCCAACTGTTCGTTCACGCGCGCGTGTTGAAAAAATGCGTCCGCTGACAATGTCTGAATTGCGCGATTTATGCATAAAATTTATGCCAGATGCCGATATCAGCAATGAAACATTGCGATTGGCAAATGGCAGTTTTGGTCGCATTGCGAACCTGAAAAAAACTGGTGGCGATGCAATATATGCGGAATTAATGGAATGTCTGCAAAATCCAAATGCCAACAGTGCAGATATGATGGCAATCGCAAAAAAAATTGCGGCATCACCCGAATTATATGAAATTTTACTGGATGCGATTGCATCTTTTAATCTGGCGGAATTATATCCGATTGCAACGCATGCAATTTCAGATATAAACAGATTATATCTGGAACCAGAAATTGGACTGTTTAAAATAATCACGGATATAAAAAAATGCTTATAGATACACATTGTCATCTGACAGATAATTATGTTTCAGGTGATTTAGATGATGTTTTAACGCGCGCCGCGGCGGCGGGTGTTGGCATGATAATTTGCCCAACCGCCAACCCCGCGGATATCCCGGGTGCAATTAAAATCGCAGAAACGCACAATAATATTTTTGCAACAATTGGTATTCATCCCGAATATGCAGGTGTGGATGCGACACAGTATTTAACAGACGCGGTATTAACGCATCCACGCGTGGTTGGGGTTGGTGAAATTGGACTGGATTACCACTGTGGTAATGAAAACCGCACGGCACAAATAAAATTATTTGAACAGCAACTAGAATTGGCAAAAAAATATGCCCTGCCCGTGGCGGTACATACGCGCGATGCCGAAGATGACACCATCGCAATCTTGAACAGCGATGTACGCGGGGTTATGCATTGTTTTACCAGTTCGTGGGATTTGGCAAAAATTATGCTGGACCGCGGTTTTTATTTTTCTGCCAGCGGCATTTTAACATTTAAAAATGCTGGCGAAATACGCGAAACATTCGCAAAAATACCAATTGATCGTATTGTTATTGAAACCGACAGCCCATATTGCGCCCCGGTACCACATCGTGGCAATGTATGCGAACCGGCATTTGTTGCAGATACTGCACGCGTATTGGCACAAATCAAAAACTTGCATTTAGACGAATTGGCGCCTATACTGGCAGAAAACACACAAAGACTGTATCCAAAATGCCACGCAGTATTATAAAATTTGGTCAAGTTTCTGAAAACCGCAAAGCGCGGTTTAATTACTCTATCCAAGATACGATAGAGGCTGGGATTTCATTAAATGGGGCTGAATTAAAATCTGTGCGGTATGGATTGGTCACAATTGTTGACGGTTTTGTTCAACGGCGTGGAAATGATTTATATCTGGCGGGGGTAGAGATACAAAAATTGCCCACGGCGGCGCGTATCGTAAATTTTGATGAACGGCGGGCGCGGCAATTATTATTACATCGTGCGCAAATAAACCGTTTAATTGGGAAACTGCAAGAGAAAGGCGCAACCATTGTTCCATTAAAGTTGTACTTTAACAACCGTGGAAAGTTAAAGGTTCTGTTGGGTGTTGGATATGGAAAAAATAAAGTAGACAAACGCGAAACAATCAAACAACGCGAATGGAATAAAAACAAGGCAAGAATTTTAAAGGGTTAATTATGACAACAAATGAAAAAATAAATTTTATAAAAACACAAATATCATTGGCTGATTATAATCGCGCAAAATTTTTAATGCGTAATGTTGACACAATTGGGTCGGTTCGTCGTAATTGGTTTGTTGATTATTCAACAAATGAACTGATGGGTGCGGCAAATCATATAATTATAAACTATGAACGACCAACATATACTTTTGATAAATTGAATGGAATGCTGCGCGATAAAAAGACGGCGCGTATGTTAAAGGTCGCTGTACCACAATGGCGCCGTGCAATTAACACATGGTTTGCCGTACGCAATGCCGCGGCGATTAAAATGATGGATACGAACAGTAAATAAAAGGTAGCATGTATGAAACCTTTTGATTTTACCAGTTATTTACAGCACAAAATAAAGCCAACAGTTTTAAATCGCGCAATTTTTATAACGCGCAATTCTGAACAGGTTTCAAAAATATTGCAATCCGTGCCGGCCAAATCCACGGAATATGAAATAAAAATTTGTGCGTGTTTTATTATTCAAAACTATAAAAATGCGATGCCAGTATATTTGCGGTGGCGAAAAGTATTCGGTCCAATGGCGGCAATGAACTTTGCCCGGAACATTGCACCAAATTGGAAAGATCCGGTCAATGAATTTTGGGATGCGCGCATGGAATATGCAAAACAAATTTATGGTAATTATGCCGTAAATACAAAATAAAAATCCGCCATTTGGCGGATTTTTTATTAATTTATAATGATTAATCACGCATATCTGCGGCACGCATTTGACGATGCAATTCTGCATTAACCGCACGGAATTCATCGCGTGTAATGCAACCATCTTGGTCAATGTCCATAACTGGTAATAACGCCTGTAATTGTGGGCATTTTACCGATGAAACAACCAGACACCCATCATCAAAGTCAACCCGCGGTCCACGGAAATCGCGTTCATCACATAATTTTGCCGCCGCAAACCCCAATGCAAATATAATCAATGCGATGATTAATTTCATCATAAAGCGACCAAATTTTGAACCACCGCGACCGCATTTGCAATCCGCGCCACATTTACAATTTTCGCCACATGGGCATTTTGCTGCATTTTCCATAACCGGCGCCGCCGCAACAGTCATATCTGGTGCGACATCATCTGCAACAACTTTCTTTGTTGTCTGTTTTGCTGTTTTTTTTGCCGCGACTGTCTTTTTAGTTGTTTTTTTTGTTGCCGCTGGCTTTGCAGTTGTTTTTTTAACAGGTTTTGTTGGCATATTAATCCTTCCTTTGTTTGTTTAACGATTTGATTGTATTCATTATTCAAAATCAAGTAAAGCATAAATTTTAAATTAAAAACAACAAAAAAATAAAAAACATCCCAACGGGATGTTTCACAGATGTGCGATAAGCCGGATTCTGTTCTGCCAAAGCCCAGTCGTTTCCAACCAAGCAAAGGTAGCGAGCATAATTAGTCTGCATAATGTGTTACCACAAGATGTCAAGCCTTCTACCCGTCCCCAAACCTGGGACATGTATAGGGGACCTATTTGAAGTTGCTGCGCGTAGAGATTGCCCGTTTCACCCGATATTTTTCAATCGATTCGTCACTGTTGCTCTAATCGTCGGGTCGCCCCGCCCGGTCATTAGCCGGTACGCTGTCCCATGCAGTCCGGACTTTCCTCCAACTGAATAAATTCCAGCCAGCTATGCTCTGCCCATCTGCGAATAAAATGGTATCAGTATTTTTTTGTTTTTCAATCGAAATCATTATTGCCGTATTTTTTTACTTGCAACATATACCCCGTTTTTCATAAAATAGTGTCATAAAGAGAAAAAGAAGTGGGAAGAATGTCAAAATTATTACGCTGTTTAGCGGGCTTGTTCATATTATGTTTTATTGGAAATAATGCATTTGCGGCGGGATATAACTGTCCAACATATCGTAAATACACATCGTGTAATTCCGGGTATTATATCTCTGAATGTGATGGCAATGCATACAGAAATGGCGAATTAATGGAATCATATGATTTGTCTGCGGGCAATTCATGTAAATCATGTCCGTCGGGGTATTCGTGCCGGGGCGGTCTGTATTGCCCAGATAAAAGCAGTGTTACATGCAGTGCTGGTTATTATTTAAAGGCAAACGCAACATCGTGTTCGGCGTGTGGTGGTAATAATTATTATTGTCCGGGTGGTACATTTAATGTTTCGTCCAGTGCCCAGGGACGAAATACAGTATCGTCTGGATACTATTCAACCGGCGGAACATCAACAACGCGAACGGGACAAGCACAATGTACAGGGGCGACATATTGCACCAATGGTGTAAAATATAATTGTCCCAGTGGATATGATGATAATACCAGAAATGGGAAAACATCTTCTACACAATGCCAAATTAATTGCAGTGCCGGATACTATTTGGCAACCAAGACAGACCCTGGTTGTACCGCGGTTGGTATTGGATATTACAAGGCAGCACACACTGTAAGTTTTGGGTCAAGCAGTACGCGTACTGCATGTCCAACCAGTTATACAACCGCATCAACAACATCGGGGACATCTATAAATCGCTGTTATTTATCTGTAAGTGCGGGATATGTGCGCAATGGGACAACTGGAACGACATTGACCAGGTGTGCGGCGGGAACATATCGTCCGGCACATAATGCATATTATGGCACTTCGTATGCTTGCCGTGCCTGTTCCGGGCGCACAAAATATAGTGCGGCGGGCGCCGGTTCATGCAGCACGGTCAGCACGGGATACTATACAACTGGATGCAATACCAGTGGAAATAACTGTACGGGGCAATCACGTTGCAGTGGCGCGACATATTGTACCAGTGGCATACAATATGATTGCCCAACGGCGACCAGTGGCTGGACCCAGGGTACCGGTACCGGATGGTCTGGATACGGGCAATGTTTTGAATATCGCAACGCAACCAGTATCAGTTCATATTGCGCATCGGGGCAATTACG
The DNA here is from genome assembly GCA_944392565.1 of uncultured Alphaproteobacteria bacterium. Taxonomy (GTDB): domain Bacteria; phylum Pseudomonadota; class Alphaproteobacteria; order Rs-D84; family Rs-D84; genus Enterousia. The sequence continues at coordinate 21,534 of CALXWX010000002.1, read as the reverse complement.
CCGATACGCCAGCAGTGGAACCACATGGGCATCCACGGCAACAGAACATACCACATTCCGTGCGGAACCGGGGGCATATGTATCGGGCAGTGGTATCAATATGACATGTGCGCAATGCGGCGTTGGAACATACAGTTCTGGTGGTGATATACATGCATGTACAGCATGCCCAACAGTAACGTCTGGTTTTGAATATGGGAATATAACCGGCATGACATCATATACACAATGTATGCAACAAATTGATGATGTCAGTCGTATTAATCATCAATGTTCCAGTGGAACAATACGCCAGTACGCAGATTCTGCGACATCATGGGGATTGGGAATAACGGGTGAAGAAATTACCGCCGACCCGGGTGCAATACTGGATAGTCGTGTGAACAGCAGTGGCGGATTACAAGTTACGGGTGAATACGATATTGCTAATTTATGTACAGAATGTGGCGTTGGGACATACAGTGCGGGTGGGAATGTAAAAGAATGTACGGCATGTCCGGAATTAACCCCGGGGTTTGAGTACACAGGAAGCGCGGGCGCATCGTCATATACACAATGCGCGCAAGGGACAAATGACCCCAGTGCGGCAAATCCAAATTGTATGGCGGATGATACTGCAGATACTGTTGCAATCCTTCAAACAGCCAGCAGCCCAACCAGGTGGGATGGACCAGTGCTTGCGGTTGGCGTTGCGGCAAAACCAGGTGCAATATTGGATTCACAATTCCAGGATGGTACATTGATTATTGAAAGTGGTCTGTATCCTTTGCGTAATATGTGTACGATATGCACTGGTAATACATACAGCGCGGGCGGCACAGCAACATCATGCACATCGTGCAACCGTGATTACACCATCAGTGGCACGGCATTAACAAATCATGATTCTGCATCGGATTGTAAAATCACATGTTCTGGTGGTGAATATGTTCCAACGGCGGGTGATGGATGCGTGAATGTCGGTGTTGGATATTGGGGTGCCGGTGGCACAGTATCACAAACATCCACACTGGGGCGTAATGCATGTGCGTCGGGGTTAACCACGATTGGTTCTGGGCTTGGGGCGGATGAAGCGGGTGATTGTGGGCGCGTATTAAATGTTGGTGATGAAAAGATATATCTGCGCAGTACGAAAAAGACCACACCATCATTGAACATCAGTATAAATGGTGATGTGTTCTATGGGAATATGTCAACGGCGACCAAGGGCAGTTTGCGTATAAATTCAGGCGGCACGACATATTCAGTATATGATGACAGTATGTAAAACACGGGGCGTTGCCCCGTTTTTTACAAAGTGCAGAGTACAAAGTTCAGAGTGCAAATAAAGTCGCACGCATAAGCGTGCATAATTTACTGGATTGCTTCGTTTCACTCGCAATGACAGAGGTGTGTGGGGCAGCGTACCCGGGGACAGAATGGGAACGCGTTCTTGCATTCTCTGACCACCCCGCCGCTGCGCGGCACCCCTCCAACGGAGGGGAACTTGGTGCGGTGCTTTATTTTTTATTGTGTTCTATTAATTTGTCGCATACGCGCGTGCATAATTTACTGGATTGCTTCGCTATGCCACGCATGACAAATATGATAAAACGCATATCATAAGTCTTTATCCATATGTGCGCGGGGATGGGCATGTTCGTATATGTTTTGAATTTCAGACATGTTCACCCGCGTATACAATTGTGTTGTGGACAGTGATGCATGTCCCAATAATTCTTGCAAACTGCGCAAATCTGCCCCACCCGCCAGCATGGCGGTGGCAAATGTATGACGCAATGCGTGGGGGGTTACATAATCGGGCAACTGTAAATAATGTCGCAATTTTTCAATGACCTTTTCCGCCATGCGCGCCGTCATGGGCAGACCGCGAACACTGCGAAACAGTGGGTCATCTGGTGCCGTGCCAAACGGACGCATGCGCGTATATTTTTCAATCGCATCCAGCACCGGTGGTAATATCGGAACAATGCGTTCTTTGGATCCCTTGCCCAATATGCGCAATGCGTCTGGGCGACCACGAATGTCAATGTTTTTTAACGATAACGCTTCGGATATACGCAGACCGCATCCGAATATCAGCATGACCAGCGCCCAATCACGCGCAGCAATCCAAGGTTCGCGTTCATCAATATCACGAATTGCGTCATGCATATGTTCAACATCGCTGACCTGGATTGCCTTGGACAATTTTCGTGGAACACGCGGCGATGAAATTAACCCAATTGCACTGTTTTCGATATTATGATGTTTTGCCAGGTATTTATAAAATCCGCGCAGCGATGATAATGCGCGCGCCGTTGATTTATGTGCCAACCCGCGGCGCGCACGATCCGCCAACCATGCACGAAAACATATTGCATCGGCGCGTGCAATATTACTTAAATCAACTGTGGCGCCATTATAATTTTCATAAAATTTTATAAAATCGTGAATATCTGTTTCGTACGCGGTTGCCGTATGCGCAGAATAATTTTTGGTCTGCGTTAAATATTCTATAAATTCGGCAACCGCGTCATTCATAATATTTTTACTTTATTTCAAATGTTGCAGATACACTGACTGATACTTCGGTATCTTTGGCAACAATGCTGCCGGCGGCGGAAAAAGCCTGGGCATCGGCAACCGCCATCTTGGCAGACGCGGTTAAAAAGTTTGATGACCGCGGCTGTATCGTGGACGCCCCACCAACACTGTATGAAACGCTTAACATTTTGCCGGCACTGCGACCATCGCCCGCCGCCAATGCATTTGCACGTTCGCGCGCGTTTTCAACCGCAGCCCCCAGGCAATCTTCCAGGATTGGTTTCATTGCCTCTGCACTGGTGTACATGCGCAGGTTTTCAGAATATACATCTTCTTGTCCCGCAAATTGTGTTAATATTTTTTCAATCGTTTCGATGTTGTCGGCAGAAACCTCTATGGCGATGGTGGTTTCAGTCCCCAGAACAACAGATTTTTCCAATTCGCGATTCCATTCAGACCGTTCATATGAATTAAATTCTGTGGTCTGCATCTGGACATCTTGGGTTTTCAGATAATTTGTGATTTCTGTAATCTTTGCCGTTGCCATTTTCATTGATGTGGCGGCAGATTTGTCCAATGTCGTAACGCGTAATGTGATTGCGGTTCTGTCCTTTGGCGCGGTGGTTAAACATTCGCCATTTACAGATATTGTTCGCGGCATGTCTGGCTTGTCCAGCCAACCAAACAATAATGCCAATATGGCACCAACGCCAATTACACTGCCCGTCCAGATTAATGCATTTTTCATGTTCTCTCCCTTTTTTGTGTTTATTTATTATATCAGCATTATCCCAACATTGCACGATGAACGCGTTCATATGTTTTTTCCGCAACAGCGCGCGCACGCGCCGCGCCAGATGCCAAAACATTATCCAATTCAGATGTGTTTGACATCAATCGTTCATATTCTGCACGCGGCGCGGATAATACAGAATTTATTTTTTCAAATAAAATTCGTTTCGCATCGCCATATCCCATGCCACCCCGTTCAAAGCGCGCACGCATATCGGCAATTTCATCCGCATTTGCAAATTGACGATATAATTGGAATATTGTCGATTCATCTGGATTTTTTGGCTCGTCCGGTAATTTACTGTCGGTGATAATGCGCATAATCTTTTTTTTCAATTCGCTTTCTGGGGCAAATAAAGGAATGATGTTGTCGTAAGACTTGCTCATTTTCCGACCATCCAATCCCGGGATAATGCCCGCGTCAGCACTGATAACGGGTTCAGGCAATTTAAATATTTCGCCGTATGTATGATTAAAATATCCCGCGATATCGCGCGCGAATTCAACATGCTGTTTCTGGTCGGCACCAACCGGGACAACATCTGTATTATACAACAATATATCCGCCGCCATCAGTATTGGATATGTGTACAATCCCATATTAACCCCCGCATCAACATCCGCGCCAGATGCCATGTTTTTTTCAACCGCCGCCTTGTACGAATGGGCGCGGTTCATTAAACCCTTTGGCGTTACATTCATCAACATTGTGGATAATTGCGAAACCTGGACAATATCGGATTGGCGAAATAATGTTGCATTTTCCAGGTTTAACCCCAATGCCAATAAAATCGCGGCGATTTCATATGTATGCTGGCGAATTTGGTTTGGATCATGAATTATATTTAACGCATGCAAATCTGCAATAAACACAAATGTCTTGCGCGTTTTTGCCATTTCAATTAATGGATGCAATGCGCCGATATAGTTGCCCATGTGCGGCGTGCCTGTTGGCTTGATCCCCGTTAAAACAATCTGTTCAGACATGATAAAAATATCCTTTGTTTAATTAAATTATATACTAAAATTTTTATATGAAAAATAAAAGCACAAAATGCAATCGTGCAAAAGAACTATTGGGCGCCACCGCGCCAGCAAAATGCTGATAAAAACATCATGTTTGGTTTCATGGCAATTATTATATAATCCAATTAAATATAAATCAACAAAAATCCCGCCAAAATTGGCGGGATTTCGTCCTTTCACACAACTGTGCATTATTAACGCGAATAAAATTCGACAACCAATTCCGGGAACATTTGAACCGGATATGGAACATCTTCGAATAATGGGACGCGTGTAAATGTCGCGGTGAAATTCGCACTGTCGACATTGATGTAATCTGGGAATGCACGTTCCGCAGATTCCAACGCCAATACGACCAATGGCATTTGCTTTGCCTTGTCACTGACGGTGATTACATCGCCGGGTTTAACCTGGTACGATGCAATTTTAACGCGTTTGCCATTAACATAAATATGACCGTGGCTGACCAATTGGCGCGCAGAGAATACGGTTGGTGCCAATTTAGAACGATATACAACCGCATCCAAACGGCGTTCCAACAACCCAATTAAGTTATCTGGGGTGTCGCCACGCATATTAGATGCCTCTAAATAATACGCACGGAATTTCTTTTCACCAATATTGCCGTAATAGCCCTTTAATGTCTGTTTTGCACGCATCTGTTTTGCATAATCAGACGAATTGCCACCACGGGATGTTGGTCCATGCTGACCAGGTTTATATTTACGCTTGTTAAATGGGGATTTTGCCTGACCCCACAGGTTGACGCCCAAACTGCGTCCGATTTTTAATTTACGTGTGCTGCGCTTTGCGCCTGCTCTTGCCATAATTTTATCCTTTTGGTTTTTATGGTGCCGGACATTTCACAGAATCCTTATCATACGCATGACCAAAAGTGCGTGCGACTTAATCAGTTCTGGTTATCCAGCGGGGTTCAGTTTATAGTGTTTTTTAACAAAAATCAAGTATTTTCTGTATGCCCAGAAACTAGAACTTTACTTTTGGTGTCTGTTTTTCAGATTCTGCCATTTCAAACAGTTTTTCTGGGGTGATATTGAACATGCGCGCAACAATATTTGATGGGAACTGTTCAATTTGTGTATTTAATCCCATGACAACATTATTATAAAATTGGCGCGCCGCCTGGATTTTCGTTTCAGTGTCGGTCAATTCGCGTTGCAATTCCAAGAAATTTTCATTTGCACGCAATGTCGGATAATTTTCAGACAATGCAAACATACTTTTTAATGTTTCCGTTAAATGATTTTCGGCATCCGCCTTGGTCGGACCATTCGCCGCCATCGCCGCATCGCGCGCACGCGTGACCGATTCCAATGTTTCGCGTTCGTGTTTTGCCGCGCCCCGCACTGTTTCAACCAGATTAGGAATTAAATCATAACGGCGTTTTAATTGTGTGTCGATTGTCGACCATGCTTCGTGTGCCTGGTTTCGGCGGGCAATCAAACCATTGTACACCGCAATAAAATACAATAAAACAACCGCTATTACCGCTATCGTTATCCACATAAAGAACCCCCTTTTGATAAAATATCTTTATATACATATTTTATATACTGATTGAATTAAATTCAAGTCCCATAATTTTTTATGGTAAATATAAACATAAATGTTATAATAGTTGCGCATTGGATGATTACCAATGTGGGGTGTAAGAGCCTCGATACAAGAATAACTCCGACACAGGTTGGAGGGTTGCGAATATAATGAATAAGCAACACTATTTCTTGTAATAGCTCTTAACCTCCAACCGTCATTAATCACGACGGTGTTTTTTTAATAGAAAATTTTGGGGGCATATAATGGTAAAAATGAAAAATTTAGAAAACGCGTTTAACACAAACGCAGATTTACAACCCGGATTTTACTTGCAGGCGGCGCGCGCATATATCCTTATTATAAAAAAATTCCGCCAATTGGCGGAATTTTTTTATTAATTCAACGCATCTTTTAATGCCTTGCCCGGTTTGAATTTCGGCTGGGTTGATGCCGGAATCTTTATCGCAGCACCCGTCTGTGGGTTGCGACCGGTTGTAGCCTTGCGTTTTGCGGTTGTAAATGTACCAAAGCCAACCAAGCGAACTTCGCCCTTCTTTTTCAAAACTTTTGTAACGGTGTTGATGAATGCATCCAAGCATGCCGCAGCAGTTGCCTTGGTTACTTCAACTTCGTTCGCGATTGCTTCAATCAATTGCTGTTTGTTCATAATGTTTCTCCTTTCATATAAATTTATACAAGGTGTCCGGCAGTCCATAGGCAATGTCGATGAAATCCGCCGTTGCAAAACATTTTATAGAAATTAAATGTCGCAACACATTGCATTTCATGGACATTGCCCGTCCTGCTTGTTCGAATCGTAGAGAATTCGGGCGTTTAAGTCAAGAGCATATTTATAAATTATGAATTACATCAAATGTTGACAAATTTATACAGCATCGTATTTAACGATGCACCGCATCCGCACGAACCGCACGCGCACCGGGCGTATTACTGTCGCACAAAACCCATTCGCCGGGCGCACCGTCAACATGAACACTGCGAAAATAATTTGGTGTCATGACAAAAATTGCAACAATTACCGCCGCCCAAAATGTTAACTTGGTTAATTGCCACGGTTTCTTGAAGCTGTCCCGTTTGAATGAATCGGACAGTAAATTTTGATACAGCGCCCACCCCCAACTGAACAACAGCAACATTATTACAAAAAACAATGCGATTATTAAATAGCGCGTAAATGGTTGCAGTGCTGTGGAAAAACCATCCCAAAACACACTGGCGCCCGGGCATACATATAATACATTTGCAACCATATCTGGCGCAATCGCAATTGGTTCATTTGGCGCCAATTGCAATCCAAATGACGATGCCAATATAATTGCAACCAATGCAACGATTGCAAATAACATTGTTGGTTTCATGTGTTGTGTTCCCTGTACCTGCTGTAATAATTATTTTTATTATATCATAAACAAGTAAGCGATTGCAATTTTATAAACTTTTATTTACAATCATCGTCATGATGCGCAAAAAAAATAATATCGTCGTTGGATTAACAACCATGAACACAGAATTATTAAAAATATCTGTGCCGGCGCTGGGGAAACTGTGCCAGAAATTTATACTGGTTATATATAATGATAATCCAATGGCAACAGTATCGCGGCGACAAATTCGCAAACTGGGGTACTGTGGGGATTTGCAAATTATAAATGGCGTTGAAAACATCGGGACACTGCGCGCGCGAATGGCAATTGCAGATGCGGCAATACGCGCCGGCAATAATTATCCAGACTGGTTTATTTTCTGTGATGATGATGATATGTTGGTTAATCTGGATATTCCAAATGTATCAAATGACAATTTTGCAATAATTCAAAATGCGGTAATCATTCGACATCGTGTTTGTGATTTATTGCGTGTGATGGAAAATCCGTCTGATTTTGATATTGATGGCGAAAATGTCGAACTGGCACGACCACATATTGGATTTGCCGGGACACTGATACGCGCCAAGGTAATTTATGGTTTGTTCGGCGCAATACAAAAAATAATGGATGCCATACAAAAAATTGACGATGGTCTGGATTGGCGTCCACCGGTGGATGCGATGATGTGGTCATTTACAAATATTTTTGCAAAGCATGAAAATCCAGACGCGGTGCCAATTTATATGGACAAAATAAACTATATAAAAAATGAAATTGATACACCACGAATGAAATATGGGCGTCTGGCGCATCCAATACGCAACGCAGTGGAACATTATCGGCGCGCGTTGGCAAAATATGATGCGGCAATGCGAACAATGCTGGATGCAGCAGCCCTGCGGGGCGATGATTAAATTAATATATTTTTCCATAAAACATAAATATCTGATTGAAACACGCGTGTAATGTGTTTAAAATTGCACCGATAAATTTAGGGGATTTTATAAAATGAAATACAATGATATTCGTAAAACATTCTTGGATTACTTTGAATCACATGGGCATAAAATCGTGCCATCGGCATCGCTGATACCGAATGACCCAACATTATTATTTACTGTTGCCGGTATGGTCCCATGGAAGGGAATTTTACAGGGAACCGAACCCGCATTCGCACCACGCGTTGCAGATGTGCAAAAATGCATCCGTGCGGGTGGAAAGCATAATGATTTAGATGAAGTGGGATTTGACGGTCGGCATCATACATTCTTTGAAATGCTGGGGAACTGGTCGTTTGGTGATTATTTCAAGGCTGGCGCAATTGAAATGTCGTGGGATTTGTTAACAAATGTATTAAAACTGGATCCGGCGCGGCTGCGTGTCACCACACATGTTTCGGACGACGAATCAACAGAAATCTGGCGCAAGGTTGCGGGCAAAGATGCAATCCGTCTGGGCGATAAAGATAATTGGTGGTCGGCGGGCGACACGGGACCATGCGGACCATGCACGGAAATATTCTATGATTTTGGTGCAGACATTGAAAACGAAGACGACCGCTGGGTTGAAATCTGGAATGATGTCTTTATGCAATTCGATCGTGATGCAAATGGAAATCTGACGCCATTGCCAAAGCAAAATGTCGATACAGGCGCGGGGTTGGAACGCTGGGCGGCATTATTACAGGGCAAGGTTGATAATTATGACACCGACCTGTTTTCTGCATTAATCGGCGCCACCGAAGATATTGTTGGTGTAAAAAAGACCCCTGAAAACATTGCATCGTTCAAGGTTATTGCCGACCATTTGCGCGCCGTTGGTTTTGCCATCGCTGATGGCGTTATCCCCAGCAATACAGACCGCGGGTATGTAATTCGCCGAATACTGCGCCGGGCAATGCGGCATGGGCAATTATTGGGGCATCGTGGGGCATTGTTATCAAAACTGTATCCGGCGCTGATTACCGAAATGGGCGCGGCATATCCAGAATTGGGGCGTGAAGAAAAACGCGTTGTTGAAATTATTCAAAACGAAGAAAATGCGTTTGCGGACATGCTGCAAAATGGGATTAAATTATTGGATAATGAAATTCCAAAAATTCAAAATAATATCTTGCCGGGGGAAATTGCGTTCAAGTTATTTGACACATATGGTTTCCCATTAGATTTGACGCAAATGATTTTGCGCGAAAAAAATATCGATGTTGATGTTGTGGGATTTGAACGCGCAATGGGCGAACAAAAAGAACGCAGTCGCGCCAATACCAAGGGAACGCGCACACTGTGGGAATCACAAACACAATTGCCGGCAACAGATGACACAACAAAATATGCCCCAGACGATAAACTGGAATCCAAAGTGTTGGCAATACTGCGCGATGGCGAATTTATATCCAGCGCATCGGCAGGTGACGCGGTCGAGGTTGCATTAGATAAAACAAATTTCTATGGCACCCAGGGTGGTCAGGTTGGCGACAGTGGCGAATTAAAAAATCTGGATGGGCAAACAGTAATGAATGTCGGCGAAGCCGGTCGTGTTGATAATATTGTTATTCACAAAGGCACATTGGCGGCGGATTTACATGTTGGTGATGTGGTAAAAACCGTGATTAATTCCGCGGTACGCACACAAACAACGCGCGCCCATACCGCAACACATTTATTACAAGCCGCATTGCGTCATGTTCTGAATGAAGATGTTGAACAGCGCGGATCCAAGGTTTCACCAGATTCTGTGCGTTTCGACTTTTCATTTGGGCGCCCAATGACCGCCGAAGAAAAACAATCTGTCGAAGATTTGGTTAATAAATGGATTGATGCAAATATGGATGTTAAACATGAAGAGATGTCCATAGATGATGCAAAGTCACGCGGTGCGATGGCGCTGTTTGGTGAAAAATATGGCGACACAGTCAAGGTTATTACCGCCGGCGATGTATCATGCGAACTGTGTGGTGGAACGCATGTTTATCATACGGGTGAAATAAAGCACGCAAAAATAAATAAAGAAAAATCGATCAGCAGTGGTGTGCGTCGTATAACGATGTCGGTTGGAACCCTGGCAGAATAAAAATGCGCCCCGGTTGGGGCGTTTTTATTTGGATGAAAACACCAGCACGCGATCAATTCCAGCCAAGTCCATTTCTGAACGAACAAATTTCCATCCGGCGGTTGTGAATATTTTTCGTACATCGCGCCCCGCCCCGTCGCCGATTTCCAGATATATTTTGCCGCCGCGCGTAATCCATTTGCGCGCATTTTTTGCAATTGCGATATATGCCGCCAACCCATTATCGGCGGCGTACAGTGCCATTTTTGGGTCATGTGATGCGCCAATATCAACCCGCGTATCACCACGCGCAATATATGGCGGATTTGATACGATTATGTCAAAGCGTGGTTGGCGGATTATGTTTTGTTTTGTAAAATCGCCAATTTTTACAGAAATGCTGTCTGTGGCATTTAAATCGCGAACATTTTTTTGTGCAACGCGCGCCGCGCCGCGCGATTTTTCAATTGCCAAAACATGCGCGTTTGGGATGTTTTTTGCCAATGCCACGGCAATGCAACCGGTGCCGGTGCCTAAATCCAGAATATGCACACCGTTATTATGATTTACATCTGATATAACAGCCGAAACCAATGTTTCGGTATCTGGGCGTGGGTCCAGTGTGTATTTATTCGTATAAAATCGCAATCCATAGAACCATTTCTGGTGGATTATTTTCGCAACCGGCACCCCACGGCGCAATGCACGCGCCATGCGCCAAATTTTTATTTTTGAAAAATTTGTCGTATTTTCAGTTATTACCCGCGCGGCGCGAATGCCGCCGGCACGCATCAGGATTTCAAACGCTTGATTTATTGTCATAAAACAATTATAATCCGATGCATGAAAAAAGTAAAAGATATTATTAATTCAACCAATGTTGCGCGCGCTGTGGTGGCATTGGCAATTGTGCTGGCAATCATCGCCGTAGTATTATTAATTACACGGCATAATCATAATGATGGCGCGTCTGTATTATCGGGGGATGCGGCACATACATCGGTTGTTGTGGTCGCGGCGGGGGATACGCTGTCTAATTTATTGATAGACCAGGGTTTTTCCAATGCGGATGTGCTGGAAATCGCAAAAGTATTAAAATCCGATGCTGATATAACCAATCTGCGTGCGGAACGCGACAAAATCGAATTTGTGCGCACCAGCCCGGATGCCCCGGTTGACAAAATCGTTATTATCCCGTCCCCATGGCGGCGGGTTGAAATAACATGCGATGATGCCGGCAAATGGCTGTGCAGCGCCCAGGACATCGAACCAGATCGTCGTGCGGTATATCGTGCGGGGGAAATTCGTGATGGGGACAGTTTTTACCTGGCGGGCGCACGTGCGGGGATTCCAGATGGTATTTTAGCCGAAGTTTATGATTTATTGGCATTTGAAATGGACTTTGAACGCGATGTTCGTGCCGGACAACATTTTTCCGTGTTGTATGAAGAAAACTTTTCAAATGGCAAAAAGGTTGAAAACGGTCGCGTGTTGGCCGTACAGTTCGAGGCGTTGCGTGGCAATGTCAAAATGTATCGGTTTAAAAAATCTGATGACAAGGTTGGATACTATGACGAAAATGGCAATGGCGCGATAAAATCACTGAAACGCACACCAATAAACAATGCCCGCGTCACCAGCAGTTTTTCAACCAGTCGTAAACACCCAGTATTGGGTTATACCCGCGCACACAAGGGTGTTGATTTCCGTGCATCAACCGGGACACCAATCCCAGCCGCGGGTGCGGGTCGCGTTGTTGCGCGCGGTTATAACAATGGGCATGGGAATTATATAAAGCTGCGTCATAATGCATCATATGAAACACTGTATGCGCATATGTCCCGTTTTGCCAAGGGTGTCGTTGTCGGGACAACTGTAAAACAGGGTCAGACAATCGGGTATGTGGGGTCAACTGGACTGTCCACCGGACCACATTTGCACTATGAAATCATCAAAGATGGCAAGCATGTAAATCCGATGACGGTCAAATTACCCGCAATCAGCAATCTGGGTAAAGAAGACAAGGCGCGTTTCTTGGAATATCGCCAGGTTTTGGACGCCGGAATGGACTTGCTATCAACGCATCCAGACTGGTTTATTCAATTACCGTCATAAGCATCGCCCATTTGGGCGATTTCATTTTTCCTTGCATTTAATTGATAATAGTGTATTATTATCACCGAAAACAGAGAGATTTAGGACGCTGTGCGTCCTGGATAACCATCCCCGTTGGATATAATTATTTTTTATTATCGCGTGGGAAAAATGCCGCGCCGCCACAGATTCACTACAAATAAAGAAATTCTTTATTGGCAATGGATTGATGTGGCGGCGCAAATATGAAAACTGAATAAAAAGGATTATATATGGTAAAAGTAAAAGAAAAGCCATTCGCACCGGATACAATTGCCGATGCAGATGTGGCGCAGAAAAAGCCCGCAAAAATACGCGGCATGAACAAACATGAAAGTGATAAAAACGATGAAAAATTGTACTTTATGGCACTGGGCGGTTTGGAACATGTCGGTCAGAATATGTATGTTTATAAATACAAGGGGAAATATCTGGTCGTTGATTGCGGCATGGGATTTCTGGAAGAAGAAATCGGCGCCGGCGATGTTCAATATTGTGATACAACATGGCTGGAAAAGCGCAAAAAAGATGTTGTTGGTTTCGTTATGACCCATGGTCACGAAGATCATATCGGCGCATTGAAATATGTTTGGCCAAAATTCAGAAAGCCTATTTACTGTACCCGTTTTCCGGGCGAAATATTGGCACAGACATTCCGCGGGTGCGAAATTGATTTTACCCCGGGTAAAGATATCGTGATATTTGATCATCATGGCGCAACGCTGAAACTGGACCCGTTCGAAGTTGAAACATTCCATGTTTCCCATTCCGTACCAGAAGCCCAGATGTTGATTATCAAAACACCCGCCGGCAAGGTTTTACATACAGGCGATTGGACATTTAACGATGATAACCCAATAGAAGAACCAACCGACTATGCGCGCTTGCGTGAAATTGGGTCTGACCCAAAATTGTTGGCATGCATGTGTGATTCAACATCTGCATCCCGGCAAGAGGCACAGACAACCGAAGTCCAGGTTCGCGAAACATTAACTGAAATTATGAAAAACGCCCCGGGTCGCGTGTTGGTTACCGGGTATTCGCGGTCGATTGCGCGTATGAAAATGTTTACAGAGGCCGCGCGTGCCGCGGGACGCGTTGCCGCAATCAAAGAACGCAGTAATCCAAACCCGGTGCCGTATGTCGGATTGCCAGAATTCCGCGAAATGGGTATGGATTTTGGATATCTGGGACGCGATGAAGTTTATCTGCACAGCGACATCAAAGATTTACCCGCAGAAAAACAGGCAATTTTCTTGACCGGTTCCCAGGGTGAACAATATGCAATGCTGACGCGTCTGTGTCGTGGGCATGTGAAAGAAATGAAATTACAGCCAACGGACACTGTTCTGTTCAGTGCAATTATTATCCCGGGTCGCGAACAAGATGTTTCATATCTGTACAACAAACTGGCGCGGATGGGCATCAAGACACATACGATATTTGATACAGATCATCTGCACGCCAGTGGTCACGCCGGTCGTCCGGAATTTGAACGATTCTATGACATGGTTCATCCCCAGGTTTCTGTCCCGATGCATGGCGATTATATTAACGAAATGCTGAACGGGAAAATGGCGATGGAACGCGGTGGTGCAAAGCATATGATGGTTGTGCATAATGGCGAAATGATTGCACTGGCTGATGGCGAAGCGCCGTATATCGCAGAAACAATCGAAACAGGTTTCGTTGTTATGGAAGGTGAAACCGAACGCAGCACGGATGACCCAGTGTACAAAACCCGTAAAAAGATTGCCACCAATGGTGCGATATTTGTCACGCTGCCGGTGGACAAGCGCGGTTTCCTGAAAGGCACGCCAGAGGTATCCAGTGCCGGTATATTCGAAACGGATGACACCGGGTTTATGAAACGGCAAATTCAAATCGAAATTACCAAGGCAATCGATGCACTGACCAAGGCAGAACGCAAAGATCGTTCAAACCTGATTCGCGCGGTCCAAGTCGCATCAAACAAGGTTGTACGCGCATCACTGGGGCCGGACAAAAAGCCACAATACAGTGTGCATTTCGTACAAAAATAAAAAAACGCCCGTTTGGGCGTTTTTTTTATCATTCTTTGAAATATGGATTTTCTTTTTTTAATATTCCAATAGTCGAATCAATACCATGACCGTGAACAACATATGTTTCGTCCGGTAAATTCATTTCATAAATCTTTGCAATCGATTGCATCAGCGCGTTCATATCACCACCTGGCAAATCATATCGACCACAACTGTCACGGAATAATGTGTCGCCTGTAACCAAAACACCAAAATCTGGGAAATAATACGACATGCCGCCCGCTGAATGCCCGGGCGTTTCAATAACATCCATATAAATATTTGGCAATATCTCTATATTACCAGAATCGATATCTGTGGGGGCGCGATAATTGCCGTCCAGTTTGGGCAATCCAAAATATTCCAGCAAACCGTCAGACCATGATATTAATACATTGTCTTCGCTGTTTAAATACCATGGAACATTATACTTTTCTGCCAGTTCGGGTGCCGCAGAAATATGATCGCCATGCCCATGCGTTGAATATATCGCCCGCAATCGCAAACCACGCGATTCCAGCAGTTTTTCCCACGCATCCGCGCGACCCCATGCGTCAAAAATTACGGCATCGCCACCGGATGTCACCAATAAAGAATTGGTGTTTTCTGGTGGCATGTGCAGCACTTCAAAATTCGGTGTATTATTTTGATTTGGCATTTTTGCGCGTTGTTCCTGGTGTTTTTGATTTTTTTGCTGTCTTTTTCTGTGATTGACCAGAAATGATTTCTTTGATTTCATCGCCCGTCAATGTTTCGCGTGCCAATAATTCTTCTGCTAACTTGCGAACGGTTTCTTTATTTTTACTTAACCACCGTGTGGCATCGGCATGCGCCGCGTCCAACCACGCGCGCACTTCGGCATCGACCAATTCCGCGGTTTTTTCAGACGCGTTTTCCAATGCCGTCCGATTACCAAAATTATTTACCTGGTTTATTGCCGCCAGTCCGACTTTTTCCGACAACCCGGCCGTTGTTATCGAATAGCGCGCCAACCGCGTTGCCATGGCGATATCGCTTTCTGCGCCAGTGGTTATTTTATCCGTGCCAAAAAATACCTCTTCGGCACTGCGCCCCGCCAGCGCAATCGCCAGATTTGCACGAACTTCGGCAATGGTCATTGAAACCTTGTCATCAATGGGCAAATGCTGGACCATCCCCAGTGCGCGACCACGCGGAATAATTGTCGCCTTGTGTATCGGGTCGGTGATATCCGAATACATTACGCTGACGAACGCATGACCCGCTTCGTGATATGCGGTCAATTTGATATCTTCGGGACGCATCTTGCGAACCTTGCGCGGTCCCATCAATATTTTATCACGGGCTTCTTCTATATCCGCGGGGGCAATTTCTGTGCGACCATTACGAACCGCCAGTAATGCAGCCTCGTTCAGTAAATTTTCCAAATCTGCGCCGGAAAATCCGGTTGTGCCACGCGCCAAATCTTGCAGATTGACATCAGATGCAATTTTCACCTTTTTGGCATACAAATCCAATATCTGACGCCGTCCCGACAGATCGGGCAGTTCAATGTATACCTGGCGGTCAAAGCGACCCGGGCGCAACAATGCCGGATCCAACATGTCCGCACGGTTCGTTGCCCCGATAACAATTATGCCCGTATCATTCGAAAATCCATCCATTTCAATCAGCAATTGATTTAATGTTTGTTCGCGATCTTGATCATTGTATGAATGCGTACTGCGCCGCTGGCCAATTGCGTCAATTTCATCGATGAATAATATGCATGGTGCATTACGCTTTGCCATGTCAAATATTTCTTTGATTTTTGCAACCCCCAGACCAACGATAATTCCGGAAAAATCACTGCCGGATGCGGCAAAGAACGGGACATTCGCTTCGCCTGCGATTGCACGCGCCAGCAATGTTTTACCCGTGCCTGGTTCGCCCGACAGCAATATCCCACGCGGCACGCGCGCACCAACTGCCTGAAATTTTTCTTTGTTTTTCAGGAAATCAACAATTTCCATTAATTCTTGCTTTTCAGAATCAATACCGGCAACATCGTTGAATGTCGTTTTTGTTTTTCCTGTTGTGATTTTTGTCGGGTTTTGTTGCGTCAATGTGCGCCCGATGCCACCCGCCGCGCCCTTGAACCCGCGGAAAATCCACCATATAAAGAACAGCCCCATCAAAATCGGCACCCATGTTCCCAGATAATCAACCCATGTTTTTGATGTGTCGATTGATATTGTTGCACCACTGTCGGCAATTTTGCCCAACAGTTCTGGATCATATGTAATTGTTGCCGTGTACGGCGTGCCATCGTTCAATGTACCTGATGCGTCATTACCACGAATTTCCATTGTCTTTATATCAGATGCACGCCGCAACACATCAGAAAAAGTTAATTCAACCGGCTGGGGCGCGGGTGTGCCGTCTGGCAAAAATTGCGGCGCCGATGGCGATGCAACAAACGCACGCACCAGCATTGCTGCGAACAACGCCACAAAGATAATCAGAAATACATTGCCACCGTCCCCGCGGCGAAAAAATCCGTTCTTGTTTTTCTTGTTATTCATGTTTTTTTGATTTTTGTTTTCCATATCTTGTCCTGAAACTTGTTTTTGAGCCTTCTGACACGATTAAAATTCGGGTTCCCAACCGCCGCAACGTGCAATGCCCCAATGTGAATTTACAGTCGTGCTGCAAATTAATTAGTGCATTTGACAGCGAATTCAAGCGTGGCTGATATTCATCCCCCCCGATTTTTTGAATCAGTGTCCCCAGCAACTTTAATCTAATATCGGGTTCGGGGTCAAATAGAAAAGATGCATCAAATACCGCGCGCTGATTATCAATGACATGCGCCGCCAAATCTGCAATTTTTCTGTCCATTGCGTCACGCGTACGCCCCAGATTATTAATCGCCAATAAAATTCGCGCATCAGTAATCCCCAGTTTGTCCGCCAGCAAATGCCGATTCTGGCGAATGCGCACGCGTGTGTACTGTGGATCATTGTTCATTTCATCAGAAAAATATTTAATTCCATTATCTTTACAATATTTCGCCAATTCTGCGCGCGAAACATTCAATAATGGTCGCAAGATTTTAACCCCATCACGCACAGATTCGCGTCGCATCGCCGCCAGACCATACAGACCACTGCCCCGCCCCAAATTCATTAAAAATGTTTCAATCTGGTCATCGGCCTGGTGCGCGGTCAATAATGCATCAATATTATTTTCATGACAAAAATCGGTCATGAATTTATACCGTGCGTTACGGGCGGCGGCTTCTAGTCCCGTGGTTGGCTTATCATCTGTCCAATAAAAAATCTGGCACGGAATATTTAATTTGTCGCACAGTTCACGCACATATTGTGTTTCTGTTTCGGCATTTCTGCGCAACCCATGATTTACATGTAAACACACCACATCCATTTTTAGTTCTACCAACCAGTGCAACAGGCAGACTGAATCCACCCCACCACTGACCGCCACAGCCAATTTGGCCCCCTGGTATTTCCGCATAAAATCAATAAAGTTTTGATTCATAACGCAGTCATTTTATGCTATAATTTCCAAAAATAAAGGAAAATCACATTATGACAGGAAGATTGAAATCTATTGCGGTTTATTGCGGACATCAATTCGGCACTAATCCAGACTTTGCGCGTCATGCGGCACAAATTGGCGAATTTCTGGGCGAAAATAATATTCGTATGGTTTTTGGTGGTGGCGATGTTGGTCTGATGGGTACGGTTGCGACCGCGGCACTGGACGCCGGCGGGCATGTTATCGGTGTATCGACAAGCAATGTTATCGAAAAACAAGAACCAGTACATACCGGTGTTGATATAGAGGTTGTCGATGGTGTTAATGAACGCAAACAAAAAATGTTTGAATTGTCTGATGCATTCATAATATTGCCAGGCGGAATCGGTACACTGAATGAACTGACCGATATTATGACGATGCAACAGATTGGTGAATCGAAAAAGCCGCTGTTCTTTTTGAACACTGCATCATTTTGGGCGCCATTTGCGCGACTGTTTATACATATGCAGCGGTCTGGATTTATCGAAAGTGTACATGACTATAACATTCATGTTGCGCGCACGCCGACCGAACTGATCCGGAAAATAGTGAATTATTAAAACTGGATAACTTTATCCCGGGATGTGGTGCCGCGGATGATTTGAATGCTGGATTTTGGCACATCAAAGTGCCGCGCCAGCATTTTTATCACCGCCGCGTTTGCCGCACCATCCGTGGGCGCGGTGGTTGTATACACGCGCAGATTGCCGCATCCGTCATCAACAATTTTATTTAATCTGGCACGCGGCACAACACGAATATTAAAAGTCTGTTTTGAATCGTTCATCACTCATTATATGCACATGAAAATGAAATACACTCTGTCCAGCACCAGGTCCCGTATTCGCGACTGTGCGAAAGTTTTCCCGTAAACCTAATGCGTCCACGGTTGCACGCACGCCGCGCCAAAAGCCCATCTGTAATTCTGTGGGGGCGTTGGCGGTAAAGTCATAGATATCTGTATATTCCCCACGCGGCACCACCAAAACATGCGTTTTTGCACGCGGTGCATTATCATGAAATGCCAACACATAATCATCGCTGTACACCACGCGGGATGGAATTTCACCACGAATTATTTTTGCAAATACATTGTTTTTATCGTACATATATATCCCCTTTTGTTCCCATTGCGCCGATGCGTACAGCATATTATAGTGAATGTATAAAATCAAGTCTTGAAATCCGAAACTGACGCACTATATTCACACGCAGAAGCAAGATTACATGGGTTTAACAAAGGAGAAATGCATATGTTTAAACCGTTACATAACTATGTCCTGCTGGAGCGGGTCGAAGAAGAAAATAAAACCGCCGGCGGAATTATAATCCCAGATAACGCAAAAGAAAAACCATCACGCGGACGCGTAATCGCGGTGGGCGATGGCGCATTTGATGGCGATGATCGCGTGCCTATGTCGGTTGCGGTTGGTGATGTCGTGCTGTTTGCGAAATGGGCGTCATCTGCGAACGAGGTTAAAATTGACGGCAAAGATTATGTATTAATCAAAGAAACAGATATTTTAGGCATCTTAGAATAAGGATTTAAATCATGGCAAAAGAAATTGTTTTTGATACGGATAAAATGGCGGCGGGCGTTGATAAGTTGGCGAACGCTGTAAAAATCACCATGGGACCAAAGGGTCGCACGGTTGTAATCGATAAATCATACGGCGCACCGGCCGCAACCAAAGACGGTGTTACTGTGGCCAAGGCGGTATCATTAAAAGATCCCCAAGAAAATATCGGCGCACGCATGGTCCAAGAAGTCGCCAAGAAAGCCGGCGATGATGCTGGGGACGGCACCACAACAGCAACTGTATTGGCGCAAAAAATTATCCGCGAAGGACGGCGCGTCATCGCCGCGGGAATGAATCCAATGGATATAAAACGCGGTATCGATATGGCAACCGCAGCCGTTGTGGCAGATATTGAAAAGCATGCGCGCCCAGTCAAAGACAGCGCGGAAATTGCCCAGGTTGCAACAATCTCGGCTAATTCGGATGCTGAAATTGGCGAAAAGATTGCCGGCGCAATGGAAAAGGTTGGCAAAGAAGGCGTTATCACAGTCGAAGAAGCCAAGGGATTGGAAACAGAAATCGATGTTGTCGAAGGTATGCAATTCGACCAAGGTTTTATGTCGCCCTATTTCGTAACAAACAGCGAGAAAATGCTGGCTGAATTGGATGGCGCACAAATTTTGGTTTCGGAAAAGAAAATCACCGGTCTGCAAGCATTATTGCCAATTTTGGAACCAGTGGCACAATCGGGTCGCCCATTATTGATTATTGCCGAAGATGTCGAATCCGAAGCGTTGGCGACATTGGTGCTGAATAAACTGCGCGGCGGGTTAAAGGTTTGTGCGGTCAAAGCCCCAGGATTTGGCGACAGACGCAAAGAAATGTTGAAAGACATCGCGGCGGTTTGTGGCGCAACAGTTATATCAGATGATATGGGTATGACATTTGAAAACATCACCACGGATGTTCTGGGCAGCGCGAAAAAAGTTGTTGTCAGCAAAGATTCAACCCTGATTGCCCAGGGCGCGGGTGACAAGGCGGCAATCAATGCGCGCGCCGATGAAATCCGCAAACTGATGGCAACATCAACCAGCGATTACGATAAAGAAAAACTGGCAGAACGCCTGGCAAAATTGGTTGGTGGTGTTGCCGTTATCAAAGTCGGCGGCATGACAGAGGTCGAAGTCAAGGAAAAGAAAGACCGTGTTGATGACGCATTGGCGGCAACACGCGCCGCCGTTGCCGATGGTATTGTCGCCGGTGGTGGAATTGCGTTAGTACGCGCGGCGGCGGCGTTGGATAAACTGACCGGCGCGAATACAGATCAAAATGTCGGTATTGATATCGTACGCCGCGCATTGGTTGCACCATGTGCCCAGATTGCTGAAAACGCGGGCGTGTCCGGCGAAATCGTTGTCGGCAAGGTCATGGAATCCAAAGACTATAATTTTGGGTACAATGCGCAAACGGGCGAATATGTCGACATGATGAAGTCTGGGATTATTGACCCAGCCAAGGTTGTAAAAACCGCAATCCAGGCGGCCGCCAGCACCGCCGGTGTATTATTGACAACCGGTGCGGTGATGTCAGAAATACCCGAAGAAAAACCCGCCCCACAAATGGGTGGCGGTATGCCGGGCATGATGTAAAAAACGGGGCAAATGCCCCGTTTTTTCAAAGTGCAAAGTTCAGAGTGCAAAGTGCAAGTGTTGTCCGCGCCAACGGCGCGGACTGCTTTTGTGTGCCATTCCGTGGCTTTCTTTTTGTCATCGCGAGGGAGCGTAGCGACCGTGGCGATCCAGTGGATAATAAAGTCGCACGCATTCGCGTGCGTGCATAATTGACTGGATTGCTTCGTTTCACTCGCAATGACAAAGATGTAGCTCTTTCTTGACCACTCTGACCACCCCGCCGCTGCGC